>JAUNBH010000080.1 GCA_030527165.1 Clostridia bacterium
CGTTCTCCGTGTACCCGATTTCCACCAGATGCCGGAGGTCGCCGGGATGCGGACTTGCCTCGAAGTTTTTGTAGCCGCGCACGCGAACTCACCTCCGTTAGAACATTTTTTCGGGATCGCGGTACGGGTACAGCAGATTCTCAAACGCGATCCGCATGGTGATGTACACCTGCTTATCCGGGTTATCGCGGTTTTCGTAGTAATGGGCAATCATGAGCATGACAGCAAGGCGCACGGGCTCGGGCGCTTCATCACCAAACCCGATGCGACAGTAATCTTCGGCAACTGCCTGTGCCTGAGCGATCAGCCCTTCGAGAAGCGGATCTTCGTCGTCGTGATCGATGCGCAGGTGCATCTTGACTTCATCGACCGATACCACCATCGTTATTCACCGCCGTTCGGCTCCGTTTGCTCGGTATTGTCGTTGACGGGTGCGCTGGCAGCCATCAGCCCTGCGCTTCTCAGTGCGGCGAGAAGCGCGTTATACTCTTCACGTAACGCTGCAACCGTGGTAGCGGTGCTATCGGCGATAAAAGGAAGTTGCGTTTCAGCACCTTCCGAGGTATCAAACAAGCCCTCCGCGCCTTCGACTGTCGCGCCGGGCAGGAATGTCAGTTTGCCGCCAATGACCCATTCGTTACCGCCATGGGCGTGGAAGTTTCTCGTAGTATGATCCATTTTGATTCCTCCTTAAGGAAGTCGGGAGGGTGATATTCCACACCCTCCCACAAAAATTAAGCCGACTTCATCGCCAGACACTTGACGGCCTCGCGCAGAATCAGTCGGCCGTCCACGCGCTGCGTGATCTTGAAGCCGATCTGATCGTTGGCAGCATACAACTCGTTCAGGCGCTGGAGCGAGCGACCCTCGCGGTCAGCCAGCCAATAGTAGCTGTAGTCACCGTAGAGGATCGACTTGTTGCCGGCGGTGGGCAGCGGCATATAGTTGCTGGTCAGCACCTTCTGGTTAAGCAGCGTATCGGGCTGACCCAGCAAAAGACCGGGCTGCCAGAGGAACTGACCATTGCCGTCCTTGAGCTTGCGCAGCAGCTTGACGCAAGCATCATTCATAATCCAACAAGCTTTGCGACGATAGCCCGCTTTGAGGCTGTGCTGGAGATCAATCAACTCGTCGGCAGTGATCGCAGCGGCGGCAGCGGCGGTCACACCGGTTTCTGCACCGAGAGTGGCGTGCAGAAGACCCGTGGGCTTGTGCGTGCCATTGCCGGTGATGATTGCTTCCTCCTCGGCAGCGCCTACTCGACGGGCAAACTCGCTGGTGATATAGGCAGCAAGGTCGAACGCGGAATCGTGCAGCAGCTCTTCGCTGATGCGGATCATGCTGCCGACCTTGTGCGCAGACAGCGTAATCTGGCCGAAGGCATCGTCAGATTCGGGAATGGCGGCTTCTTCCTCGACCCACGAAGCTGCGCCTTTGCTGGTGACCAGCGGAATCTTGCGGTCGCCGGAGGAAGTGGTGATCACATGCACAAGACCGCGCATGATGTTTTCCTCTTCCAGCGCCTGCACCAGCGTGTGCTCGAACTCATCGGGAACGGTATAGCCGCCCTCGGAAAGCTCGCCCACCTGAAGCGCATTGCGCAGTTCTGCATTGCGGCGCTCCTGATCGCGCATGTGCTTCCAGAACGCGTCCTTATAGGCGTCGGACGCGACGCCCTTCTTGGCTTCGCGCTGTTGTTCCGGGCGGGACGCGAGGTTGGGGCTGATAGACGCGCTCATTTCACGCTCAAGTTCGGCAGCACGTTCCTCACGCTCGATAGCGTGGCCGAGGTCAACGACCTCCTGCTCCATACGCTCATACTCGGTGGTATCCTCGGCGCTCATCAGGCCGTTTTCGGCGGTGTGTGCGTCCAGAAACGCCTTGGCCTTGTCCCAGATGTCGCTACGCTTCTGGCGCATGTCAAGAATCTTACTCATTGTGGTATCCTCCTCAATTGCTCCGCTTTGCGGGCATAATTAAACCCAGTCGCTTTCGCAACTGGGCGATGGGAATGCCGGTTTCCTCCGGCGGTTCGGGGACGGCAGGCGTTTCCTGCGCTTCAAAGGGTTCCTCGGGTGTGGTGGACTCCTCCGGGGCATTGGGTTCGTCCGGCTCAGCCGGTGGCGCTGTCCCGCCCGTAACCACGGGCATCGGGGCCTGCTCAGAGGTTGCGAATCCCTGGATTCGCAAGTCGGCTTTGCCGACCGCTGACGGCTCAAATCGAAGATTTGAGGCGCAGCGCCGTTCTGCAAGCGATACAGCTGATGTATGATCATCGCCCGGCGATGGAACGTCTTCAGCGGAAGGGTTTTCCTCGACCGAAAGCGAGGCTTCCGGCGCGGGACTTACCTCCTGCTTTTGAAATGCGTTCTTCACGGGGCGGGACAGCTGGGGTTTGTGGCGATCCAGCCATGCCTGAACCTTCTTCTCGGCTTCAGCCTTGTCGACGATGTGTGATTTTTCCGCGTTCTGGAGCACGCCGGACTTGGATGCGTCGGCGATGGCATCGATGAAGCCGTAGCTCAGCGCGGATTGCGCGTCCATCCATGTGGTGGCTGTCATCAGGGCGGCGATGTCCGAGCGATTCCAACGGCAGCGGCGGCCATACATGTTCAGGATGCTTTCCTTGCACGCCCTGAGCAAGTTGATAGAGTCCATCAGGTCGCGTTCGTTGCCCCAGGCGACGATGGACGGATCGTGGATCATCCACAGCGAGCCGGGCG
>JAUNBH010000081.1 GCA_030527165.1 Clostridia bacterium
GGGAGCACCGGTGTTGTTCGCGAAGATGAGATCCGGGCCACCGGTGGACACAGTTGCATCGAGACCGTAGTCAGTGTAAGACGACGGCCACGAATGGCGGTTGCGCTCAACGATCTCGAGTTCCGGACCGCACTTGAGCAGCGCGCCGTAGAGCGTCGTGGAAACCTGGCAAATGCCTCCGCCAGCCTGGTTGACATAGCGCGAGCCGTTTACAATGCCGGGAGCGAGCGCCCAACCGTCCTTCTCGTAACGCGGGCCGATGTACTCGTTAAATGACAGCGTAGCGCCATCTTCTACCACGCAGCCGTTCAGTATGCGGGCGGCCTTCTGGATATTCCTCATGCGCGCCGAAGTGTGAAGGCTTGCGGCGCCGCCGTAGCTCGTCTCAAACGAAGCTCTCAAGACCAGGTTGCTCTGAATATCCTCAACGGTGATGTCGGGCTCGTAATACACGAGCTCCGGCGTTATCTGCGTCGCGTACACGCCGCTCTCGACTGAGTTCTTTATCTCGGCTATGAGCTCATCGAGATTCACACCGAAACCGTTTGAGCCCTCTGTGTAGATGAACGCGGGCTCATCGGAGGACGTGTCGGGCCGCACCGAGGCGTCTACCGCGGGCGTATTGACGGCGGTGCCTATCAACTGCGCTATCTCGGATATGGAATCAGTGGAGGCGTAGTAGCTTATGGTGTAATCCGTGCCGGATTCGACGAGCGCCTTCCTCGTGCGGATGTTGTCAAAGTAAGTCCCGCTCCTGCCGAGCTTCATTGCGTCCGTGAGTATGCTGTCGATGTTTGTTGTAAGCCCCACATCGACCGCGTCGAGCATCCACACACCGGTTTCAACCTTAACTTCAATGTCTATCTGATTCGCGGTGTCCTTTACGGATTCGTTCAGCATCGTTCGCGCCTCGTCGTATGTGAGTCCCGCGATGCTCTGTCCGTCTACCGTAATGCCCTCGTAGTACGTTCCAGTGGTCATGTATGACATCAGCTCCGCCTGGCTTGGGGTCAGCGTCGCCATCAGCGTCAGCACTACGGCGAGTCCGGCCACGAGCGTGCCGAAAACCACCCATGCCGCGATGAGCGCGCCGGAAGTTCTCTTGGTCTTCTTCCTGCCGCCGGAGTATTTCTTCTTTGCCGCCGCAGCATCTGTCTTTTTGTTGATTCTCGCGGTATCGCTCCTCGCGTTTTGATTCATTATACAACTCCCTCGCATTGGCATATTGTGTCAAGCGCCCTATAATGACATAATCAATTATAGTTAAGCGAAATGTATTTGGCAACAGACTAAATGTAAACTTTCATGAAAGCTATCATAGAGCCCGTAATTCCCTTGTCGCGCCTGTATGAGAAGAAATCGTCCCGCATCTCGTAGGTACAGGCGTTCATCAGAGTTATGTTGGCGGGGGATATTCCCGCTTCGAGCAGCTGTATCGCGCCCGCAGCCTCTATATCGAGGTATGCTTTGCCGTTTGCTCTGCGCGTAATCAGGCAGTCCGCGCCGAATTGGGATACGAAGCGCAGCCCCAACGACTCGTCCACTTCAAAGCAGTCGCCGCATATGCAGGGAGCGACGCACGCTATGACATCGGCGGGATTTGCGCCGAAGGCGGCGCGCATTGCCTCTACGACATTAGCGCCTATGCGGGCGAGAGTCCCCTTCCAGCCGGCGTGACAGAGCCCTATGCTGCGCGTGACCGGGTCGAAGAAAAAGTAGGCGCTGCAGTCCGCGTGGGACGTAGTCAGCGTAACGCCGGGGTCGTCGGTTACGAAGCCGTCGGAGAAGGCGAGCGGCGGACGCGTAATACCGCAGCCGCCTGCATCTGCGCCTATGGCGAGCACATTCGCGCCGTGTTCGTGGTTGACGAGCGCCATGGTAGCCAAATCGAGCCCGACGCTGTTGCAGAGTATCTCAAAGTTCGCGAGCACGTTTTGCTCGGAGTCGTCGCGCGAGAAGCATAGGTTTAATGAAGCGCAGCCACCGGTGCTTACCCCGCCAGCGCGGGTCGTAAAGCCATGGATAACCCCCTCGCACGCGCTGAGGGCGGGAGCGGTCAATATCTCGACTGCGCCGAAGCGACGGCGCTCAAAGCCTATGCGGAACTGTGTGCGCGCGGATAAATAGTCCTTGGTCGTCACGGCTTCTCACCCAGCAGCTTCTTTATTTCGCTCATGAACGTATTGATGTCGGTAAACTGCCTGTACACGGAGGCAAAGCGCACATACGCCACCTCATCGAGCAGCTTTAGCCGCTGCATAACCATTTCACCTATGAGGTCGCTCTCAACTTCCTGTTCGAGCATGTTGTTGACTTCCCTGTCTATATCGTCGACTATCTGATCTATGTCGGAAGCGGACACATGGCGTTTTTCGCACGCCTTCCGTATGCCGGCGCGTATCTTTTGGCTGTCGAACGGCTCGCGGCTGCCATCCTTCTTTATGACCATGATGGGGAGGGTTTCAACGCGTTCGTAAGTTGTGAACCTGCGGCCGCAGTTAATGCATTCGCGCCTGCGCCGTATAGACATGCCGTCGTCAGCGGGGCGCGTGTCGACGACCTTGCTCTCAAAGCTCTGACAATACCTGCACTTCATAAACGGACACCTCCAAATCATTACGCACTATTATACCACATTGCGTGCGGGACGGAAAAATGTAGGTTTGTCAAACATGTTGGACAGTATAGGCACGAAGGAAGTCGTTGGG
>JAUNBH010000082.1 GCA_030527165.1 Clostridia bacterium
GCGCTCTGCGCGCGCTACGAGGCGGAGCTGAATCAGATACTCTCTCCGGACGGCCGCGAGCTGCCTGAGGTTCGCGCGGTGGACGAGCGCGCCGCGTTCGACTGCGATGCGCTGCTCTTTACCGCCTCCGCCGGGGTGCCGCCCGCGTCACAGACGTGCGGCGACGTGCGCATGGCGCAGTTTGACGCCAACCGCCGCATACTGCGCGCGTACGGTGCGCTCGCGCGCGAAACCGGCTTCTCCGGGCTGTTCGCACAGATAGCGGACCCGGTCGACAGGCTCTCGCGCGCGCTGTTCCTCGATTCCAACACGGCGGCGGACGGAAAACTCGACTTCAACGGCCTGCTGCCGGAGCAGGTGCGCGGCTACGGGCTCGGCGTCATGAGGGCGCGCGCGCTGTACGCCGCCTCCAGCCGCGGCGCAGCCGCGCCGCGGCTGCGCGCTTACGGCCCGCACGGGCGCGGCCTCGTCATAGCGAACGACCCCTGCGAGCGTTACGACAACGCGCTCTCGCTGTCGCTCACGCAGGACGCGGTCAACGCCAACCTCCGCGTGCGCGAGCTTGGCTACAAGCCCTACATAGCGCCCGGAATATCCTCCGCCTGCGCCGGCGTGCTGCGCACGCTGCGCGGCGAGTGGCACGATGCCGCCGTACCTATGGGAGGCGCGTACTTCGGCTGTACCGCGCGCGTTACTCCGCGCGGCGGCGAAGTGCTCCGCGAGCCGCTGCACCCTGAACTCATGGCGCGCCTCTGCGCGGAGTTCTCAGCGCTTGCGCGTGAACAGTATTAGCCTGCGGGGGCCGGGGCGCGAGCTCGCGGGCTGCCGCCCGCGAGCGCAGGCTCGCCTGCGCCGAACGGCGTAGCCGTTCGGGCTCGCGCCCCGCCCCGCGCATATCTCAGATCATCGAAAGGAGGCGCGCCGCATGAAGCCGCTGCTGGTAGTACACAACAATATTAACCGCCGCCTCTCAGGCGTGTTGGAATACGCGCTGTACGGCACAGAGTGCGAATTCCTCCGGCTGCCGTGTCCGCCCGGCGCGCTGCGCGCGCGCAAGGTCGTGTTTGCATTGTCGCTGGGCGAGTACGGTATGGACTCCGAGCTGTACGAGCTGCTGCTGTGGCTGCGCCGCGACGCATCGGCGATGGAGGGCAGCGCCGCCGTAATGATAATAGACGGGCAGGGGGAGCTGTACACAAAGCACCTGGCGCAGATGCTCGCGCTCGCCGCGAACGGCGCGGGCTGCCTGTTCCCCGGCAAGCCGCTGGTGGAAGCCACGGGTTCGCTCGAAAACCTGCGCACGCTCTCGCGCCGCATGGAGATCCCCTTGGAGACCGCGTACCTGCAGCTGACGCGCGAGCTCACAGAGAGGCTGGCGGCATTTGCCGCGCCCAAGTTCGAGCAACCGGAGCTGCTGATGCTCCACGCGTCGGAGAAGCGCACGTCCAACACGCTCGCCATAGGCGAGCGCGTCTGTGCGCTGTTGGACGGCGACTTCGGCATAAGGGAAATATCGCTTCAAAACGGCCGCATACACGACTGCCGCGGCTGCTCGTACAAGACGTGCTCGCACTTCGCGCAGAGCAACGGCTGTTTCTACGGCGGAAGTATAGTCGACGAGGTGTTCCCGGCGCTCCTGCAGTCAAACGCGCTGTTGCTGCTCTGTCCCAATTACAACGACTCCGTAAGCGCCAACATAATGGCCTTCATAAACCGGCTCACCGCGCTGCTCGTAAACAACTCACTCTACGACAAGTACGTTTACAGCGTCGTGGTATCCGGTTACAGCGGCAGCGATATAGTCGCCCAACAGACGCTCGGCGCGCTCTGCCTCAATAAGACGCTGATGCTGCCGCCGCGCTTCGCCTTCATGCTGACGGCCAACGACCCCGGCGACGCCATGCGCGCTGCGCGCGTAGACGAGCGCATAGCGGAGTTCGCCGCGCGGATGCGCCGGCAGCTGATGAGCTGAAAGCGCGCGGCCGGAAAAGCCCCTCCGCAAGAGCGGAGGGGCTTTGGTTTGCACCGGTATTGCTCACAATTACTTCAGGCTTTCATATACCTCTAACGCGTAATCATAGTCTATGCCGCCCTCTATCGGGAACATGGGCCCATCGTAACCGCCATAGTGGCACACGCCTGTCCTGTCTATGCTGTATGTGCCGAGCAACGCGTGGGTCGCATCGTAGAAATCTATGCGGAGCAATGTGCTCGTCTCTGCGGTAACGCCCTCAGGCGCTTCTGCGAGCTGCAGGGAGTTGTACCCCTCCGCGAGCGTCGCCACTACGTCGGCGTCGTCGCATCTGTACGCCTCGCCTTCGCTCACGAGCGACATGAACACATAGGCGGGTTCCTCCAGCGCCTCCGGCTCTATAAACCCGGGTGAACACGAGAGCAGCGCTGACGCGCTCAATACGACTGCAATCGCCGCTATCCAAAACAGTTTCTTCACTTCTCAGCCTCCATTACCGTTACTCCACGCATTATATGCCATGCGCTCACCGCTGTAAAGCGTTAATTGCGTCAAGGTCGCCCGCCGCCCGCCCGACGATATGCTCTCCTCATTACCCTGATGTTTTTGTCGACTCTTGTCGAAACGGTTATTTTGTAGGTTTGTCAAACATGTTGGACAGTATAGGCACGAAGGAAGTCGTTGGGGG
>JAUNBH010000035.1:0-8805 GCA_030527165.1 Clostridia bacterium
TCCTTTTTCTTCTTGCCCCCTTCCTTTGTCCAATATGTATTGTAATCCTACAGTCGACTCTTGTCGAAACGGTTATTTGCCCTTGAAAAGCAGTCTGAAAAGATGTACGCTATTCATGTTTGTAAGTGGCGGACATAATGCCGTCTGGCGTTTATATATACTCACATACATGCCGGTGCGTGCGGCAACACTGCTGCACGAGGATGGACGCCGCCGGGGCGAGCGGAGCAAGTCACCATCCGGAAGTCATTGGCATGTGCGGCATTCACATTAGTACGGCGCACACTGCGCTATCCCTTGGGCAGCACCTAATGCCGTCGCCCTCACGATCTGATGAGCGTGACGAATTACGCAGAGAAAGCTGGAACACTGAGATGACAAACACAGATTCATGTTGTGGGATGTGCTGCGAAACCTGCGCAGTCTACATTGCCACGCAAAAGAATGATTACGCGCTAAAGGCCCGCCTCGCAAGAGAGCTGAGCGAAGGCGCGTTTTCTCTGACTCCGGATGACATCGTCTGCTACGGCTGCAAGTCGGAACGGACAAACGGCAGCAAGCTATGCGGAACCTGCTCACTGCGCCACAACCGCGGCCCATTGCGTGCGTGCGACTGTGACGTCTGTGCTTCGAGCGTATAGCCGCCAAGAACAGTTGCGTTAACTGCAACTCACATCCTCCCGCAGATTGCGGAGAGGCGATTGACGGAAACGTCAATGCAACCGGTGCGTGATTAGCGCCGGTTTTCTTGTCGCCGGGCGCGGAGCGCGCCAGCCCCCGCCCCCGCGCTTCCCGCTTGTGCGGGAAGCGCCGCGTTGAGGGGGGGTGGGGGGGCGCCGGCGGTTTTCCGCAGCGCAGCGCGACCGCCCCGGAGGGGCGGTCGATGAAGTGCAATCAATGCTTCAAGGGCGCGTCAGTCTTCCGCTTGTGCGCCGCCGGGGAAGAATGTGGTCAGCGTCTCAGCCACGCGCACGGGCTTTTCCTCATGGACGAGGTGTCCGGCGTTTCTGATCTCCGCGCGCACTGCATTGCGCAGACCGGCGTGATATAGCTCGGCGTGCTCGCTCGTGTGCCATTTGTCCTCCGTCGAGTGCAGCACCAGCGTGAATGTCTCGACCTCGCGCAGCTTAAGCAGCAGGTCTTCCTCGTAGAACTGCGCAAAGCAGTGGCGCACCGCGCGGCGCGAAGCCGAATCCGCGAGCGTGGCGTAGTACTGCTCCTCCACGTCCGGCGTGAGCACGGTAAGGTCAAACAGGCATGAACTGAGGCACTTATTGAGCGTACGCATATTGAACAGCGTAGCGGAAACGAAGCCGAACAGCGGCGTCTCCAGCATTCTGATCGACAGCGGCATGCCCGCCGTTACGCCGCCGGGGTTTATCACCGCTATGCGACTAAAGCGCTCCGGCGCCTTTGCCGCCGCCTCAAGCACATAGGCGCTCGCCATTGAGAACCCGACGACATTTGCGCCGACTATGCCCAACCGCTCCATGAAGGCGACGAGCACGTCCGCCATTTCGGGAATCGTATAGCCCACATGCTGCAGCCGCGAGGAGTAGCCGTGCCCCGGCATATCCAGCGCGATCACCCTAAACCGCTTTGCCAGCTCAGGGAACAGCGCCCGCCAGGTGTAGAGCGATTGCCCGGGCGCGTGTACGAGAAGCACGGGCTCGCCCTCGCCCTCGTCCACATAGTGCAGGCGCACGGTTTCCTCGCCGCGCACGGCCGCCTCCAAAGGCGCGCCCTCTGTGGGGGCTTCGCCCGCGGCGGGCGTCGCGTCGTCCGGTTGCGCGGGGGGCACGTCCTCCTCCGCCGCGGGCGCCGTCTCCACGGGCGCAGCGGCGGCCTCTGCTGCGGCGGCCGCCTTCGCGGCGCTCGGGTCGGCGTAGTACGCCGTTATATCGACGTAGCTCCCCACATACTGGGAGTTGATGAATTTCTTCGTTTCAAGGGCCAGGCTCACAGTGACCTCCATAATCATACAAGTATACCAATACATTTTACATTGTCCCACGCCAGTTTGCAAGGAAAAAGCGGTTTTGGGGCGGTCTTTGCCCGATTTAGGCGCGTTTGGCGGGCGCTAAGCGGAAAAAGCGGGTATCCGCAGCCGCCCGCCGCGCGCTTTCATTGACTTTGAGGCGCTTTGCCGCTATCCTAAACGTACGGGAGGATGCGCATATGGATATAACTATCGAAGTGTGCTGTCAGAGCGCGGGCGACGCGCTCACCGCCGCCAAATGCGGCGCGGACAGGGTAGAGCTCAACTCATCGCTCCACCTCGGGGGACTGACGCCCTCAGTCGGCGCGGTAGAGTTCGTCAAGCAGTACAGCTCCATACCCGTGATAGTCATGATTCGCCCGCGGCAGGGCGGCTTCTGCTATGACCGGGACGAGCTGGAGGTGATGGCGCGGGACATACGCGCGCTGCTGCGCGCAGGCGCAGACGGTGTGGCGTTCGGGTGCCTGCGGGTAAACGGAACCGTGGACGTAAGCGCCTGTATGCGGCTGCTCGACGAGACCGGAGGCCATGAGAGCGTATTCCACAGGGCGTTTGACATGATAATAGGGCAGGACTTCCGCCCCGCGCTGGACGCCATAGCCGCGCTGGGCTTTTCGCGCGTGCTCACGAGCGGAGGGGAGAGCACCGCCGTCCGGGGCATACCCGTGCTTCGGCAGCTCCGCGCCTATGCGCCGGCGACATTGGAAATACTGCCCTGCGGCAAGGTGAGGGCGGATAACGCCGCCCGCATAATCCGCGAGACGGGCTGCAGGAGCGTGCACACATCCGCTTTTTTGCATGGAAACGACGCCACGAGCGCGTACAACCCTAAAGTCGGCTTCACAGGGGAGCCGCCTGAGGAGGGCGCGTATCCCGTGTGCGACGCGGACGCGCTGACGCGGTTCATACAAAACACGAGAGGGCGTCTGGCGCTATGAGAGTACTCTGTCTCGACATTGGCGGCACCTACATAAAGTTCGGCACTCTGGACGAGTCCGGCGCGCTCGTGTCTGACGGGCGCAGGCCCACGAACGCCATCAACCGCGAGGGCATACTCGAGAGCGTCGCCGGCGTCCTGTCTCATGCGGCCGGATTCGACGCCGTAGCTCTCAGCTGCGCCGGGGTCATAGACTCCGATAACGGCGTGGTGCTGCGCGCGAGCGGCGCGCTTCCGCTGGGGGACGGCTTTGCGCTGAAGGCGTATGTCGAGGCGCTCACGGGCGTGCCGGCGCACGTCGAAAACGACGTCAACTGCGCCGCATTGGGCGAGCTCTGGCTGGGCGCGGCGCGCGGCGCGCGCAACTGCGCGGTGATAGCCTTTGGCACCAGCATAGGCGGCGCACTTATACTCGGCGGTGAGCTGTACCGCGGTTCACGTTTCGGCGCGGGCGAGATTGGGCATGTTACGCTGCATCCGGGCGGCGAGCTCTGCTGCTGCGGCAGGCGCGGCTGCTTTTCGGCCTACGCCGCTGCGAGCGCGCTCCTCGAGCGCGCCGGCGACCTGTTCGAGCGGGGTTTTTCCGCGCTCGCGGCGGAGGATTCCCGCGCGGGCAGAGCCGTGCGCGACTGGGCGCGGGAGGCGGCGCTGGGCATAGCCTGCATCGTACATACGTTCGACCCGGAGCGCGTGGTGTTGGGCGGCGCCATAATGGAGCTCGAGGGCGCGGTGGACATAATACGCCCGGAGCTCAAGCGCGCGCTGCTCCCAAGTCACGGGGACGTGGAGCTCTGCGCGGCGGCGCTCGGCAACCGTGCGGCGCTCTATGGCGCGGCGCGCGCCCTCTTTCGGGCGCGCATGGATTGACCGCCCGCCAGGTGGAAATTGCTGACAGGAGGCGTGCATCCCATGGATGAGGAGAGACTTATACGGGGCGCGGCGCGCCCTTGGGCTTTGGGCGTGGCGGAGCGCGATGTGGCGGCGCATGTGGCGCATATGCTGCGCGTGCGGCGCGAGTTCGCATATCAGCGCGACATACCCCTGGAGCTGTTCATAGAGTACGCGCTCCCCATGCGCGCCGGCGATGAACCGCCCGTGCGCTGTGCGGAGCTGTTTTATGCGCAGCTCGCGCCCGCGCTGCGGAACATGCCGCTCGCCGAGGCTGCAACTCTTACGAATTACTACTGCATGGCAAATGTGACATACAAGTACAACGACGCGCCCACGCGCGACGTGTTGAGCGTCTTTACCGGCGGTCACGGGCGCTGCGGCGAGGAATCGGCGTTCGCCGTCATGGCGTACCGCGCCGTGGGCATACCCTGCCGCCAGGTATACGCCAAGCGCTGGTCGCACTGCGAGGACAATCACGCCTGGATAGAGTGCTACACCGGCGACGGCTGGAGCTATGCCGGTGCGTGCGAGGCGAGGGATGCGCTCAACGCAGGTTGGTTTGACGCCGCCGCGTCGCGTGCCCAGTACATACGCGCGCTCACCTACGGCGAAGGCGACGCGTACATAGAGCGCGAGGGCGCAATGGGTGCCGTCAACGTCACTTCGCGCTACGCCGCGACCTCCACGCTGCGCGTGCGCGCCATGCGCGGCGCGCAGCCCGCACCCTATGCGCGGCTCCACGTCGAGCTGTTCAACTCGGGCGCGATGCGCAGGCTGCTCACCCTGGCATGTGACCGGGACGGTTGGGCGGAGGCGGAGCTCGGCAGGGGCGACGTGTTCCTGTGCTCCTACTCGCATGAGGGGCTGTGCATGAAGCAGGTAGACCTCTCGCGCGACTGCGAGGTGTCCTTTGATTTGCACGACTACATACCCGACGGGGAGTATTGCTTCACCCAGCGTGCCGCGCGCGCTTCGGTCGTGCAGGCCGCGCCGCCTGCGGAAACCCGCATGGCGGGAATTGCGCATGCGCGCAGGCGGCTGCTCCATCCCGAGCGCACCGCGCCCTGGAAAAGGCCGCCATCCGCCGTGCCCGCCGGCAGCTGCGAGCTCACGCTCGACTTGAGCTTCAGCCCAATTACGGCACAGGGCGGCAATCTCTCGCTGGAGCGCATAACAGACTGCGGCACAGAACCCGTCGAGCTCGACCTCCGCACGCCTGCGCTGAAGTTAGAGCCCGGCAGATATCGCGTCAACGCCATGCGGCGCTCCGCGAGCGGGGACTTGAAGCTGCGTTCCCAGCTGCTCACGCTGCGCCGTGACATGCGCGTCGCCCTTTCGCTGCCGGAGCGCGCTGCCGTGGAGCGGCTGGATGTCGAGCTGCCCATGGCGATTGACGGCCGCAAGATCGTAGTGGCCTGCGGCGGAGAGGACGAGCCGTCCGCGCATGTCGAAAGAGAGCTGATGGAGCGGCGGCCGCTGCTTATTTCCCGGGGAATAACCGTGGAACGACTGCAGCCGGCGCGAGATGAGCTGCACGCGCTGCGCGCTGCGTTCGCGCTGGAGGGTGATTCGCTGCCCGTGACATTTGCCGCCGAGGGCGGCAGGGGCAGGCTCGCGCTCTGCGGCTACTTTGCAGGCGGCGTGGAGCTGCTTATAAACGCATTGGAGGACGACACATGAATTACGACATGGGAGCGCGGCTTGAGCGCATAGAGCGCCGCATAGCCGACGGCCCTTACGCGCCCACATGGCAATCGCTCAGCGGCTGGGAGCTTCCGCGCTGGTACAGGGACGCCAAGCTCGGGATGTTCATACACTGGGGCGTGTACAGCGTGCCCGCATTCGGCAGCGAGTGGTACTCGCGCAACATGTACATAAAGGACTCCGCCGCCTATCGCCACCACATAGAGCATTACGGCCCGCATGCGGAGTTTGGCTATAAGGACTTCATAGACCGGTTCCGCGGGGAGCGCTTCGACGCGGACGAGTGGATGGACTTGGCGCGGGAGAGCGGCGCGAAGTACGTCGTGCCCGTGGCGGAGCATCACGACGGCTTTGCCATGTACGACTGCGGGCTCTCGCGCTATACGAGCGTCAACATGGGCCCGCGCCGCGACGTAATAGGCGAGCTCTTTGACGCCGCGCTCGCGCGGGGGCTGCAGCCCTGCGCCTCCACGCACAGGCTGGAGCACTGGTTCTTCATGGGCAGGGGGCGCGAGTTCGACAGCGACATAAGCGCCCACAGCCGCCCGGGCGAGCTGTACTGGCCGTCGCTCACGCCGGATCCGAGCTTTACAGACCCCGACTGCGCGGCGGAGCCCCCGCGCGACTTCCTGGACGACTGGCTGATACGCACCTGCGATTTCATAGACCGCTATATGCCGCGCCTGCTCTACTTCGACTGGTGGATACACCACCGCAGCGCCAAGGAGCGGCTCCGCAAAATAGCCGCCTACTACTACAATACCGCCGCGGCGCGCGGATGCGAGGTCGTCATCAACTACAAGTACGACGCCTTTGCCTTAGGCACGGCGACGCTCGACCTGGAGCGCGGGCGGTGCGCCGACGCGAAGCCCTTCTTCTGGCAGGCGTGCACTTCGACCAGCCGCAGCGCCTGGGGCTACGTCGAGGGCGCGGAGTACAAGAGCGCCGGGGAGCTGGTGTGCGCGCTCGTGGACGTGGTGAGCAAAAACGGCTGCATGCTGCTGAACATAGGCCCCAAGGCTGACGGCACCATAGCGGAGCCGGATGTGCGCATACTGCGCGAGCTGGGCGCGTGGCTGCGCGTTAACGGCGAGTCCGTATACGGCGCGTCGCCCTGGAAGGTCTGCGCCGAGGGGAGCGCCGGCGCGCGCGAGGGGCAGTTTGCCGACTCGGAACCCGTGCATTACACCTGCGCCGACATCCGCTACTGCGTCAACAACGGCTGCATATACGCCACGCCGCTCGCGGCTTCACCCGACGGCGAATACTTGCTGAGTGCATTCGCCCTGCCGCAGGACATAGACGCGGCGCAGGGTTTTGTGGGCATTGTAGCGGGTGTGGAGTGCCTGGCCGGCGCGCCGCTCTCATGGGAGCGCGGACACGACGGCCTGCGCATACGCTGCGGCTATACAGGCGCACTGCCGCCCGTATTCCGCATCAGCGCGGCGTAACCCGCTCCGGCGCCGGGGGCGGGGCGCGGCCTGAACGGCGCAGCCGTTCGGGCAGGCGCGAAGCGCCCTGCGTGCGCGCGTGCGCGCACCGGCCGCGCCCCCGGCGCTTCCCCCGCAGGCGGGAAGCTACGTTTAAGGGCGGGCGGGTGGGGGCGCTTGCGCCAACAATCGCCGCCGGCCAAAGTCGGAAGTTATATGTATAAAGTGTGAAAATTGTATTCTTCGTGCGCTTTTCACCGTCCGCGGCGTTGTCAAAGCCGCCATTCACTGCTATAATATGTGCAACGTTTCCCCGGCAGTTTTGTATTTATAAAGTGTCGTCGCGAGGAGCGAATTTGCGCAGGGGTTGGCAATCCGCCGCAAAAGAGCTATAATCCACGATGGCTGTATGCATAGCATGAAAGGCATGGTATATGAGCAACACTGACAAGAAAGCTTTTGCTGACGAGAACTTGATAGAAAAGCGCGAGAACGCCGGTATAGCGCACGATGCGCACGCCGGAGGAGATTCTGCCGCTTCGGGAGAGGACGGCGCGGCTGCGCACGCCTCCAAGCGGGAGAGGAAACCTCGCAAGCGCATGTCCAAGCGCGCAAAGCTGATTCTCATCATCTCGCTGTCTGTCATAGGCGCTATACTCGTGGGCGCGGTCATTTACGGTCTGGCGTGGATAAATGACCTGCGCAACAACCCGCACGGCGCGTTTGACGAGACGCCCACTCCCACGCTCAACACGCCCACCCCCGAACCGTCCCCCGGCGAAACGCCGGAGCCCACGCCCACGATAGATCCCTACCTGGCGCTCTACAACCAGGCGGATCTGAGCATGATGAATAACGTGGTCAACATACTGGTGATAGGCGTGGACTACTCCGTGGAGCGCGAGACGTGGGACGGTAAGCAGGATTATCACGCCGACGTCATGATGGTCATAGCCGTCAATTTTGACGAGGGCAGGGTAGACCTCATATCGCTGCCGAGGGACACCTACGCGCAGATACCGGGCGTGGAGGGCATATACAAGCTTAACGCCTCTATCAACTGCGGCGGCGGCTACAATAACGACGGCTTCATGAAAGTCTGCGAGGCGGCTTCCTGGATGCTCGGCGGCATTCCGGTGGATTACTACTATGCAGTCAACATGCCCACCGTAAAAGCGCTTGCGGACGCCATAGGCGGCGTGGATTACGACGTCGAAATGGCGTTCACCATGGCGGGCCGGTCATACGAGGCGGGCTACCAGCACCTCGACGGCCAGGGCGTGCTCGACTACATGCGCGTGCGAAAGAACATCGCCGCCGCGGGCGACCTAAACAGGATAGACCGCCAGAAGCGAATGATGATAGCGCTGTTCAACGCCATGAAGGAGCGCAACCTCATACTGATGATACCCGACATAGTGGAGGCGTTTGACGGGCAGCTCCACACCAACGCGAGCATAGACAAGACGATGGCGCTCGCGCTGTTCGCCTACGACCTCGACACGGACAACATAGGTATGCACTCCATGGGCGGCACCATGCAGAACATATTCGGCTGGAACTTCTGCCTGACCGACCAGGAGCGCCGGGTCTCCATAATCGAAGAGATTTACAACATAAAGCTTGAGAAATACCTCGAGTACACGCCTCAGTATGCCAATTACCGGTGGGAGAGCATGCTCGCGGAGCACTATATGGAGATAACGACGGAGCTGGAGGAGACCGTGACGGCACTCATCGACGGCGACGCAGAAATGCCCACGCCCACGCTCTCGCCCACACCCAATCCCAGCCAGTCGCCCACGCCCGTGCCGCGACCCACGTTGAGGCCGTCGCCCACGCCC
>JAUNBH010000035.1:8815-15229 GCA_030527165.1 Clostridia bacterium
GGCGCACACGGCGTCTCCCACCCCGACGCCTTCGCCTAAGCCAACGCAGACGCCGAGCGATGATGGCGGCGGCAGGGAGACTATTACGCCTTCCTCCGGCATATTGCCGTGGCCCACGCTCGAGCCCACGCCTACGCCGGACTACGAGTACGACTACAACATGCGCGTCGCGTACTGGGATTACCTGGACGCCAAGGCGGTGCTCGAGACGTCGATAGCCGAGGCGAACAGCGAAGCTGAGCTCTTTATACTCGATGGCGGCCTGCCGCGCAATTATACCGCGACGACTGACCCGGACGAGATGCATCCCTTCATAATCGCCTACACCAACCTCAAGAGCGCAAACGAGCGCTTCAAGGAGGCGAGCTTGCGCATGGCGCAGCTATTTGGCATAGACCTCAAGGTTTCGGAGTTCTCACTGCGCTACTGGGATGACGAGGAGTTTAACGAAGTGCTCGTGGACTTCAGATAAATACGCGCAGCTCTGTGTGATTTGCAGGAGCGGGCTGAGACCCGCTCCTTTTTTGAGCAGCTCCAAGCCCCGGCACCCGGGGAACGCGTCCCGCCCACAACGGGCGGGACGCACGGGGCGCGGCCGGTGCGCGGAACGCGCACCGGCTGGCGGGCGCATGCGCGCCCAGCTAAACGGCTTCGCCGTTTGGGCCGCGCCCCGGCTTCTCGCTACACGCGAGAAGCTACATTGCGGGCGGGTGGGTGGGGTGGCGCGTATGCGCCAAAAATCGCCGCCCCTGCCGCGGTCGGAGCAAATGAAAAGCGAGCCACGCAGGGCTCCGGCAAATGCGGGGGACGGCAACTCCGCGCGCAAGCGTATGCCGCTTCTCCCGCAGCGGACTGCACTCTGGCCGCTCCACGTCCTATGCAGCTCGCGCGCCCCGCTGTGTAGCGCATGGGCAGCGCAAGAGCGCCCAAAGGGGCGCTCTGTAATCTCAATATGTCCCGGAGCTCAACCCCTGCAGACGGGCGTTATCCAGCCGTGAGCGTCGGGCAGCCTGCCGCGCTGTATGCCGGTCAGCTCGTCGTAGAAGCGCTGCGTGAGCGCGCCTATGCCGCCGTCGCCGACGGTGAGCATCTCGCCCCTGTAGCTAAGCTGGCCGACGGGCGACACCACGGCGGCCGTGCCCGTACCGAACGCCTCCTTGAGACGACCGTTAGCCGCAGCCTCCATCAGCTCGTCAACGGCGAGCCTGCGCTCCTGCACATCCAGGCCCTCCTCGCGCGCGAGCGTCAGTATGCTGTCGCGGGTTATGCCCGGCAGAATGCTCCCATCCAGCGGCGCAGTGACAAGTGCGTCGTCGAGCAAAAACATCATGTTCATAGCGCCCACTTCCTGGACGTACTTCATCTCCTGACCGTCTAACCACAGCACCTGCGCGAAGCCCTCGGCGGACGCGTCCGCGCCGGCGCGTATGGAACTCGCGTAGTTGCCGCCGGTCTTGGCGAAACCCGTGCCGCCGCGCACGGCGCGCACATACCTGTCCTCCACCTTTATCTTTATGGGCGCCAGCCCTGTCGGATAGTACGCGCCCGAGGGCGAACAGATTATGTAGTATATGTAGTTGCTCGCCGCGTGCACGCCCAGCGCCTCGTCGTTGGCTATCATCGTCGGACGCAGGTAGAGCGAGGTGCCGTCCAACCGGGGAACCCAATCCTTTTCGATCTCCACCAGGCGGCGCATAGCCTCTACGTTGAACTCGACGTCCACCTGCGGCATACACATGCGCTCCGCCGAGGCGTTAAGGCGCTTGCAGTTGTCCTGCGGCCTGAACATCACTATGCTCTCGTCCTGACGCCTGTACGCCTTGAGCCCCTCGAATATCTCCTGGGCGTAGTGCAGCACGCTCGAAGCGGGGTCGAGCGCCAACCTGTGATACGGCTCGATCCTGGGGTTCAGCCAGCCCTTGCCGCTCTCATACTCCATTATAAACATATGGTCCGTAAAGTGCTTGCCAAAGCCGAGCGTACTCTCGTCCGCGGGTTTCCGCTTGGGCGTCTCCGTGAGCCTTACGCTGATTTCCATAGTGCAAATACCCCCTGATTTAGTTGATTATCCGCCGCTCGGCGGCTGTTACTGTGATACGGCGCGGCACAGGTACCCTTCCCTCAGCCGCTGCGCGGACACCCGCCCGTCGGTGCGCTCCGTCAACTCCGCGCAGAATGCGTCCGCCCTGTCCGCCTCGATGGAGACAGTGATTGTCACCGCGTCCGTGAACTCTACTCCCTCAAGCTGCGCCGACTGCCGCACAAAGCCCTCTATCTGGCCGTAGCGCGAGTAATCGACCACTATTTGGAGCACTACCGCGTCTATATACTCCACAATGCCCGCCGCCTCGACCGCCATAGCCGCCGCGCGCGAGTAGGCGCGCACGAGCCCGCCCGCTCCCAACAGCACGCCGCCGAAATAACGCGTGACGACGCACAGCGCGTTGGTCAGCCCCTTGGCCTTAAGCACATCGAGTATGGGCAGCCCCGCCGTGCCCTGCGGTTCCCCGTCGTCGCTGTAACGCGCAGTCTCGCCGCGGGCGCCCACTATGTACGCATAGCAGTTGTGCGACGCGTCCCAGTGCCGCTTGCGCAGCTCCGCGAGCCGCTCCTGCGCATCGCCTTCGCTCTCCACGGCTATGCAGCGCCCTATGAAGCGCGAGCGCTTCTCGACGAACTCCGCCTCCGACGGCTGCACTATCGTCCTGTATGGTATCACTTGGCAGCGAGGACTCGCACAAAGCCCTTCTTGCCCTTCTTCAGTATGACGCCCCCTGCGAGCCGGCTCTCGTCCAGGCGGGCGTTAATGTCCGTTATCTTGTCGCCGTCGCAGAATACGGCTCCGGAGGCTATCATGCGCCTTGCATCGCTGTTGCTCTTGCAGAGCCCGCCGAGCACCAGGAGCTCTACCACGCGCAGTCCGGTGCGCTCCGCGTCTTGCGCCGTCAGCTCTATCGTCGGCATGTGGCTTATGTCCCCGCCGCCGCAGAAGAGCGCTTCCGCCGCCTGCTGCGCCCGCTGCGCCGCTTCCGTGCCGTGCACCTGCTCCGTCAGCGCGAACGCCAGCACGCGCTTAGCCTCGTTTAACGCCGCGCCGCCCTCGGCGCACAGCGCGCGCACCTCCTCCATGGGTATGAACGTCAGCATGCCCAGGCAGGTCTCCACATCCGCGTCCGGTATGTTGCGCCAATACTGATAGAAATCGTACACCGGGCACTTGTCGGGGTCGAGCCACATGGCTCCGCGCTCCGTCTTGCCCATTTTGTTGCCCTCCGAATTGACGAGGAGCCCCGTGGTCACGCAGGACACGGGCTTGCGCTCCTTCTTGCGTATCAGGTCTACGCCGCCGAGCATATTGCTCCACTGGTCGTCGCCGCCCATCTGCAGCACGCAGCCATAGCGCCTGTTGAGCATGAGGAAGTCATAGCTCTGCATGAGCATATAACTCATCTCAAAGAATGTCAGCCCGCTCTGCATGCGCATTTTGTAGCACTCGGCGGCCAGCATCCTGTTTACCGTGAACTCCGTGCCCACTTCCTTCATGAACTCGAGGAAGTTGAGCGGGCGCAGCCAGTCGGCGTTGTTGACCATTATGGCGCCGTTTTCACCCTCAAAGCTCACAATGCGCTCCATCTGTTTGCGGAAGCACGCGGCGTTGCGGTCTATGTCCTGCTGTGTGAGCATCCGCCGCAGTTCCGTCTTGCCCGACGGGTCGCCTATCATGGCAGTCCCCCCGCCCAGCAGCACTATGGGCCTGTGCCCGGCGCGCTGCATGTGCGCCATGGTCATCAGCACGACGTAATGCCCTATGTGCAGGCTGTCCGCCGTGGGGTCAAAGCCTATATAAAACGTCACGCGCTCATTCGCGAGCAATTCTCTCGTCTCTTCCGGATGCGAAGCCTGCTTTATGAGCCCCCGCTCCATGAGTATGTCGTATACATTGGCGCTCATGTGTTAGTGTGTTCCTCCTTCGCTCGTCACAGGCACTCCGCAAGCAGCCCGCCGAGAGCTTCCATTCCGCGGGCTATACGCTCCACGGGTTCGGACGAGAAGTTGAGCCGCAGCGTGTGCTTGCCCAGCTCCTCACGGCAGTAGAAGTGCTCCCCCGGTATGAACGCCACGCCGCGTTCCTTTACCGCCCTGTTGAATAGCGCCAGCATATCCGTGCCCTCGGGCATCTCGCCCCATATGAACAGCCCGCCGTCCGGATTGGTCAGCGCGCACTCCCGCGGGAAATACCTGTGCGCCGCGTCCAGCATGGCGTTCATGCGCTCCAGATACATGGGACGTATGCTCTCCAAATGCGGCTTCATGAGCCCTTGCAGCATGAACTCCGCCGCTATCGCCTGTGTGATGTTGGCGGTGTGCGTGTCGGCGCTCTGCTTGCATATGGTGAGCTTGCGGATTATCGGCGCGCTTCCCATCGCCGCGCCCACGCGCAGCCCGGGCGACAGCGTCTTGGAAAAGCTGTTGAGCAGTATTACATGGTCTGATTCGTCAAACGCCTTTATGGGCGGCAGCGCCTCCCCGCGATACCTCAGCTCGCAGTACGGGTCGTCCTCCGCGACTATTACGTCGTACTTCGCCGCCAACTCCGCCACGCGCTTCCTGCGCTCGACACCGAGCGTCTTGCCCGTGGGATTCTGGAACGTCGGTATGCAGTAAAACAGCTTGGGCCTCCACTCGCGCATCAGCTCCTCCAGCGCGTCCGTCATAACGCCCTCTGCGTCCATGGGGACGGGCACCAGCTTTGCCTGCGACAGGTTAAACGTCTGCAGCGCGCCCAGGAAGGCGGGCGATTCGACCAGCACCGCGTCTCCCGGGTCGAGAAACGCCTTGCATATAAGGTCTATGCCCTGCATGGAGCCCGTGGTGGCGAGCACGTTGGAGCGCTGGGCGCATATGCCCTTCTCCTGCGCCAGGTAGCCTATATAGGCGTCGAGATAGCGACCGTAGCCCTCCGTGGCGCCGTACTGCAGCAGCACGCTGCCCTCGCGCGCGAGCAGCTCGTCGCACAGCGCGCGCACCGTATCCACGGGAAACGACTCCTTGGCGGGGTTGCCGCCGCCGAACGATATTATCTCCGGGTCGCCCAGCAGCTTAAAGAGCTCCCTTATGGCGCTCCCCGTGACGTGTTCCATACGCTTCGCAAACATGGTCATATTCGCACCTCCGGCCGATTCTTGCCCTACTGTGAACTCAGTTTACCGCAGCCTCGTTAGGGGCGCAAGTATATAATAGCGGGCCCACGCGCCGCTTTCAGGTCTGACGCGGGGCGGGGCGCTCCTGCACGGCATGCGCCGTGCGGCGCGCGCGGAGCGCGCGCAAAACCGCCCGCGGCGCAGCCGCGGGCGGTCGGGAGCGCCCCCCGTCTACTCCGCATCCACCTCGCCGTCCTCATAGTCATGCCCGCCGCGCTTGCGCACGAGCGACACGACGTACTCGAACAGGGGGATAGTGAGTATCAGCACCCACCACGGATGCCACAGTCCGAAGAATATGCCGAGCGCGAGGTAGAGCACTATTATCGCCCCGCCGAAGGACACGGAGCTCCACTTGGCGTTGCCCGCGAGCAGGTTGGCAAAGGAGCTCAGCACCATGCTGCCGGGCAGCAGCGCCCACCACGGGTGCCACAGCCCATATACGCAGCCCAGCAGGAGATACACGCCGAGGCAGGTCATGAAAAACGGGAATTTTGCCACATACCGCCGGAAGGAATACCGGTTGCTGATCGTTTTGACGGTGTGCGACAGCAGCGGCCACGCCATAAACACCAGCCAGCCCGGGTGCCACAGGCCGAGCGCAAATCCGAGATAGGCGTACGCTCCCAGCAGCGCCACGCCCAGCAGCACATTCCAGACCGCGCCCTTCCGCGAGCCGTAAATCACCGATATCAGCGTGTAGTACGCGGGTATGGCGAGCAGCAGCGCCCAACACCACACCCACTGGCCGTACTGCAGCCCGGCAAACAGGAAACCCGCCAGCGCGAACGCCCATATCGGGAACCGGCGCCAGCGCGCCTCTCCCGTGCGCTTGGGCATGGCGAGCACGATGCAGTACACGGCTGGTATCGCGAGGAATATCAGCCAGGTGGGATGCCACAATTGCGTTATCAGCCCTATCGCAACATATGCTATGACCGTCACAAGCGGCACGGCGGCGCAAAACAGCGCGCGCTTGGTCCTGCTGAACGCCGCTGCCACTATCGCGTAGTACGCCGGTATCAGCAGGAACACCAGCCAGCCGGGGTGCCACAGGTCGCCCAAGAAGCCCATCAGCAGAAACGCCACGACGCACAGCACGGGCATTGGGAACTTCATCAGCGCCCTCTGCAAAGGTGAGCGCGCGCGCTTGCTGACTTTGAGGCCGTCGCCGTCCACCTCAACTCTGTGCGCAAACACTACGTCATCGTCG
>JAUNBH010000083.1 GCA_030527165.1 Clostridia bacterium
GCGAGGGGCTTGGGGGCGAGGAGCCCCCAAACGCACCCCGGCACCCCCCGTCCCCCGCAATCCAGCCCCCCGCCGCCCAAACCTTCGTCCTCCCCCACGGCGGCGGGGGGCCGTTCCCCCATACCGCCGCAGGCGGGAGGTCGGTCCCCCTTGCACTCCCCCCCCCCCCGCACGCGGGGCGCGGGGCCGACCGGGCTGCGCGGTTGCGCCCGCGCCCCGCCCCTGCGCAAATCGCGCGGACTAATCGGCGTACAGCGTGCCGCTGTAACTCGCGCCCGCCGCTGCAACGGTGACCGCAGCGCTCGGTTTGCCCTGGTTGGCGCTCTCGGTTTGCCGCGCTATCAGCGCGTCGAGCGCCGCCTGCGAATTGTTGCCCCAGCGCCCGTCCGCGCCCGTCGCGCCTATGTCGTAGCCCAGCGCGAGCAGTCCCTGCTGGAATGCCGACACTGCCGCGCCGCTCATCATGGGCGAAGTCACTTTCAATACAGTTGGCATAGTCTCCTCCTCACTAAATTGTTTCAGCCTGCCGTAGCCGTTCCAGTAGCTCTCGCCCCACGCGTCCAGCGCAGCGCGAACCACGCCGTCGGCGCGGCCCTTGGCCTCTATCACGCCGTCCGAGACGCACGCGCCGACATGGTACACGCCGCGTTGATCTATGCGGAACACGAGGTCGCCAGCCCGCAGCTCGCCGCGCTTTATGTGCTCACACTCCCCGTAAAAGCCCTCCGCGGTCATGTCGCGCTGCGCCGGAAACGCATTTTTCAGTGCATAGTACACCAAACCGGAGCAGTCGAACGCCCTCAGCGGCGTTATCCCATCGACCACGCATTGCCTGTAAAACCCAATGGAACGCTCGGCGCCGCCGGTATCAGCCTCCTGATGACGTATCCAGCGCTCCGGGTCTTCCATGTCCAGCAAATCCTCGCCGTTGCCGCCCCAGACGTACACTCCGTGTCCCACTTGCCGCTCCAGCTCCTCGCAGAACAGCTCGCGGGGCGTCTTTCCCGTGATTTCAACGCCCTCGTAGTAGAACTTGAGTATGTCGTGCGCCGAATAGCCGCTCAGCGCCATTTGCTGCGCTCCCCGCTGACACAGCCCGACTCCGTGGCTGTTGCCGAGCGGCAGCGTGCAGAAGGGGTCATCCTTTGCCGTGAGATACGGGACGTGATTGCCCCAGCGCTCCTGGGCGGAGCGCACCCTGCCGCCGTTGGTCGCGGAAAACACCGCGTCTATGAGCCTCCCGCCGTACTGTATGTACGCGCCCTCGGTGGCGGCTATTGCGGCGTCGGTTCTCGCGTGGGCGTTTTCAGGGTCGTACACCTGGTTCAACGTGGTGGATACGACGTCATATTCACCGCCCCGCCCCGCCCTGTACGCGGCGTATGTGCGGGCGGCAATAGCCTGCGCCTTGAGCGCTTCCTCCTCGAAGTACGCCGGCATTTCCGAAGGCACCACGCCGCGGAGATACTCCTCTATGTCAATGGTTATTATCTCCCCCGTATTGTCGATCAATACTCTTATATCCATATATACCTCCCGATACAGAATATGCGCCACGGCGTTTCCCCGTGTATGACCAAAGCATATACCCGCCCCGTTGCGGATACGGCGCACGTCCGTTGCGCATTCGTTGCGCCATGGTTTCACGTGGAACACGCCGCGGCCTCCGCGGCGCTGCGGCGATGCGCGCGAATGCGGTGTTTCACGTGGAACACGCCGCGAAGGATAGTTGGCGCTCCCGCGCCCCCACCCGCCCGCCCCGCAAGGAAACTTCCCGCTTCGCGGGAAGCGCGGCGGCGGGGGATGCATTTGCGGCGGATTTGTAGTATCATAGCGGTGTGGCGCAACCTGAGGTTGCACGGCGGCGATGCAACCCGCAATTGCTGGCGCCGCCCGCGCTCCCGGTAGTATTCTGCAGAGAAAAAAGGGAGGCGCAGCATGATTGCGGGGGATGAAAGGAGAATCCATGAGATGAACATAAAGTTTGCGGACAGACTGGTGGCGCTTAGAAAGGCGCACGGCCTCTCGCAGGAGGAGATTGCCTCGCGCATAGGGGTATCGAGGCAGGCGGTGTCGAAGTGGGAGCGCGCCGAGGCGTCTCCGGACACTTACAATCTCGTGATGCTCTCCAATGTGTACGGTATAACTCTGGACGAGCTCATAAACGGCGAGGTATTCGGGCATGTGGCGGACAAGGCGGAGCGCGGCGGGGACGACGCTTCGGCTGCGGAGCCGCTGGACTCCAACGACATACGCGACGGCGTCGTGGTAACATCCCCGAGCGGCACGGTCGTGCTGGGCGGCGGCAGCTTCTTCTATTCCGACAACGGCCGGAAGAAGGTAATAGTGGACCGCTCCGGCATAACTATACGGCAGGGCTCAAGCACGCGGCACGCTTCCTGGGCGAAGCTGAAGGCGCGCTTCAACGGCACGGTGGAGGTCAAGGACGGCGACTGCTACACCGTAAACAGCGACGGACGGCAGGAGCGCGTGAGCTGGTCTGACATATGGGAGGAGGGAGACTTCATCGAGCCCGACGACGATGGCGATGCGGCTTCAGGCGACGACTCCTGCCATGTGCACATAGATGTGGAGCTGGACG
>JAUNBH010000084.1 GCA_030527165.1 Clostridia bacterium
AGGGTAGCCGGATACATACGGCGCGTGAGCCGAGCGACAGGTACGCCAAGACCTCTGCGGTCAGAGAGCAGGGAGAGCGATAATACCCATGCCGCAGGCAGGCCGTGGCTGGCCCGCTGGCTGAAGCTCACGCGCCGGTTAGAAACTTCCGTATAGTCACAGCTTGAGCGGTAGCCAATCCGCCGCACGCAATGAGTACGGCTCGCCATCAGAATGGGGAGAGGTGAAATTCCAATGAGGGCAAGCTAAAGCCCGTCCGGGTATCTGCGAAAATAGAAGTACGAAGAAAAAAGAACAGGGATAGCCGCGCCGTTTTGCGCCGTCTTGTTGACAGGGCTACAACCGCAACGGCGCGGCTTATCCTCCATGCCATGAAATAGCGCCTGTTCAGATTGAACAGGCTTTTTTGCGTTTGACGATTTTTGCCCCCACACATATTTGAAAATCCAATCCGCAACGTTGATGAATTGTGCAGGCCCAGCTATAATGCAAGTGCATTGTATGACGCTTGGTGCAGTTCATTGGCCTGATTGCGGCGAAAGGAGGTTTTGACAATCGGGCAAGCAAACTCTATTGCAACAACGGGAAAGAGGACTTATTCCGTGGAGGAAGTCAAGGAAATCCTTGGGATAAGCAGGAGAAAGGCGTATGAGCTATGCAACTCCAATGCCTTTAAGGTTATTCGGGTAGGCCGAGCCTTGCGCGTTTCCAAAGCCTCTTTCGATTACTGGTTAGATCACGACGAAGAAATCGGAGGGCAATGAATATGGCATCAATCGTCAAAAGAGGAAAGACCTACTCTCTCATCTACTACGAGGGAGAGGGTAAAAATAGGCATCAGGTTTGGGAATCCGGCCTGAGCTACAATGCCGCCAAAGCGCGCAAAGCGCAACTGGAATACGAGGTCGCGCAGAACATTCACGTTGACCGCAACGATCTCACCGTCAGCGAATTTCTCTATGAGTTCATCGAGAAGTACGGTGAGAGGAAGTGGGTGGCCTCCACCTACGACGGAAATGTTGGGCTGCTGGAAAACTATGTGCATCCTTACCTCGGCGACAAGAAGCTGCGGAGCATCCGCACAAAGACCATCGACGACTACTACCACTTCCTGCTGTTCAGCGCCGAGCCGGTAGCCCATGCAGGACGGCCAAAACGGGAAAAAATCAACCCGTCGCTCATCCACGACATCCACAAGGTCATGCGCTGCGCGTTCAATCAGGCGGTGAAGTGGGAGTACATCGCAAAAAACCCATTCCTCAACGCGACGCTCCCCGAACACAAGGAGCGCAAGCGGCAGGCGCTTACCCCTGAGCAGCTTCACAAGGTGCTGGAGTTCACAGACCGGCCCGACATCTACGACTACTATCTGATCCACTGCGCCATTCACCTCGCCTTTGCTTGCAGTATGCGAGGCGGCGAAGTGGGCGGCGCACAATGGGAGCGTTTCGATATGGAAAATCAAATGCTCTACATTGACCGTGTGATTGACCGCGTAGACAAGAAGCTCATGGAAAAGCTCTCGAAGATGGAAGTCCTGTTCAAGTTTCCCAACCTTTACCCCGGCACACGGACGGTCATCGTGCTGAAGCAGCCCAAGACAGAGGGCAGCATCCGCAACGTCTACACGCCGGACACCGTGACGCAAAAGCTGATGGTGTTAAAACGGATGCAGGAAAAGCTCAAAGGCGAGCTTGGCAGCGATGGCTACATGGATTATGGCCTCATCATCTGTCAGGCCAACGGGCGGCCCATCATGACCGAGCATCTTAACAAACGCTTCAAGGAAATCCTCGTGGCGATGGGCGACCCCGATATAGCCGTGGACGACATCGTGTTTCACAGCATCCGGCACACCAGCGCGGGCGTGAAGCTGCGGCTGTCCAAGGGCGACCTCAAGGCCGTTCAGGGCGACGGAGGCTGGAACACGCCGGATATGGTCACGAAGCGGTACGCGCACATTCTGGACGAGGATCGCAAAAGCCTCGCCGCAGAAATGGAAGCCAAATTCTATCAGGGCAGCGGCAGCATAGAGGCCGCTCCCGCACCCAAAGCGGCACCAGCGATAGACGCTGCCTCGCTTGCCTCGCTGCTTGCCAGCAACCCCGACTTGCTAACGCAAGTCCTCCAGTCCGTCCAGTTTGCAAACAAGGCATAATTTATTAGCAGACAGGGCGAGGGGCAAAAAAGCCGTATTAGCAAATGCCCCGAAAAAACCGAGTGGGCGGCCCGCCGAGAGGCCGGTTTATTAGCAAATTTCGAGGGCCGCCGCCCGCCCTCAAGACCATTCGACTTTGATTAGCAAACGCGGTATTCCGAGCATGGAGTATTAGCAATTAGCAAAAACGAGAGTCGAGCTAAAAAAGGGACAAAGCCGAAAACCCAGTAAAATCAAGGCTTTCGGCTTCGTAGATGGCGCGCCCGGAGGAACTCGAATCCCCGACCTGCCGCTTAGGAGGCGGCCGCTCTATCCTGCTGAGCTACGGGCGCATATTCAATTTGGAGT
>JAUNBH010000005.1:0-20883 GCA_030527165.1 Clostridia bacterium
GTGCGAGGGCTTACGGCGGGGGAAGGGGGAGTCACACCGTCGGCAGAATGCCCACCAGCGCTATCGCCTCCTCGACCGTAGCGGCGGTGAGGAGCGTAACGCCCGGCGGCGGGGAGAAGTCGCACGCGGGGAGTATCACGCGCCTGTACCCGAGCCGCGCACACTCCGAGACGCGCTTGTCGAGCCGGCTTACCGCCCGCAGCTCGCCGGTGAGGCTGACCTCGCCTATGGCCGCCGTATCCCTTGGCACGGGCACGCCGCTGACGGCGGAGGCGACGCAGAGCAGCACGCTGAGGTCGCACGCGCGCTCCGTCAGCTTGAGTCCGCCGACTACATTTGCGTATATGTCGTAATCGCTGAGTGCGAGGCGCGCCTTTTGCTCCAGCACCGCGAGCAGCAGGCCCAGCCGTCCCGCGTCCAGCCCAGTGGCGAAGCGCCTGGGGTTGGAGAACTGCGAGCGCGTAAGCAGCGCCTGCACCTCGGCGAGCAGCGGGCGCGTGCCCTCCATGGCGCAGGTGACGGCGCATCCCGGGAGACCGCTGCCGGAAAGGAAGAGCCTGGACGGGTCGTTGACCTCGACCATGCCGGTGTCGCGCATCTCGAACACGCCTATCTCGTCCGTGGAGCCGAAGCGGTTTTTGACTGCGCGCAGCAGGCGGAACGAGTCGTGCCTGTCGCCCTCGAAGTAGAGCACGGTGTCCACCATGTGCTCTAAGAGCTTTGGCCCGGCGAGCGCGCCTTCCTTGGTGACGTGTCCCACGATGAACACGGATATGGACAGGCCCTTGGCGTACCTCAGCAGCCTGGCGGTGCACTGCCGTATCTGTGAGACGCTGCCCGCAAGCCCGGTCGAGTATGGGTCGTACATTGTCTGTATGGAATCTATGATGAGCGCTTCCGGCGCGTACTCCTCTATCTGAGCGTCCACGCTCGTGAGCAGCGCGTCTGCGAGCACGAGCATATCGCTGTCGACGCCCAGCCTGTCCGCGCGGAGCTTGAGTTGCGAGGCGGACTCCTCTCCCGTGACGTACAGCACCCGGCAGCCTTTGGCGAGGTTGCCGGCGGCCTGCATGAGCAGCGTCGATTTGCCTATGCCCGGGTCACCGCCGAGCAGCGTCACAGAGCCTCTCACCGCGCCACCGCCGAGCACCCTGTCGAGCTCGCCTATGCCGGTGGACATCCTGTCCGCCGATTCGCCGGAGACGCCGGAGAGCATTACTCCCCTTGCGTTGGATTGAACCGGAACGCCCGGGAGCTGCGCCTGCGCCGGCGCGGGATTAAACGCGACCATGGTGTTCCACGCCGAGCACTCGGGGCAGCGCCCGAGCCACTTGCCGCTCTTGTAGCCGCATTCGTCACATATGAACATAGTCTTGTCGTTTTTTGCCATAGCTCCGTACAATTATTTATTAAGGTAGTGCGAGGTATTCGATTATATCCCTGCCGCGCGCGGAGACATTCATCCAGAACGCCATGCCGTTTGAAACGCCTATGAACTGCGCCGCCTTGTCGTCGGGCGTGAGCTGGTACTTCTCACCCGTGGTGAACGAGTGCAGCCACACGGTCTCCCCGACGCCGTAGACCACGTAGTCGTTGAACAGCGCGAACTCCGTCACGTCCTCAGCGACGAGGAACGGGTCGGTGGGGCCTTTGGCGGCGTATAGCTTCGCGCCCTGCGCGTGGTGGGAGTCCAGCCAGCAGAAGTACGCGCCGTTGCCCTCCGGGTCGTGGACGTATGTGCCGGGCGCAAAGGACTGCATGGAGCCGCCGTTTATGCGTATGTAGCTTATGACGGCGTTGGAGTCCTCGTCCTCGAGCGCGGTATCCGAGACCGCCCACACTATCAGCCCGTTCATGGACGACGGTATGCTCTGCCCGAACACCGAATTTTGGAACATGGCGAGCGTAGTAGTCTCAAGCGTGGTGAGGTCGCATACAAATAGCTTATCCATGCGGGTGCCGGTGCGCTCCGTCCATACGAGGTAGTTGCCGTCGAGCTTGATCTCCGGCTGACCTACATAGACGTCTTTTACGATTATGGGGGTGTTCGAGCTGGAGTGCCTGTCGAAGGCCACGATTTGACCTCCTCCCGCGGCGCCTGCGTCGAGCAGCACGAGCCAATCCTCGTTGAGCTGCGGGTAGAACAGGTGGTCGTAGGCGGGCGTGTAGTCGAATTGCTCATAGGTGCCGTCGAGTGCATCGTACATGAACAGCGTGTTGAGGCGCACGTCGCCGTCGACGAGATAGCCGCCGGAGAACACGATGGTGCCATCGTAGAAATAAGGGTCGGCGAACCAGCGGTAGTCCGTGCCGTCAATGACCACCTCGGTCGCGCCCTCAAACGGCTCAAAGCTCTCCATCGGATGCGGCGTGGGCGTGGGGCGCGGCGTGGGCTCCGGCGTGGGCGTGGGGACGAGCGGCGGATAGTACTCACGCCCGAAGTAGGGCATCACCGCGGGCAGCAGCACATATATGACGAGCGCCGCCACGGCGAGCAGGGCGAGTATTATTCCCAAGAGCGCCAGGAAAGGGGCGGCGTTGCTCCGCTTCAACGAGCTTCCGAACTTGCCGCGCGGCAGGCGCCTTATGCCGCTTAACCTCTTAAACTTATTCTTACCCATCGCGTTCTCCGTGCGCTTGATTGCTACCGCATTATACCACGATTGCGCGCGCTGTGAAGTGCGTTGTTGACGATAAAACGGGGAGCGGACTATCGCATCGGCGGCGGAGGAGGGGGGCAATGGCTGTTGGAATATGCTGTAAACAGCGTCTCGGACGCTCGTACGGGCGCGAGCGGACGGCCGGGAAAACCGCAAAAACAGCGCATTTGGCCGGAAAACTCGGCAAACTACGCGCCGCGCGCAAAAAAAACTTGCCAAGCATATATACTTCTGCTATAATGTGCTCAAATGGACGGGTATAACCGTTTCATTAAAAATATAGGAGGAAAAAAAAGAAAACATGAAGAAGTTTTTTGCTTTGCTTCTTGCCGCGATGTTGGTCTTTGCGGTCGTCGCATGTGAGCCCGTTGTGGATCCGGAAGACCCGACTGATCCCGACACACCCACCGTTGGTGGTCAGGTAGTAATCGGTGACACCACCGAGCTGACCGGCGACTGGACGGCGTACTGGATCAACGGCGCTGCGGACAACAACGTCAACTCCATGATGAACGGCACTGGCACGGTCGCTCAGACTCAGGGCGGCGAGTACATCTGGGATCCCTCGGTCGTAGCCGAGCAGACCACAGAGATGGTACCGAACGAGGGCAGAGTTCTGGAAGACGGAACGGTAGTTACATGGGAAGACAAGGTCTACACCATCACCCTGCACGAGGACCTCGTGTGGAACAATGGCGATCCCATCACCGCGAAGGATTTCGTTGCCACCATACTGCTCTTCAGCTCCCCTGTCATCAAGGCTGCGGGCGCGACTGGCAGCGCTGGTATGTACTATGTTGGCTACTCCACCTACACCTCCGATGAGACTGCCGAGGGTCACACCAAGGAGTTCGCCGGCGTAAGGCTGCTCGGTGACTATCAGTTCTCCGTAACTCTTAACGGCGACCCCAACTACGGCTATCTCCCCTACTACTACGACATCATCTACGCCAGCATTGGCCCAACCCACATCGCATCCTGGATGGGCGAGGGATTTGACGTAGCCGATGACGGCAACGGCGCTTACTTCACCGGCGACTTCAGCGTGAACAACACCGCTCTCGTGGGCACCGACGATGAGGGCAACAAGACCGGCTCGATAATCACCGAGAGGTTCAACTCGACCGATAGAGTTACCTGCGGCGCCTACAACCTCACCTATTACGATGTGTCCGCTAAGGAAGCCGTACTCGAGATCAACCCCCTGTACAAGGGCAACTTCGAGGGACAGAAGCCCTACATTCAGAGGGTTGTCTACACCCTGTCTGACCCGAGCACGCAGTTTGACGCGCTCCAGACCGGCCGTATCGACGTTCTCACCTCGCTGACCGATGGCGCTGAGATCAACGCAGCTCTCGACATCGCTGCCGAAGGCGGCTTCGAGGTATGTGATTATCTCCGTAACGGTTACGGCAAGATAGTCTTCCAGTGCGACTTTGGCCCCACCCAGTTTGAGGCTGTACGTCACGCCATTGCTTACCTGCTCGACAGGAACGCCTTCTGCGAGACCTTCACCCAGGGCTTCGGCTCCGTCGTACATGGCCCGTATGGCCTTGCTATGTGGATGTATCAGGAGTCCGAGGAAGAGCTCGCTGATGCGCTCAACACCTACGCTTACAGTCTTGACAGCGCGATTGCCGCTCTCGAGGGCGATGGCTGGGTCTACAATGCTGACGGCACCGATTACTCCGGAACCGGCACCCGTTATAAGCTCGTTACCGACGAGGAAGCCGGCAACTATCCGCACGTAGTTGAAGTCAACGGTCAGAAGTACATGGCTCTCATAATCGAGTGGTGCTCTTCCACCGCCAACGAAGTGTCCGAGCTCATCGACACGATGCTTGCCAAGGGCGAGCAGACCGCTGCCGCCGGTATGGTCATCAACCGTGCCATCATGGACTTCGGCGAGCTGCTGAACTACCTGTATCGTGACATCGGTGCCGGCGCTCAGTACGGCGTACCGACATACGCCATGTACAACCTCGCCACCAACTTCACCGCTGTTTACGACATGTCCTACAGCTGGACTTTGGATCCCGAGCTCGTTGCGGATGGTTACAACATTAACTACTACTTCAACGAGGCTCTGGATCAGGCTTCCATGGACATGGTGTACGGCATCGAGGCTGGTGACAACGAGGCTTACCGCCAGAAGTGGGTAGAGTACATCACCATCTGGAACCAGGGTCTGCCCGAGCTGCCGCTGTACTCCAACGAGTACTACGACATCTATCACGAGAAGATCCAGAACTACGAAGTCAACCCGCTGTGGAGCTTCACCGACCAGATCATCTACTGCTGGGTCACGGAATAATCCGGGCATAGCAGGCACTGATGTCTGACATCTAAAAAAGGGCGCCGCCGACATGCCGGCGGCGCTTTTTCCGCGCATTCTGCGGGCGCCGTGCAAGGCGGCTTAGAAAAAAACGCTGATTTTAGAAATAGCTGTTGACATTTTGTGAATGGCGGTATAGAATATACCAAACGTGTTGCTGCGGACGGGTATTTAGTCGAACTGTACCGGGCGCCGGTTGCCGCAAATGGGACGGTTGTGGCAGTTGCATCTGTTCAATTGTGTACTTGGGGGATATCTTATGAAGAGGTTTGTCGCTTTGCTCGTAGCTGCACTGACGGTGTTTGCGGTTTTCGCGTGCGAACCCGCCGTGCCCGAACAGACTCCGGACGCTGCAAACACGCCGGAACCCACCGCGACGCAGGCGGAGTCCACCCCGGAGTATACCGACCCGCTAACACCCACCGTCGGGGGGCAGGTCACGATAGGCGATACCGTGATGCTCACGGGGGAGTGGCTGCCCTACTGGGACCAGTGGAGCCTCGCCGATGAGGACCTCAGCCAGCTCGTAAATACCGTGTCCACAGTCACCCAGACCAAGGGCGGAGAGTACATTTGGGACACGTCGGTCGTGGAAAAATGCGTACCCGTAATGGTGGACAACGAGGGCGGTTGGCAGGACAAAATCTACGTCATCACCATCCACGATGACTTAAAGTGGAGCAATGGCGACCCCATAACCGCCAAGGACTTTGTGGCCTCGCTGCTGCTCTTCAGTTCACCCGTGGGCAGGCTTGTGGGTGCGCTCGGCGACCTTGGCAAGTACTTTGTCGGTTACGACGACTTCACTTCCGAGGAGGGCACGCCCGGTCACACGCGGAAGTTTGCCGGTGTGCGCCTGCTGGACGACTACAAGTTCTCCGTTAAGATAAACGGCGACCCCGAGGCCGGCTACATCCCCTACTACTATGATTTGCACTATGCGGATATTATTCCCATAAATACGGACTACTGGTTTCCATGGGATCATGACGTTGTCGACGACGGCGACGGCGCGTATTTCTCCGGCCCGTTCAGTACGAACAACAGTTTTCTTATCTCATACTTAACTCAAGTGCGGTACGATACGTACGAATGCGTGACAGCGGGCGCATATACCATCGCCCGGTTAAACTACGTGTCAAACGAAATGGAAGCCATTCTCGAGCGCAACCCCCTGTACAAGGGCAATTATGAGGGTCAACAGCCCTATATAGAGCGGGTAGTGTACAAGTATATCAACTTCGGCGAATGCTTTACCGCCCTGCTTGAGGACGAGATAGACGTCGTATTTGGGCTGATGTCGTTGTACGATATAGACGTTGCGCACAGATTCTCCGAGACCAGCGGCAGGTTCGGCGTTCACACCTACTATCGCAACGGCGGCGAGAGGATACTGTTCCAATGCGACTTTAGCCCGACACAGTTTTTGGCCGTGCGGCAAGCCATTGCGCATCTGATGGACAGGGAGACGTTCTTAGAGTACTTCTCCAGTGGTCGCGGGGCGGTCGTGCATGGGCCGTACGGGTTGGACACCTGGATGTACAGGGAGTCCGAGGCGGAGCTCCTGGCGGCGCTCAACACATACGAGTACAGCGTCGAGCGCGCAATAGAGCTGCTGGAGGGCGACGGCTGGATTTACAACGCGGACGGGACGCCGTACTCCGGGACCGGCGTGCGCTACAAGCGGGTGACGGATGCGGAGGCGGGCAGCTATCCCCACGTCGTCGAGGTCGCGGGGGAGAAGTACATGGGGTTGGTATTGGAGCACTGTACGAGTAGGAGCTTTGATTCGATGGATTACCTGCTGCAAACGCTCATAGAGACGCAGCAGGCTGACGATGTCGGTATGCAGGTCAACGTATACAGGACGAATGTCTACGACATGATGTGCCATATTTATCGCGATGTCGAATCCGGAGCGCAATACGGCGTGCCGCTGTTCTGCACCTACAACTTCGAGAGCAATTACACCGCCGCATACGATGTTGCGGACACGTGGTCGTTCGACCCGGAGCTGGTAGGCACCATGCAGAATGTCCACTACTTCTTCAACGGGGAGCTGGAGCGTCTTGCCGCGGACATGGTTTACGGCGTCGAAGCGGGAGACCACGAGGGGTATCGCCGGCTGTGGCTGGAGTATGTGCTCCTCATGAACGAGTATCTCCCCGAACTGCCCGTGTACGCCAACGAGTATTGCGACGTTTACGACAGCAAGATACAGAACTACGACAGCAACACCATGTGGTCGTTCGCGCAGCAGTTGATTTACTGCTGGGTAACGGAGTAGGGTGAGGTAGACCGCCTGCGCCGAGAATAGCGGCGGGCTGTGCGCGGAGCGCGGCCCGCCGCTTTTTCCGGCGCGGATTCAGCCGCCTTGGGCGCAAAATACGTCTGAGCTTCACAATGGTTTACTAAATTTCACTATTGACTTAAAGCTCGCTCGTTGTCTACAATATATTGCGTGTTTTATTGATATGCGGACGGCATTATGCTATAATACCTGCATGTCAAAACGTGGGGTAGTCTATCATAATCCGGCGAAATGAGCGTGGGCGCTCTACATGGGGTATTATATATGGTTATCCATATGTATATATGCGGAAGGACCCGCTACTATTGTAAGGAAGGTTGGTGAAAGGATGGTAAAGTACATACTCAAGCGACTGGTGTACATCGTTGTGGTGTTCGTTATCCTGTCGTTTTTGATGTTCCTATTGTACAAGCTAATCCCGGGCGACGTCGTTCGCCAGATGTTGGAACCACAGAGGGCGGACCTCACTCCGGAGCAGTATGCTGCCGAGTACGCTCGATTGACGGAATACTTGGGGCTTGACAGGCCGCTCGTGGTGCAGTACTGGAATTGGTTCACAAACCTGCTTCGCGGCAACTTGGGTTATTCGGTCACATACATGAAGGATGTCAGCGAAGTCATCAGTGAGCCGTTGAGCAACACCTTGTTCCTGAATGTGTTCTCATCAATAATCGCACTGGGCATAACGATTCCGCTCGGAATACGCTGCGCGGTCAAGCAGAAGTCGCTTCTCGACAATGGAATGCAGATATTCACGATTCTGGGCATAAGCATTCCGATTTACATTACGGCGCTGGTAATGATCTATCTCTTCGCGGTGCTGATACCCATCTTCCCGGTGTCTGGAATGAAAGCGCCGGGCAGTTCGGCAACCGGCTTTGAGGCGTTCCTGGAGAGGATGTACTACTTCACACTCCCCGTGCTCGTCGCCACGGTCAACTCTATGGCGAGTACATTCCGCTACATACGCGCTGCAATGATCAACGAACTCAGCCAGGATTACATTCGCACTGCGCGTGCAAAGGGCGTAAGGGAGAAGGTCGTCATATACAGCCACGCTTGGAGAAATGCGCTGCTGCCTGTAATCACGATAATCATCAGCTGGTTTACCTCGCTGCTTGGAGGTTGGGTCATGCTTGAAACGATGTTCGGGCTCAACGGCATCGGCAAGCTGATGATACTCGGTCTCACCCAGAAGGACTACCAGCTCGTTCTGGCCATGCAGATGATTTACGTGGTCATAGCTCTTATGGGCAGGCTCCTGACCGACTTGAGCTACGGCATCGTAGACCCGCGCGTCAGGGTTGACAAATAAGAGGGGAGGATTTAGAGATGAGTGACAACAAGAAAAAGACCCCTCGTGTTTTGAATTGGCTCCGTCGCGGCTTCTTGGGCTCAAAGAAGGAGCTGAGCATATTCGAGGAAGAGCAAATCCAGAGTCCGATTCGCACCGTCTTCCAGAATTTCTTCCGCAAGAAGACGGCGGTATTCGGGCTGGTCATGTTTACCATCATACTGCTGTTCGTGCTCATAGGGCGCTCGTTTGTAACGCTCGACCTGAGCTATGTAGACTCTTCGCAGATGAACATACCTCCGGGATTTGACATGCTGAGCGTTCCCAGCGAACTCAACGGCAACATAAAGCGCATCGAGGCGGGCAAGAGCTTCTCCATAGGGCTCTCGAACGACGGCGAGGTGTTTATCTGGGGCATGACCGGCATGACGAACGTCATCGACGTTGAGAAGGATATGCCCGAAGAGGTGACGGAAGCCTTCATCGTGGACATAGCGGTCGGCAGCGACCACGTGTACGCGATAGACGATCAGGACAACTGGTACTTCTGGGGCGTTGACCGCAACAAGCAGAACCGGATGCCCGATGAGGTCGAGGCGCTCCACTACTCCGACATAATGAAGTTCGATGCGGGCAACCAGGTCACGGGCGTTCTCACGAACGACGGTTACCTCTACATATGGGGCAACAACAACCTGAATGACATTCGCGTGCGCTCTGACTACCAGGGCCGTATAGTCGACTTCACTTTCACCGGCTACAACTACCTGATAGTGCTGGACGACGGCACGGTAGCGTATGCGGGCGCCGAGCGCGAGAATGCGTTCACCAACATACCCGAGGCGATAAAGGCTGTGGATGAAGGCGAGAGCGCCGAGGCTGCAGGCAAGAAGAAGGTAGTGAGTATCGCATCGACATACGATGTGGTAGTCGCCGCCGACGAAGACGGTGAGCTCTACTTCTGGGGCAACATAACCAACAATGAGAACATCGTGCCCGAGCACGAGGGCGAGATAATCAAGGTCTCCGCCGGTAAGAACTACTTCGTGGGCCTGCTGGACAATGGCGACGTCATCGCGTGGGGCAACAATGCGCTGGGCCAGACGGACGTACCCAGTTCGGTGTTGTCGAAGAATATCGTTGATGTAATGACGGGCGGCTTCTTCAACTACGCCATAGATGATCAGGGCAACTGTTACACCTGGGGTCTCAAGGGGTACTTGCTCGGCACTGATGAATTTGGCAGAGACATATTGACCCGTATAATCCACGGTGGTCTCGTGACCATGACCGTTGGCGCCGTTGCGGTTGCGATAAGCACCGTGCTGGGCGTTATATTCGGCGGTCTGGCGGGTTACTTCGGCGGCGTCGTAGACCTGATTATAATGCGTGTCGCGGAGGTCATAGGCAGTCTGCCGAGTCTGCCGCTCCTGTTGATACTCTCGTCCATACTTGGGCAGAGCTTCTCATCGGAGCAAAAGATGTACATGATAATGATTATTCTGGGTATAATCGGCTGGACGGGGCTGTGCATACTGGTACGCGCAGAGGTTCTCCGTGCACGCGAGCAGGAGTTCGTAACTGCCGCCAAGGCGATGGGCGTGAAGGAGAGCAAGATAGTGTTCCGCCACATCATACCGAATGTCATATCGACGATAATAGTCAGTGCGACGCTCGGCTTCGCCACTTCGATGCTTACGGAGTCCGGTCTGGCGTTCCTCGGCTTCGGTATTGCGCCGCCTACGCCGACGTGGGGCAATATGCTTAACGGCGCGAACAACAGCGACGTCATACAGAACATGTGGTGGCGCTGGGTATTCACATCGGTCATATTCGGTCTGACCACCATCAGCATCAACCTGATGGGCGACGGATTGCGCGATGCCATGGATCCCAGGTCGACGGAAAGGTAAGGAGGTATAACAATGGCATTGCTTGAAATGAAGAATCTAAAGACCTTCTTTACCACCAAGAGGGGAATAGTAAAGGCTGTAAACGGCGTTTCCTACAAGGTTGACGAAGGAAGGACATTGGGCGTCGTAGGCGAGTCCGGTTCCGGCAAGAGCGTAGCGGCCATGAGCATGCTGCAGCTGCTGGACGGCAACGGCTACATTGACAGCGGCGAGATACTTTTCGAGGGCAAGGACCTGACGAAGCTCAGCCTTGAGGAGATGTACAAGATAAGGGGTAACGATATCTCCGTCATATTCCAGGAGCCCATGACGAGCTTGAACCCCGTGTTCACGGTAGAGCGTCAGCTCTCCGAGTCCTTCATGATTCACCAGGGCATGTCGAAGCGCGAAGCGGCGCTGCACGTCATAGAGATGCTCGAAGACGTAAAGATACCGAACCCCGAAGTGGTGGCAAAGCAGTATCCGCATCAGCTTTCCGGCGGAATGAGGCAGCGCGTTATGATAGCCATGGCGCTCGCCTGCCGTCCCAAGTTGCTGATAGCCGACGAGCCTACCACGGCGCTGGACGTCACCATACAGGCTCAGATATTGAGGCTGATGAACGACCTCAAGCGTGAGAAGGGCACGTCCATACTGTTCATAACGCATGACTTGGGCGTCATAAACCAGATGGCGGACGACGTGGCGGTCATGTATTGCGGACAGGTGGTGGAGCTCGCGCCCTGCGAAGTGATATTCGACAGGGACAATGAGTATTCCCACCCCTACACCGAGGGACTGATGGTATCCATACCGCGTCTGGACACTCCCGTAACGGAGAGGTTGGACGCGATACCCGGCGCCGTCCCGCATCCTCTGGATCTGCCAAAGGGCTGTAAGTTCGCTCCGCGCTGCAAATACGCGACAGAGCGCTGCCTGGAGGAAGAGCCTCCCATGCTGACCATAAACGAGAGGCAGTCGATACGGTGCTTCTATCCCAACAAGAAGGAGAGAATGAGCGATGGAAAATAAGAATGTTCTACTCCGCATAACGAACCTCAAGCAGTACTTCCCTATTAAGGGCGGTCGGTTCGTCAAGGCAAATGACGGCATAACGATCGACATATACGAGGGAGAGACTTTCGGCCTGGTCGGCGAGTCCGGCTGCGGCAAGTCCACTCTCGGCCGCACGCTGCTTCAGCTCTACCGTCAGACGGACGGGCGTTCGGTATACTACGGTCGCACCCTTGCGGATGTCGCGCCCAGGTATTTCGACGAGACCATCCGCAGCGTCAATAAGCGGCGCAGGCAGTGCTACGAGCTCAAGGCAGCGTATGACGCCAAGCTGAAGGAATACGAAGCCATGCCTGACGAAGTCGCGGGCGAGGATGGCACGACCGTGGAGAACGTCGCTAAGTTCAAGATGGCAGAGGAAGTCGCCAACGCCAAGCGCACCATGGATAACGCCTATACGGACATCGTGAGCATATTCGGCGGCTTCATGGTAGTGGGCGATCTCAGCACCGCCACGCAGTTGTACATGCGACTGGCGCGCTCCTTCAGGAAGGCGGCGAAGCTCAGGCTCGAGCTCGCGGAAGCCAACCTCAACCTAAGCGACGCTCAGTTCAAGTACAACAATTCGGAGAACAAGAGCTCCGGCGCCGCCTCTGCGATAGCGCGATATCAGGACAAAGTGGCGGCATGTGAGGCGGCGTTGGATGCGGCGCATGCCGAGGTCGACGCAGCGCGCGCCGCTCTGGATCAGGAGCGCGCGAAGCACGCGGACAATCCCGAGTTTGTTGCGCTCGAGGAGCTGCGCGACGACGGCATAGACCTCGCAAGACTCACCTACGAGGAGATGAGGCAGCTTAGAAGCGACATGCAGCTCATATTCCAGGATCCGTATTCATCGCTCAACCCGAGGATGACGGTAGGTCAGATAGTCGGCGAGGGCATGCTTGCGCACGGCTACTTTAAGAAGAACAACGAGCAAATGCAGGAAGCGGTACTAAAGGTCATGGAGAGCTGCGGCTTGGCGCCGTACTTTGTGCACAGGTATCCGCATCAGTTCTCCGGCGGTCAGCGCCAGAGAATAGGCATTGCCCGCGCGCTGGGCGTATACCCGAAGTTCGTGGTGTGCGATGAGGCGGTATCGGCGCTCGACGTTTCGATTCAGTCGCAGATAATCAACCTTCTTCAGGACCTGAAGGAGGAGCAGAATCTGACGTACATGTTCATAACGCACGACCTGTCCGTCGTCAAGTACATAAGCAACCGTATTGGGGTCATGTACTTGGGCACAATGGTAGAGCTTGCGCCGTCAGAGGAGATGTTCGCGCATCCTATGCACCCGTACACGGAGGCGCTGCTCAACGCCATACCGACTACGGATCAGCGGCGCGAACTGCTCATACTCGAGGGCGACATACCGAGCCCGGTCAATCCCCCCAAGGGCTGCAAGTTCCACACTCGCTGCCACTACTGCACCGAGATCTGCCGCCACGTTACGCCTGAGCTCATAGAGGTGCGTCCGGAGCACTTTGTGGCATGTCACCACATGCTGCACGCTGAGGATGCTACTATGCACGTTGACGAGATCAACCAGGTGGAAAACTAACGGCATAGTGTAAACGCTTATACTCCGTGGCGCGCAAGCGCCGCGGAGCTTTACTAATTCTGGTGGTAAGAGATGCTATACGAAGACAAGCTAAAGCGCATACTGGAGCAGCAGCACCGCCCCCGAGAGAGCGAGGGCGGGGGCGGCGCAGGTGAAATAGACGACTACCGACACGACTCCAAGACCGCCGAGGAGGCGGCGGAGGAGTACAGGCAGTTGGAGCTGGAGCTCGGCAAGCGGGAGGCGCGCCGTCAGCGCAGGCTGCGCGAAAAGGCCAACAGCCAACTGGAGAAAGGGGATTTCGCCGCGCTTCTGATATCTGCCTACGGCGTACTGATACCCGTGGCGATACTCGTGCTCGGGCTGATATGCGCAGTGGTGGTGCTCATATTCGGGCGCGGACTGTTTTAGCAGCGTACGCGAGCGGGAATCACGCTATATTTAATAAGGGGGAGAGCACCCCCTTTTGCGCTGTCCGGACGGCAGAATTGCGGCCTTGCAGCGCACACGCGAGTGTTGACATGAAGCTGCCGATGGGTATAATACACATGATAACAGCGCACAGCCGCAAGAGGTGCAATCGTGCAGAAGCTTTGGACTAAGAACTTTACGATAATCACGTTAGGCACGGTGATCTCCATGCTGGGGAACGCGGTGTCCGGGTTTGCAATAGGGCTCATGGTGTACGACTTTACGGAGTCGACGCTCAAGTACGCGCTGTTCATGGTGTGCTATTCGCTGCCGCGCGTGCTCATGCCGCTGCTCGCGGGCCCCTATATAGACAGATTCTCGCGCAGAAAGCTCATATACTCGCTCGATTTCTTTTCGTCCGGAATGTACGTTGTAATAGCCCTCGTGCTCGCCGCGGGTTGGTTCAACTACTACGCCTTCTTGCTGGTGAGCCTGCTCGTCGGCGCAATTGACAGCGTGTACGCAGTGTCGTACGAGAGCCTGTACCCAATGCTGATACCCAAGGGCTGTTTCAGCAAGGCGTACTCCATCTCGAGCCTGATATACCCCTTGGCGAGCACGATAATGGTGCCGGTAGCCGGCATATGTTACAACACCATAGGGCTCATACCGCTCTTTGCGTTCAACGCGGTGTCCTTTGCCGTCGCGGCGATATTCGAGACGCAGATCAAGGTCGACGAGGCGCATGTGAAGAGCCGGCAGAGCGAGCGCTTCAACGCAAAGCGCTTCGTAAGCGACCTCAAGGAGGGCGCAAACTATCTGCGCGCCGAGAAGGGGCTGCTCTGCATATGCCTGTATTTCTTCGCAACCATGCTGTTCACCTCGGCGGAAACGACGCTGGCGCTGCCTTTCTTCCGGTCGTCGGATCCCGATACGTTCCGTTCGCTCATACCCGGACTGCTCGACATTCCGCTGTTTAGCAGCGCGGAGGGCAGGGGAGTCGCCATATATACGTTTGTGATGAGCATGGCGACGGTTGGGCGCCTTATAGGCGGCACGCTGCATTACAGCGTCAAGCTGCCCGCGAAGCGCAAGTACGCGATAGCCCTGTTCGTTTACTGTGCTACATGCGTTATAAGCGGCGTCTATCTGTTCACTTCCGTGGAAATCATGTGCGTGCTCATGCTGATGAGCGGCATACTCGGCGTCAATTCCTACAACATACGCATATCTTCCACGCAGAACTACGTTCCCGACGAGAAGCGCGGCAGGTACAACGGCATAACGTCCATGATAATGACGAGCGGTTCGCTCATAGGCCAGCTGTTGTTCGGCACGTTGGGCGAGGCGTTCGACACAAGACTGCTCATATCGTGCGCGATGGCTGTCAATTTGCTGTGCATCGTCATCATGGTATTCGGGCGAAACGAGGTAAAAGCGATATACAACAACGACGTCTAACTGCGCGTGGACCGTGTCATTGCCGGCATGGAGTATATATTGCCGATTGTATTGACACTTCCGCCATTTCCTGCAAGAATGATTATAAGCTGACATAATAGTTTTGGAGGTATCACGAATGTTTAAGTCGCTCAGCGAAGCTCACCGGTTTTTCCAGGAGAACGGCATAACCATGCTGGATTTCAAAATGACGGATCTCAACGGGGCGTGGAGGCATGTGACGCTGCCGGCGGCGCGCCTCAATGAGGACATGATGACCTACGGCATAGGCTTTGACGGCTCGAACTATGGCTACGCACCGGTCGAAAACAGCGATATGGTGTTCATACCAGATCTGTCAACCGCGGCTGTCGACCCGTTTAGCAGCGGCGTCGTCACCATGACGGGCGACGTAATGATAATCGACGTTCCGAACAACAGGCCGTTTGACCAGTATCCCCGCAACGTGGCGAAGCGCGCTGTGGAGTACATGCGCGAGGCAGGCGTGGCGGATACCATGATAATCGGTCCGGAGTTCGAGTTTCACATTTTCGAGGGCGTGTCGTTTATGACCCAGCCGCATTCGACAGTGCTCGACATAGAGTGCGAGGAGGCGTACTGGTCGACGGCGGAGGGCGTCACCGGGCATCAGCTGCCAAAGAAGGGCGGCTATCACGCCGATTTGCCGCACGACGTCAACTACGAGCTGCGCAATGAGATGTGCCGCCTGCTCGAGGGCTGGGGCGTGAAGATAAAGTACCACCATCACGAGGTGGGCAGTCCCGCGCAGGAGGAAATCGAGACTGAGATGGGTGAAATGACCGAGATGGCGGACAAGACCATGATAGTCAAGTACGTCATTCGCAACACCGCGGAGAAGCACGGCAAGACGGCGACATTCATGCCCAAGCCCGTGCTCGACGAGGCGGGCAACGGCATGCACGTTCACATGCTGCTGTTTAAGGACGGCAAGCCGCTGTTCTACGATGAAGCGGGTTACGCACAGCTCAGCGAGTTGGCGCACCACTTCATAGGCGGCCTGCTCAGGCACGCGCCGTCGCTCTGCGCCATAACGAATCCCTCGACCAACTCGTTCAGACGGCTGGTTCCGGGCTTTGAAGCACCGGTGACCATAGGTTACGCCATGGCGAACAGAAGCGCCGTGGTGCGCATTCCCGCCTACGCCAAAGCGCCGGACAAGAAGCGCTTCGAGCTACGCAATCCCGATGCGACGTGCAATCCATACTACGCTTACGCCGCGATTCTCATGGCGGGCTTGGACGGCATACGCAACAAAATTGACCCGCAGGCGAACGGTTGGGGGCCGTACGATTTCAATCTATTCGACCTGCCAGAGGAGGAGAAGGCGAAGATAGACGGATTGCCGCGGACGCTGGACGAGGCGCTTGACGCGCTGGAGCGCGATCACGACTACCTTACCGCGGGCGGCGTATTCCCCGAGCGCCTCATCGAGGTATGGATAAAGCGCAGGCGCGAGGAGGCGGCGAAGCTCAACAGGATACCTACCGCCGCCGAGTTCGAGATGTACTATTCGCGCTGACGTCGGACGCGGCATGCCGCATTGAGAATAATTGCAAAAACAGGGCTGCATGGCGTCATCGCCGCGGCCCTGTTCTCTTTCGCTTGCACGCCGTTTTACAGCTCTATTTCACCGTCGTATACGCTGACTGCCGGGCCTCTCATGTAGACGAGCCAGTCCTCGTCAATGCGGATATTCAGCGCGCCGAGCGCCATGCGCACGCTCACCTCGCGCTCGCAGCGTCCGGTCATGAAGCCTGCGGCTACCGCTGCACACGCGCCCGTCCCGCAGGCGAGCGTTGCCCCGCAGCCGCGCTCCCACGACCGCAGCTTTAGCGTGCGCCTGTCGAGCACCTGCACGAAGTCCACGTTCGTACCCTCTGGGTAGAGTGGATTGTGCTCTATTGCCGGGCCGTAAAGGGCTGTGTCCACGGCATCCGCGTCGTCCACAAACAGCACCGTGTGCGGTATCGTCATCAAGAGGCTCGTGGCGGTGAACTCCGCTCCGCGCGCCTGCAGGGGCATGTCTATAAACACGCCGTCACCGCGCATGGGTATGCGCTCCCGCTCGAACGAAGCGGCGCCCATATTGATCGTAACGGAATCTACCGTGCCGCCGGCCATGTGGAGCACGGGGCGTATTGCGCCGGCGAGCGTCTCAACGTCGAACTCCTCGCTTTGGACTATGCCGCGCTCGTAGAGGTATTTGGCGAAGCAGCGTATGCCGTTGCCGCACATGGCGGCCTCCGTGCCGTCCGCGTTTATGGTGCGCATCCCAACGGCGCAGGTCTCGGAGTTCTCCAGTACGAGCAGCGTATCCGCGCCAACGGAAACCGCCCGTGGACAGAGCCTCCGTGCGAGCGCACTCAAATCGCCCAGTTCGCCCGCGCGATTGTCCACGATTATAAAATCGTTGCCCAAGCCGTGTGATTTATTGAAACGCAGCATAATCCACCTCGTATGTTAATAGTAACACAATGCGCGCCGTTGCACAAGGTGAGCCATGTACGGCATAAAAAACTGTACAACGCCGCGTTGTTGAGTTATTATAGTATGAATGTTTGTGATTTGGAGGAGCGATGGCGGGCTATTACTTTGTCGTTAATCCTGTGGCGGGCGCCGGAAAGTGCAGCGAACTGTTTACGCAGACAATGAGCGTGTTGGACTCCCGTGGCGTGGCGTACTCTTACGGATACACCGGTGGAACGGACGACGCCGTGCACATGGCGCATGACGCCGCGCTCGACGGATACGATGCGGTTGTGGCGGTCGGAGGCGACGGCACTGCACAGGATGTAGCGCGTGGCGTTTACGGCACCGGGGCGCCCATGATGGTGTTCCCGTTTGGCACGGGGAACGACTTTGCTCGCGCGCTGCGCATCCCGACGGGGTGCGATGAGTGCGTGGAGGTGCTCTTAAGCGGCTTCTCGCGCAATGTAGATATAGGCCGCGCAAATGGGAACCTGTTTCTCAACGTCAGCGGCTTCGGCTTTGACACGGATGTGCTCAAGAATACGGAGGAGTACAAGAAGCGCTACACCGGTATGAAGCCGTACCTGTTGGGGATAGTCAAGACCATGCTGCATCTCAACCGCATGCAGCTTACCGTAGAGGCGGACGACCGGGTGTTGGAGTGCGAGTCTCTGCTCATAGCGGTAGCCAACGGCACGCACTTTGGCGGCGGGATGAACGTCTCGCCGGCTTCGGATCCGTTTGACGGTTATTTCGACGTATGCCTGATAAGGAGCATCAGCTTTCCGCTGTTCATAAGCCTGCTCCCGCAGTTTGTGAAGGGCAAGCATATAGGCAAAAAGCCCGTGGAGTACTTCAAGACCAAACGGTTAGCGGTGAGCAGCTCGGTAGAATACGAGCTCAACCTGGATGGCGAGTTAAAATCCGTCACTCCGGCGCTGTTTGAGATTGAGGAGAGCGCGATACCCATGATAATCCCTGCGCAGGCGTGGGAGAGCGAAGGAGCATAAGCTATGCAGGCAGGCAGGAGCGCTAAAAAGAAAAAGCTGTCCATAAGCCACAGGACGCGCAACATCATACTGATTTCGATAGCCGCCGCGCTGCTCATAGGGAGTGTGTTGGCGGTGATGCTGGCGATATACTATGCGCCCATAAAGCTCACGGAGCTGCCGTTTAGTTCGCAAGCGCAGTACGATTACACGGGTTCCGGTTTTTACGCGCTCAGCGGCACGAGCATATATTACTACGACGACAGGCGCGTTGAGCTTAACACGGTGCGAAACGTGAACAATCCAGACGTCAAGCTGGTGGTATCCGCAAACATCGCGTTGATATATACGAACACGGCGGTATATGTAATGGGCTCGGACAGCCCCGTGGAGATAGGCGGTTCCATACTGGATGTAAAGTGCGGCAAAGACTACATCGCCGTGTACAGGGAGGACGCCGCGGGGGCGCAGACCATAACGCTGTACACCTCGTCCATGGAGGAGTACGAAACGCTCTCATTTGACGGCGTATATGCGCTCGATTTCGGGTTTGACCTGTCGCGCAGCGAGACGCTGTGGACGCTCGATGTGGATACGCAGTCCAGCGCGCCCGTGAGCACTATACGGACCTACGACCTCGGGCGGCGCGCCGCATCGGGCATAGTTACTGTGCAGAACCAGCTCGTGGAGGACGTGTTCTTTACGGATGACTGCATGTTTGTTGTGGGCACGAGCACTATCAGGTGCGTAGACAGGACGCGCAACTCCACGAACTACACGCTGCCGTGCTATGGGCTCAAGCTGCACGATTGGTCGTACAGTGGCGACAGCGTGCTGATGATATTCAGGGACAGAGGGGCGGAGGACTACACGAAACTAACGCTGTACTCAATGACGGATGACGACGAGAGTACGGCGCGCAGGCGCACAATGACGCTGGAGGAGGGCGCGCTCGGCGTGTTCTCCATGTCCGCGCGGCTGGTAGTGGTCACGCCCGACGAAATAGTGCGGTACAGAAGCAATGCCAACATCGATACCGAAAAAGAGTTCGACGCACAGATTACGTCGGTAATAAAGCTCAAAGTGGGCAAGCTGTTGGTGTTTAGAGGAACTGTGCCGTACTTGGTCGGAGATTAGCGAGGTGAAGCTATGAACCTTATAGACTTGGCGGTAATAGCGGTATTTGTGCTGGTGGCGCTCAATGCCTTGCGCAAGGGATTCATGCATACGGCGTTGTCCACCGCGCTGATGCTGCTGTCGGTTCTCCTGGCGTTCATATTCATGCCGGTCATGGCGAACGCCGTAAAAGCGGACGACGGGCTGTTCAATACGCTGCTCTACTACACCGAGGGCTCCGAGTTCATAAACGACTCCGAGCTCGCGCGGCGCGATATAACGACGCTTTCCACTGAGGAAGTTAATACCATAGTGACCAACGCCAACGTACCTCACCCCATAGGGCGCGAGATACGCGAGAACATATTGACCGACGCATTTGCAGCCGACAGCGTGGTAACGCTCGGGGACTATTTCAATCAGACTATGGTGAGGTGCTTCATCAATATAGCGTCGTTTGTGCTCCTGTTCCTGTGCTTTACGATAGTTTTGGGCTTCCTGCTCAACTGGTTTGACTACTCGTATCGTCTGCCGCGTTTCACAAAGTACGACGCCCTGTTTGCGCTCGCGGCCTCGCTGCTCGAGGGCATGCTGGCGGCGTTTGTCGTGTTTACGGTGATACCCGTCGCGCTGACCCTGCTTCCGCTCGACTTCGTGCGGGATATGATAGACGAATCGCTGTGCGCGCGGCTGTTCTACAACTCGAATTTCCTGCTCAGCCTCATGCCGGGCGTATGACGGAGGTCTGATGTACATATCGAACAACTGGGACTCCTATGAACTTATCGACGTGGGCGGCGGCGAGAAGCTGGAGCGCTGGGGCGACGTGACGCTGCTGAGGCCGGAGCCTCAGGGCGTGTGGCCCATGGCGCATTCGCCCGCGTGCGACGCGCGCTACATCCGCTCAAGCAGCGGAGGCGGGCGCTGGGAATACAGGCGCGCGCTGCCGGAGAGCTGGAAGCTGAGCTACCGCGACCTCACATTTGTCGTCAGGCCAACTGGCTTCAAGCACACCGGCCTGTTTCCGGAGCAGGCGGTGAATTGGGATTGGATGCGCGCCATAGTAGAGGACAGCGGCATTGCGGAGTTCAGGGCGCTCAACCTGTTCGCATATACGGGCGCGGCGACCTGTGCGCTGGCGGCTGCAGGGGCGAGCGTGGTGCACGTCGACGCGTCGAAGGGCGTAACCGCTTGGGCAAAGAGCAATGTCGAGGCGTGCGGCTTGGAATCGCGGCAGGTGCGCTTCATAGTGGACGACGTGATGAAATTCGTGCTTCGGGAGCAGCGCCGTGGACGCACTTATCACA
>JAUNBH010000005.1:20893-60495 GCA_030527165.1 Clostridia bacterium
ACGGCATACTTATGGATCCGCCGAGTTATGGCAGAGGGCCCGGCGGGGAGCTGTGGAAGATAGAAGACAGTTTATTCTCGTTGGTCGAGGAGTGCGCGAAGCTGCTCGACCGCGATGCGCGTTTCTTTTTGATCAACGCATATACGACCGGACTTGCGCCGAGTGCTGTGGAAAACGTCATGAAGGTAGCGCTCCGCGGCCGCGGCGGTGTGATCACCGCCGACGAAGTGGGTCTGCCGGTATCGAGCCGTGACCTGGTGCTCCCATGCGGCGCAAGCGGCAGATGGAGCCGCACATGAAAATCATATACGAGGACAATCACCTGTTGGTGGCGGAGAAACCGCCAAACATGCCGGTGCAGGAGGATGCATCGCACGACATGGACTTGCTTCGCACGCTCAAGACGTACGTCAAAGAGAAGTACGACAAGCCCGGCGAGGCGTACCTTGGACTCGTTCACAGGTTGGACAGACCCGTAGGCGGGGTGATGGTGTTCGCGCGGACGTCCAAGGCGGCGGAGCGCTTGTCCGCTCAGTTTGCGTCAAAGCGCGCGAAGAAGCGCTATGTCGCTCTCGTGTGCGCCAAGGCGGAGCCCGAGGGCGTGTTGACGGACTACCTTGTGCGCGACGAGGCGACCAACAACACGCGCGTCGCATCGGAGAGCGCTGCGGGCGCGAAGAACGCGAAACTGAGCTACCGGCGCATAGCGGCGCGGGACGGCCTCAGCTTGTTGGACGTCGAGTTGAGCACCGGCAGGCATCACCAGATACGGGTGCAGCTGGCGAGCCGCGGTATGCCCATATGGGGCGACCAGCGGTACAATCCCGAGGCACGGCCGGGGCAGCAGATAGCGCTGTGGGCATATGGGCTGACAGTGGAGCATCCCACACAGAAGCTGCCGATGCGGTTCATATCCATGCCGCACGGCGGCGTGTGGGACGGCTTTGAGACGGAGCTGCAGGCGGCGCTCGCCGAGGTGAGCGTGGCGTACATAGACGACGACCTGTTGGTTGCGGACAAGCCGGCGGGGTTGGAGGTGGTCGGCGACGACGGCGTAGAGGATACGCTGGCAGCCCGCATAGCGACGGTGTACGGCGATGTGTACCCGGTGCACAGAATCGACGCGACGACGCGCGGTTTGGTGCTGTTTGCGCGCAGCGCGCGGGTGCGGGATGAGCTCGCCGGCTTGCTGCGCAGGGGCAAAATACGCAAGTACTACCTCTGTACGGTTGCGGGCGCGCCGCCCAAGCCGGCGGATACTCTGCGCGCGTACTGCATAAAGGATGCGGAGCGCGGCTATGTAAGCGTTTACGACTCCATGCGGCCGGGTGCGAAAGAGATGCTCACGCGCTATCGCGTGCTCGGCGGCGACGGTGCGACCACGCGGCTGGAGGTAGAGCTCCTGACGGGGAGGACGCATCAGATACGGGCGCACTTAGCGCACATCGGCTGCCCGCTGTTGGGTGACGACAAGTACGGCGACAGGGCGCTAAACCGCGAGCTTGGCGTGAGAGAGGTGCAGCTTATAGCGCAACGCCTGCAAATAGAGCGCGAGAGCGGCGCAATAACGGTCGAGAGGTAGCTAATGCGACTGGTTTTCGCATTTAATATATTTGAAATGCGCATTTGCGCGTGGTATAATACAACGCTAAAAAGCCCTTCTTGCTCTGCGAAGGTATAGCAGGGCCGAAAGACCATAAGGAGGTGAAACAGATGAACAAGTACGAAGCCCTTTACATCATCACGCCCGAACTGGACGAGGAAGCTATAAGTGCAAGCATTGAGAAGTTCTCTCAGCTCGTGGCAACCAATGGCGGCGTGGTAGAGAAGGTAGACGAGTGGGGCAGGCGCCGCCTGGCCTACGAGATCGACTACAAGTCCGAGGGTTATTATGTTCTGATGCATTTTGAAGGCGCGTCCGAGCTCCCGCGCGAGATGGAACGCAATTTCAAGAATGATGAAAACATAATTCGTTACGTCGTCGTGCGCAGGCAAGCGTAACGCGGCACATTGACGAAAGGACGGTAGAAGCATGAACAAGGTTATCCTCATAGGCAATCTGACCCGGGATCCGGAGCTTCGCACGACTACCACGAACAGGAGCGTATGCTCGTTTTCGATAGCGGTCAATCGCGCGTACGCCACGCAGTCCGGCGAGCGGCTCACAGACTTCTTCAACATTGTGGTCTGGGGCAAGGTCGGGGAAAACTGCGCGCGGTATCTCGCAAAGGGCAGGAAGGTCGCCGTAGTGGGCGAACTGCAGAACCGCAGCTATGAGAAGGACGGCGTAAAGCGCACCATAACGGAGATTATTGCCTCCGATGTGGAGTTTCTGACGGCGCGGGACGCACAGCAGGCCGATACGGTCGGAGGCGCTCCGTATTCGCCGAGAGCGGCGCAACCTGTGATGCAGGGCGCGCAGCTGCCTGAACCGGACGGCTTCACCGACTTGGACGACAGCGAACTGCCATTCTAACCATCGACCAACATTACGAAAGGAGAACCACGATGGACGATCGTAAAATGAAACCCCGTCAGCGCAGGCCGAGGCGCAAGGTATGCAGCTTCTGTGTTGATAAGGTAGAGCATATTGATTACAAGGACGTAGTACGCCTTCGCAAGCACACGACGGAGCGCGGCAAGATAATGCCCCGCCGCATGAGCGGTGCGTGTGCGAAGCATCAACGCGACCTCGCCAGGGCGATAAAGTGCGCCAGGGAAGTTGCGCTGCTGCCGTATGTAGCGGACTGACAGACACATTGGCAAAGCAAAAACGGTGCGTTCGCACCGTTTTTTTAGTCTGCGCCGCTGTGTTCAGTGAACGGAGCCCGGCATGTTGTCATAGGCCGCGCGCGGGCCGCCCACATACTTGGGACGCGAGCGCGCCATAGTCACGCGCGCCTGCCCTATGTACTTGTTTACGCTGTGAATGGGCACGACAACGGGGCGCAGGTGCATGCCGATAAAAGTACCGCCTATGTCCATGCCGGCGGAAGCGCGCATGTGCACGTCCTCGACAATGACGGGGTCATCGAAGCGGCTCATTGCCTGCATGGCGAACGCGCCGCCCGCGTGAAGCTGTGGGCGCACCCAGACCTGCGTGAGGTCGTATCGCTCCATGCACTCGCGCTCGACCACGACAGCGCGGTTGAGGTGTTCGCAGCACTGGACGGCGAGGTATAGCCCGCGCTCCCGTATCTGCGGCAATACCGCATCCATGATGGCGCTCGCGATGGACTCGCTCGAATGCGAGCCTATCAGATGGCCTCCGACCTCGCTGGTGGAGCAGCCGATGATGATCATGTCGTTGCGCCCGCGCGCAAATACGTTTGCCAGCAGCTCGTCTATGGCTGCCGACGCCTGCCGAAAGATGGAATCCATAGCGCACCATGCCCTTTTAGGGGCGTCCTTTCGCACTGATTTAGAGCGCCTTATTATAGTATGCTCAAGGCGGGAATGCAAGTCCGTATTGCCTTGCGCGGCGCGGGGTATTATAATGCATGGGAAACGGAGGCATGTGCATGAAGATACTCGTAACCTATCCCGCGACGCGCGCGCACATAGAAGAGTTTCGCTCGTGCGCCCCGCACGCCGAGCTGATTGAGGTGGAACAGCGGTCTGTATCTGAAGCAGATGTGGCGGATGCCGAAGTCATAATAGGCAACATACCTTCTGCGCTGATAGCGCGTGCTAAGCGGCTGCGCTTTCTGCAACTCAACAGTTCCGGCGCGGAGGAATACGTGCCGTACGCCCGGGCGGGCTTGCCGATAGCGGTTACCAGCGGCGCATACGGGCTTGCGATAAGCGAACACATGCTGGGAATGATGCTGATGCTGATGAAGCGGCTGCATCAGTATCGTGACAATCAGCGCGAGCGGCTCTGGCGGGACGAGGGCGACGTGACCTCTGTCGAGGACGCGGTGGTGCTCGTGGTCGGCGTGGGCGACATAGGCGGTGAGTTTGCCCGCAAGTGCAAGCTGCTGGGCGCCTACACCATAGGCGTGCGCAGAGACGCGCACGACAAGCCCGCCTATCTGGACGAGCTGCACACATTGGACGCATTGAGGCGTGTGTGCCCGCGCGCGGACGTGGTGGCGATGTGCCTTCCCGGGGGCGGCGGCACGCATAAGCTGCTCAACCGCGAGCTGCTGGCGCTGCTCAAGCCCGGGGCGATAGTGCTCAACGTGGGCCGGGGCGGCGCAATAGACACGGAGGCGCTTGCAGACGCAGTGGAGGATGGCAGGCTGCTCTGCGGTCTGGACGTCACGGACCCCGAACCATTGCCGGCCGGACACAGGCTGTGGGGCTTGCAAAACGCGCTGATAACGCCGCACATTTCGGGCTTTTACCATCTCAGGCAGACGGTGGAGCGCATAGGGGACATTGCACTTGAGAACCTGCGCCGTTACGTTGCGGGGGCGCCGCTTTTGAACTTGCTCGATCCAGAAACCGGGTATAGGAGCGCGGAAAACAGATATGAGAGATAGAATGCGAAAGCTCTGCGCTGCGGGCGTGTTCGCGGCGATGGTCATGTTGGCGACGATGTTTGCCAGCCTGCCGATAGGCGCCACCGGCGCGTACATGAATGCCGGCGAAGTGGTCGTGTACATAGCTTCATTCGTGCTCGGGGGTTGGTGGGCCGTCGCGGCGTCCGGCATAGGGGCTGCGCTGGCGGATATATTGCTGGGAGTGGCGTTTTACGCGCCCGCGACACTGTTGATAAAGGCGGCGGTGTCGCTGCTGGCGTGTTGGGTGATGCGCTGTAAGTTCAAAGGCAGCGAGTATGTCGCGCCATTTGTGGCGGGCATACTTGTGCCGATTGGTTACTTCGCGTACGAGTGGCTGTTGTTTGGCATCACGGGGGCGCTCGCGGGAGTGGTGTTTAACGTTATCCAGTACATAGGCTGCGCGCTGATAGCGTCGGTGTCGTTTACCGGGCTCAAGCGGTTAAAGCGCTACCTGCACCTCGACGGGTAACTGGGAGCGCAAATAACGGAGCGGGGCGCAAGCGCCCCGCTCCGTTTGCTATTGTGCCGGCAGTGCAGTTAAAACCCGAACAAATCTCTCAGAGAGGAGCTCTTTTTGGGCGGCGGCGCGACGTAATCGAATCCGCCGTTGGGTTCTGATACGGTAAAGTATACGCTCATGCAGCCGGGATCGCCTCCGAACGGCTCGCTGCAGTTGAACCTGAAGCATATCCCGTTAATCTTCTTGTACAGCGATTCTTCCGAGGGGTATTTGCCCGCGGGGCGGAATCCGTTTTGTTTGAGCAGCTCCCTGTACTGTGCGAGCGCCGCGGCATTGGTGTTGGACACCGAGAACATGTACATCGGGTAGCCGTTGTCGCCCGGCCCCATGTCCTCTATGTAGTACTCGTTTCCGCCGAAGCACCACTTGGGGTACTGCGGCAATAGGTTATCCCAGCTGGCGAGGACTGCTTGGTCACGCGCGAGGGCAGCCTCCTCCTCCGCTACTGCGGCGGGCAGTTTGGAGCCGCAGCTGGCACAGAACTTGGTGCCAACGGGGTTTTGCGTGCCGCAGCTCGAGCACACCGCGCCATCTGCTACCGTCTGCTCCGGCAACGCCGTGCCGCAGCGGGGGCAGAACTTGTTTGCCGCGGGAGCTCCTTCGCCGCAGCCGGGACACAGCTTCATGTTCTTGGCGGCTTCGTTGGCCATAGTGTTGACCGCGCCGGCGTATGCGCCGAACAAGCTGCCCAACGTGCCCGCCGCCGCGTTCACCTGCGCGGTGTTGACGCTGGACTGCTGCTGGTATTGCTGTGTCTGCTGGTATTGCTGCGTCTGATCAGGCGTTCCGACCGCCTGGTTTATGCTGTCGGCGGCCTTGTTTACCACCCCTGCCGTCGCGCGTTCGACTGCGGGTGCGACAGCTGTGCGCACGCCCTTCTCAACGGCGTTTCCGACGGCGCGCGAAACGCCTCTCTTGATTGCGTTCTTAAGTATGCTCATGCGTCAGACCTCCATCTTGTTGCCGCACTGAGGGCAGAATTTCGTCCCAGGGGCGGTCATGTTGCCGCATTTGGGACACGCGGCGGGTTGCGGTTTGGGCGGTTCCATATTGGCGCCGCAGTGGCAGCAGAATCTTGCGCCAGAAGCGTTTGCGCCGCCGCAGCTTGGACACATGCGTTCCGCGGCGCGCGCGGCCGGCTGTTCGACTGCCGGCTGTACTGTTACCGGCGGCTCAACTGCGGGCTGCTCAGCAACGGGCTGCTCAACCACGGGCTGAGCTGCCGCCTGCTGCGCCGCTTCTGCTTCTGCGGCGCGCTGTGCCGCCTCGAGCTTTATCTGCTCGATTTCCGCCTGGGCTGCGTCTATTATGTCATAATGCGCTTTTGCGGACAGGCAGATCTCCTGCGCCTCCGGAATAACAGCGCCGCCCGCCGCAAAGAAGGCGTAATAGCACTCGCCAAGCCGCTTCATGTCTTCGGCTATGGCAGTCTTTTCCGAGTTGATCTTTGAGTTCAGCTTGCCGGTCTCTATGGCGTCGTTTGTCTTATCGCCTATACCCTTTGCGAAATCACTCAGCTTTTCGAAAAATGCCACTAAGTTGTCCTCCTGTCAAACTTATTCACTGCGGGAACGCGCGCCCATTCACGGCGGCCAAGACGACCGCCTGCGGACACACCCGCACACATAGATTATATAACGCATAATGCAAACTGTCATCACCCCAGGGATGATTTGTGCGAAATGCGCTCAAAAACACTGCTCCCGCACGCGGAATAACCGAGGTGAGCGCGAATTGCCCGGGGGAGCCGTTACAACTCGCAGCGCGCCGCTCCGGTATGCACATTGCCTATGGGGCAGGCGCACAGTATCATGCCGGATTCGCTGCCCGCCGCACCGCGAAGCGTGAGCGTGTACACGAGCGCCGCGTCGAGTTCCAGTTCGTGCAGCTTGGACTGACGGCGCAGCCGCCGCTTCTCGCGATAAGGTATTACTGCTCCCGCGGGCGTTACGTTGTCCTCGAAAGCTGCCACATAGCCCATTGAGGAGCTGTCCAGCATGGTGTACTCGGGCGTTGCACGGTACTCCCTCCGCTCCGGGAGCTTCTGCCATTCGCCGTCGTAGCTTGCGGAAACGACTGCGGAAATCAACTCGCAGTGCAGCGGATGCGACCTATCGTCGCTGTGGCCTGCGCCCGCCATAAGTATCGTACCGGCGGGATGCCCTCCGCCGCGGTTGACTACGGTCAGCGTCACAGTGAGCAGTTCGCCCTCGCGTACAGAGGTGCATTCAACTATCTCAAGCGCCGGAACACCCTCCGCCATGAGGTATGGCTGCTTGACTTTCCTGTCGTCCACGCAGAACGACGCCATAAACGCGGAGTAGCCGTCCAAATCCTGCCATTGGCCGCGGTTGGCGCTGACAAAGCTGTTAAAGCCCGCTCCCGCGAGTCCCGGTTCTATGCCGGCGAGCTCGGCGAGCCGCTGTATGCGGTGCCGCTCGTCCGCAAGCTCCATGCTCCAGATATCCGCGAGTTCCTCGTCGGTGCAATCGAATATGCCGGCGAAATCGGCGGCGCGGGGCGTGCGCAGCGCTTCATCGGGATAGGCAAGCGCTTCCTTGTATGCCATTTCGGGGTCTCGAACGCATATGAAACCTTCGGCGCCATCGGGCGCGTTGCGCGCCATGAGCATACAGCCCTGGTCGTGATTCGTGTTTACGTAGTTAAACAGGAGCGCGGGCGCATTTGAACCGTCTATGCTTCTGATGTGCGCCTGCTCCGAGAAGCCGCCGTAGGACAGCGCCTCGTTTGAGTCCTCGATTACGGTGACCCACCGCTTGTCGCGCGCCATGATGAGCAGCGTGTTAAAACAGGCGGACTCGTTTCTTCTCGCAATGCGGTAGTTGTTCTTGCGATACCAGCGGACCTCGCTTAGCACAAAGTGCGCGAGCCCCCGTTTGCGCCTGTTTAGAATGTTGCAGCTGCCTAAAAACATATAGTTCCTCCCCGGTGAATCTGTGCGGTATCAAAATCGGCGTACTGCACCCTTGCGAGGGCAAGGCCGTGCGCAGGCGCGGTGACGCCAATGCGCGTCCTGTCGCAGTGCTCAAATGCGCCGGATATGTCCGACAAATCGCTGCGCCCAAGCCCTATCTCAAGCATAGCGCCGACCATAATGCGCACCATATTGTACAGGAAGCCGCTGCCTGTGACGTCATAGCGCAGCACATCCCCGTGCGCAGACCACGAGGACTCGTATATGGTTCTCACTGTGCTCTCCACGCGGGAGCCGGACGCGCGAAACGCATTGAAATCGTGCTCGCCCAGAAACAGCTCCGCCGCGGAGCGCATTGCGGGCACGTCCAACCTGTAATGGATGTGCAGGCAGCTGCGGCGCAGAAAGGGTGATGAATGCGGCGCGTTGTGAATAAAGTAGCAGTAGCTCTTGCGCAGGACGTCGTAGCGGGCGTGGAAATCGGGGGAAGTCTCATCGCTGAATACGACTCGAATATCGCGGGGAAGTCCCGCGTTTAAGGCGTAGCTGAACTTGCTCGCCTCAATTCTCGAGTTCGTGTCAAAGTGCGCAACCTGCGAAAAGGCGTGCACGCCGCTGTCCGTCCTGCCGGAACCGTGCAGCGCAATCGCTTCGCCCGTGAGCCTGCTCAATTCGCGCTGGAGCACTTCCTGCACGGCTATGCCGTTCGACTGGGTCTGCCAGCCGACATAGTCGCCGCCGTCGTATTGAATTACAAGGCGTATCCTGCGCACCCAAAGCCGCCTCCGTAGTATGTATAGGTATCAATTATACAGCACGGGCGCGGTGATTTCAAGCGAAAGGGCGCGCAACGCAGTGATGCAAATGCCGCTGCAATCTGCTATAATGGCAGGGAATAATCGAAAGGTCATGTGATCGATGGAGAAAAGGCAGAGATCGTTTGTATCCGGAGCGGTCATACTCGGCATAGCCGGTTTGATAGTGAAGGTAATAGGGGCGATATTCCGCATACCGTTAGCCACCTTGATAGACAAGGAGGGCATGGCGTACTACGAGACGGTCTATCCGTATTATTCAACGCTGCTGGTCATTTCGTCTGCGGGGCTGCCCACCGCTATTTCCAAAATGGTATCGGAGCGCGCTGCCCTCAATGACTATCGGGGCGCAAAGCGGGTGTTCAACTGCGCGCTCGTTATACTGGCCGTAATAGGTACCGTGACCATGCTGCTAATGCTGCTCGGCGCCAACGCTTTCTCGTCGCTCGCCATAGCGTCCGGAAGCGCGGACGATATTGCAAAGCAGAGTATGTCGTTCGTTGCGATGGCGCCGTCCCTGCTGTTCGTATCACTCATGTGCGCCTACCGCGGTTACCTGCAGGGCATGCAGCGCATGGAGGGCACTGCGGTATCGCAGGTGACTGAGCAAGTAATCAAACTCGTAATAGGCTACTCGCTTGCGGCGTACTTGCTGCCAATGGGGTATGAATACGCTGCCATGGGCGCCATACTGGGCGTGACGGCGTCGGAACTCATGGCGCTGATAGTTATATGGGCATTCTACATGCGCAACAAGCGGCACTTTACGCCGGAGCTCGGCGTGCGGGCGATTGAGGACAATTCGGGGCTCGAGTCCATAGTCAAGCGCCTCGCGGCCATAGCCATACCGGTGACCATAGGCGCCTCCATAATGCCCATAACCGGCATAGTGGACAGCATTGCCATCAGGCGGATACTCATGGAACTGGGATACCAGTACGAAGCTGCTAACGAGATGTTCTCCATATTCAGGGGGAACGTCATGCCGATAATCAACATGCCCGCAGTGCTCACGGTGGCCATTGCGGTAAGCCTTGTGCCCGCAATATCCGCAAAGGCAGCGGAGCGCGACGCCAGGGGCGTGCGGCACGCAGCAAACACGGGCATAAAGCTCGCCATGATAATCGGCGCGCCGTGTGCGGCGGGGCTGTTTGTGCTCGCCGAACCCATAATAACTATGCTGTACCCGAGGCTGACGGCAGCCGACCTGCAGATAGCCGATACTCTCATGAAGATAAGCGCCGTGGGCGTGCTGTTCCTGTCGCTTGTGCAGACGACTACCGGTGTAATACAGGGCTTGGGCAAGCCGGGAGTGCCGGTCAAGTACCTTGCGATAGGCGGTGTGATCAAGATTGCGAGCATAATCGGACTGATGTTCATACCCGAGCTAAACATTGCGGGCGCGGCGCTGTCGTCCGTGCTCTGCTATGCGGTTGCGGGCGTGCTGGACACGGTCTATCTCTACAAGCGCACGCGCATAAAGGTTCAGTGGTGGCACACATTCTTCAAACCCATAGTGTCCGCCGTGCTGATGGGCGAGGTGGTGTGGCTGGCGTATCGAGGCTTCACTTCGCTGGGGATGGACACCTCCGCCACGCTGCTGTCGGTAGCGGTGGGCGCGATAGTCTACGGCGCGCTGGCGATACTGCTGCGCATGTTTGACAGGCACGATTTGGAATTCATACCCGGCGCGGCGAAGCTGCAGCGCCTGTTTGGGAGGAAGAGATGAACGGCAAGCTGCTTTACATAGCGCCCATATCCGTGGGCGACGGGATTTCATTGGCGGCGTTGCGCGCCATTGAGGGAGCGGACAGGCTGTATTGCCAGACGCTGGAGCACTCCACGGCGAAGTGGTTGGCGGCGCGCCAACCCGTGTCGATGGACGACCTGTACGCCGCCGCGGAGGATTTTGACGCGCTCAATCGCGCAATAGCGCGGCGAGTGACGGAGTTTGAGGGTTCAAGCGCGACATATGCCGTGCTGGGCGGCGCGATAGGCGGCGCACAGCTTGCGGCCATAGAGGCGTGCGCGCGGGAGCGCGGCATAGCCGTTGAGCTGCTTCCCGGCGCGGGCTTTGGTGAATGCGCGCTCGCTGCCGCAGGGTTGTCGCGCGGCGGCGGAGTGACTGTCTGTCCGGCGGCGTCGCTGACGGAACGCCACAACCCCTACATCGCGCTGTGCATAGAGGAAATAGATTCTTGTCTGCGCGCGGGCGAGGTGAAGCTCGCGCTGTGCGAGTACTATCCCGACGGGCACGAGGTAGTGTTGGCGCACGTAGAGAACGGCGCATACGCGCTGTGCAAACTCAAGCTGTGCGAAATAGACAGGCGCGATTGCTACGGAGCGGATTGTGTGCTCATTGTGCCGCCTGTGTCCTTTGAGGAACTCGACAGGCACGGCATGGACGAGCTTTTGCACATCCTGCGCATGCTCAGAGCGCCCGGCGGTTGCCCGTGGGACGCGAAGCAGACGCACGAATCGCTGAAAACACCGTTGATAGAGGAGGCTTACGAGGTGCTGGACGCGATCAACGAGGGCGATGAGTACGCGCTGGCGGAGGAATTAGGCGATCTGCTGCTGCAGGTGGCATTCCACGCGCAGATAGAGGAGGAACTCGGCACATTCAACTTCCGCGACGTCTGCACCGGCATAGTCAAAAAGCTGATATACAGGCATCCCCATGTGTTTGCGGATGGCAACGCGTCCACGCCCGAGGAAGTCCTCGTCACTTGGGAGCAGCTAAAGCGCGTGGAGAAGCGCCAACAGTCGCAGTCCGATGCGATAGCCGCCGTGCCCAAGAGCTTTCCGGCGCTCATGCACAGCTACAAGATACAGAAGCGGGCGGCGGACGTGGGCTTCGACTGGCAGGACGCGCAGCAGGCGTTCTACAAGATAGCCGAGGAAACGGATGAGGTCGCCGCCGCAATGAGAGGCGACGGCAGCATTGACGAGGAGCTGGGAGATTTGCTGTTTGCCGTCGTGAACGTCTGCCGGCTGCTGAAACGCGACCCGGAGCTGTGCTTGTACGCCGCCGCGGAGAAGTTCGCCTCGAGGTTCACGCAGATGGAGTCGGCGATAATTGAGGATGGTAAGTCCATCACCGGCATGAGTTTGGACGAGATGGACGAGTACTGGAACGCGGTAAAGCGCTCCGAATAGCAATATTTAGCTGTTTTTTCGACTAATATACAAAAAAAAAGGCTTGTACAATGGTGGTGTTGCCTTTATAATACTGATGGCTCTAACATGACAAAAAACATGGAGGTAATCATAATGAATAAGACCGAATTGATCAGTGCTCTGGCGGCAAAGACGGGAATGACGAAGAAGGATTCCGAGAAGGCGCTCACCGCGGTTATAGACACAATAGTGGAGACGCTGCAGACGGGCGAGAAGGTTCAGATAGTCGGCTTCGGCAACTTTGAAGTACGCGAGCGCGCTGCACGCATCGGACACAATCCTCAGACGCACGAGGAGATTCAGATCGAGGCGAGCAAGGCCCCCGTATTCAGGGCGGGCAAGGCGTTCAAGGAAGCAATCAAATAAGTTGATTCTTACGCACTAAATCGATGTCCCCGAATGGGGGACGTACATAGCTTTTGGCTGTATGCACAGCGGCGGGTATCGTGTCCGCCGCTGTTTGTTAGGCGTTTACGCTCGCAGGGTCAAGCGGCGCCGCTCGCCCTGCCGTGTGCGCCGGAATGCCGGGCGGACGGAGGCGAGTGGGTGGAGCGCCCAATGCAGCCTGCGTCCCAATTCTGGCTCCCGCCCACCCACCCAAGGAACTTTCTCGCTTACGCGAGAAAGGGGGCGTAGTTTTGGGGCGCACGAGCATCTTTCAAAGCGCGGGGCGATATGCTATAATCGGTGCACAGTGAGTGCTGTGACCGCAGGAGAGAATGGGGACTGACGATGAAGAAGATGAGCAAACTGGGGCGGTTCGTGAGCTATTACCGGCCCCACTTGGGGATATTCACGCTGGACATGGTGTGTGCGCTGATCATTTCTGCGATAGACGTCGCGTATCCGTGGCTATCGCAGTACGCGCTGGACGAGCTGCTGCCCAAGGGCGAGTACAGCGTGTTCATGTGGCTCATAATCGGCGTGAGCATGGCATTTGCGCTGCGTTCGGTGCTGATGTACATAGTGACATATATCGGCCATCAGTTGGGAGTACGGATGGAAGCGGACATGAGGCGGGATGTATTCACGCACATACAAAAGCTCTCCTTCAGCTTCTTTGACAGGTCGCGGACGGGCGCGCTGCTTTCTCGCTGCACGAACGACCTGTTCGACATCACCGAGCTGGCGCATCACGGCCCGGAGGATCTGTTTATATCTTTGGTAACGCTCATTGGCTCTCTGATAGTTATGTTCACAATAGAGTGGCGCTTGGCGCTGCTGCTGATGGCGTGCATACCGGTTATGATAGTGTTCGTAATGCTGCTGCGCAAGCGCATGAGCACCGCGTCCCGCCGCGTCAAGGAGGGCATAGCCGTAATCAACTCGGATATAGAGTCGTCCATATCGGGCGCACGAGTGGCGCAGGCGTTTAACAACGAGGAATACGAGAGCGAGAAGTTCGACCGGGGCAACAGCCGCTTCATCAACTCCAAGCGCGAGTACTACAAGGCGATGGGCGTGTTCATGGGGGGAATGGAGTTCTTCATGAACATACTCAAAGTGGTGGTGCTCGCGGTGGGCGGAGCGCTGATAATGAGCGGCGGGCTCAGCATGGTGGCGCTACTGACATTCACGCTGTACGTCAGCTCCTTTGTTTCGCCCATACGGAAACTCGCCATGTTTGCGGAGACGTATACGGTTGGCATGGCGGGCTTCGGGCGCTTCGTGGAGACAATGGAAACGCAGCCTGAGATAACGGACGCGCCCGGCGCAGAGCCGCTGGGCGAGGTGCGGGGACATATACGATTCGAGAACGTGAGCTTCTCATACGATGGGGAGCACAAGGTGCTCAGCGGAGTAGACCTGGACATTCCGGCGGGCAAGACGCTGGCGCTGGTGGGTCCCTCAGGCGGCGGCAAGACGACGATATGCCACCTCATACCGAGGTTTTATGAGCCCATAGACGGCATAATATCAATAGACGGGCGCAACATAGCGGACGTGACGCTATCGTCGCTGCGGCGCAATATAGGCATAGTCCAGCAGGATGTTTTCCTGTTTGCGGATACCATCAGGGAGAACATACGCTACGGGCGCATGGATGCCACGGACGATGAGATAATCGCGGCTGCGAAGCTCGCGGAGATACACGAGGACATAATGCGCATGCCCAACGGGTACGACACGATGGTGGGCGAGCGCGGCGTAACGCTGTCCGGAGGGCAGAAGCAGAGGATGTCCATAGCGAGAATATTTATAAAGAACCCGCCCATACTGATACTCGACGAGGCGACGAGCGCGTTGGATTCAGCCACGGAGGCGAAGATCACGGACGCGTTTGAGCGGCTGTCCGCCGGCAGAACGACGCTCGTGATAGCTCACAGGCTGTCCACCGTGCGCCATGCGGATGAGATAGTCGTGATAGATGACGAGGACATATCCGAGCGCGGCACACATGACGAGCTCATGCGCGCCGGCGGCAAATACGCTGCGCTTCAGCGGGCGCAGAGCGACTGAGAGGAGTTCCATGGTACTGACAATAGACGACAAGCGCGTGGAGACCGCGGCAAACGAGCGGATAATTGACGCCATACGCACGGCGGGCATGGATACGGACTGCATGCGGGCGCGCCCGCTTGCGGCGCAGATGGGAGGGGAGGTGTTTAACCTCGGCTACATTCCCAGGCAGGACTCCGATGTGACGCTCTTGCGCTATGAAGACGCGGAGGGTATGGCGGTGTACGAGCGCACGCTGCTGTTCGTGTTCATTGCGGCGGTGCGCAAGCTGTTCCCCGATGCGAGGGTGTATGTGCGCTACTCCATGGGCGTGGGCCTGTACATCATGTTGTCCAGGGAGCCGGAAATCACCGAGGAAGATGTGAGCATGATTCACAGCGAGTGCCGGCGTATTGTGGATGCCGACGTGTGCCTGGTGAGGAAGCGTCTCAGCATAAACGACGCGCTGGCGTTCTTCAAGAAGGACGGTCAGCACGACAAGGTGGATTTGCTGAAGTGGCGCCGGTTCAGTTACTTCGACGTGTACATGATGGACGGGTACATGGACTACTTCTACGGCGAGATGGCGCCTTCCACGGGGTATGTGCGGGTGTTCGACGTGCAGTATCTCGACGGCGCGGTGCTGCTGCTCATGCCGGACACGGAGAATCCCTCGCTGCCCTCTCGCTACGAGCCGCGGCCAAAGCTCGCGCAGGTGTACGCGCAGAGCGATTCGTGGGGCAGACTGATGAGCTGCGCCTGCGCGGTGGACCTCAACAGGCGCGTGGAAAACGGCAGCATACACGAGCTGATAAGGGTCAACGAGGCGCTGCACGAGCGCGCGTATGCGCATATAGCCGATGAGATAGCCTCGCGCAAAGCGAGGGCGGTAATGCTGGCGGGGCCGTCTTCTTCCGGAAAGACCACGAGCGCTAACCGCATAGCGACGCAGCTAAGGGTGCTCGGGCTGGATCCGATAATGCTCTCGCTCGACGATTACTACATAGACAGGGACAAGATACCGGCCGATGAAACCGGAGCTAAGGATCTGGAGCACATAAACACGCTCGACACGGAGCGCTTCAATGCGGACCTGGTGTCGCTCTTGGCGGGCAGGGAGACGCTTGTGCCGGAGTTTGACTTCATGACAGGCCGCAGGGCGCCCGAGGGACGGCTGATGAAGCTGCATGGCGACCAGCCGCTTATAATCGAGGGCATACACGGGCTAAACCCGTCGCTCATAGCTCACGACATAGATCCGGACGACGTATACAGGATATATGTGAGCGCTTTGACCACGCTCAACTTAGACGACCACAACCGCATAAAGACCACGGACGTGCGCCTGTTGAGGCGGCTTGTGCGCGATTACAGAACGCGCAACGCGCCCATGGAGCTGACGCTCTCCATGTGGCAGTCCGTGCGCAGGGGCGAAGAGCGCTGGATATTCCCGTATCAGGAGAATGCGGACATAATATTCAACACCACGCTGCATTATGAGCTGTGCGTGCTCCGTAAGCACGTTTACCCGCTGCTTCAAATGGTGCCGCAGGAGAGCAGGTACTACTGCATGTCGCGGCGCATAGTCAAGTTCCTCAATTACTTTACGGACGCCGACGTGGAGGCGGAAATACCGCCAACATCCGTGTTGCGCGAGTTTATAGGCGGAAACGTATTTTACGACTGAGGCGGACGCGGGCGCAGTCAAGCGCGGGCGTTTGCGCTCATATAGTATTACTGTACACAGTTACATGAACATGCGCGGAAGGAGACTCCAATGGGGCGGAGAAATCTCACGCAGCTTGAGATTGGTCAAGCGGGATGCATATATGAACTCAACACGAGCCGCGGCGCGCTGAGGCGCAGGCTCATCGACATGGGGATGCTGCCCTACACCGAGGTAAAGGTAAAGCGCATAGCGCCCATGGGCGATCCCATTGAGATAAGCATACGGGGCTACTCCCTGTCGCTGAGGCGCGAGGACGCTGAGAAGATAGTCATAATGGATGATGCGGAGCGCGAGACGCTCCATGCGGACATGCAGGCGCACTTGAGGCGCAGGCGCGAGCTCGGAGCGCGGCAGTTGGGCGACGTAGTCCACGCGGACAGGTCGGATGCGGATGAGCACAAGCGCGCGGCGAGCCTTACGCGGCAGTACCTGTCGTTTTCCAAGCCGTGCGCGACGGGAAAGGACAAGCAGGCGTGCGCGGCGGAGGTTTCCAACGACGACCGCCCGGTTAAGCTCGCGCTCGTTGGGAATCCCAACTGCGGAAAGACGACGCTGTTCAACGCGATGACGGGTTCGCGCGAGTATGTGGGCAACTGGCCGGGCGTGACGGTCGAGAAGAAGGAGGGCAGGGTTAAAGGCGTAAACGCCGGGCGCAAGTCGTGCGCGAGCGGCATATGCACCATGGGCCATGAAATGACGCTCGTAGACCTGCCGGGCATATACTCCCTCTCTCCGCACACCATGGAAGAGGTAATATCCAGGGACTTCGTGATAAGGGATAAGCCCGACGCGATAATCAACATAGTGGACGGCACGAATCTCGAGCGCAACCTCTATCTCACGGTGCAGCTCATGGAGCTCGAAGTTCCCATGATAATAGCGCTCAACATGATGGACGAGGTGGAGCGCATGGGTCACGCCATCGACTGCGAGCGCCTGTCGGAAGCGCTGGGCATACCCGTAGTGCCCATAAGCGCACGCACCGGTCAGGGCGTGACGAAACTGGTGGAATCTGCGCAGCGGCTGATACAGGCGGCGCATCTGGAGCTGCACGAGGGCTTCAACATCGAGCCGGACGACATATACGACGAGTACACGCATGCGTACCATCATCGCATAGGGCAGATAATTGCGCCGTACGCAGAGGCGGCGGGGCTGAGGCTTCACTGGGCGGAGATAAAGGCGCTGGAGGGCGATGTGCTCGTGCTGGAGGCGCTCAAACTGCCGCCTGAGGCCGAGCGCGCGGTGCGCGAGCTGATGGAGGAGTACTCGGGCGCGGACGCCATGTACCGCGACAGCGAGCTCATGCTCGCGCACAGCCGCTACTCGTACATAGACGGCGTAGTGGCGGAGTCGCTCCACAGGCGCAGGGGAACCGTTGGCGAGGAGGCGAGCGACAGAATAGACGCGGTGCTGACCAACAAGGTGCTCGCAATCCCCCTGTTCATACTGATAATGCTGTCGATATTCGCACTCACGTTCTCGACCGCGGGCGCGTGGTTGAGTGATGGCGTAGGCGCGCTCATAGACGACGTGATTAACCCGGCGGTGGAGGCGGCGCTCGCCTCGATAGGCGCGGCGGACTGGTTCGTCAGCCTGGTCTGCGACGGCATAATCACGGGCGTTGGCGGTGTACTGACGTTTTTGCCGCAGATAGCGCTCCTGTTCTTCTTCCTCTCGCTGCTGGAGGACTCCGGCTACATGAGCCGCATAGCGTTCATCATGGACAGACCCATGCGGCGCTTCGGCCTGAGCGGGAAGAGCTTCATACCGCTGCTGATGGGTTTCGGCTGTACGGTTCCGGCTACAATGGGCGCGCGGACTATGGAGAACGAGCGCGACAAGCGCATGACTATACTGCTGCTTCCGTTTATGAGCTGTTCCGCCAAGCTGCCCGTGTACGCTCTGATAGCCGGCGCGTTCTTCGGCGGCTATTCGTGGCTGGTGATAATCGGGCTGTATGTGTTCGGCATACTGGTGGGCATAGTGTCCGGGCTGCTGTTCAAGAAGAACCTGTTTGGGCAGGACGATTCGAAGTTTCTCATAGAGCTTCCGCCGTACAGATTGCCTTCCATGAAGAACGTGCTGCTCAACGTGTGGGAGAAGGTAAAGCATTTCATGGAGCGGGCGGGCACGATAATACTCGCCATGAGCGTAGTGCTGTGGTTCCTGATGAGCTTTGACCTCAGCTTCGCCCTGGTGGAAAACGAGGCGAACAGCATACTCGGCAGGTTGGGCACGGTTATCGCGCCGGTATTCGCGCCGCAGGGCTTCGGTTTCTGGCAGGCGGCGGTGGCGCTGCTGTGCGGGCTGGTGGCCAAGGAGGCGGTCGTCTCCGCTATGGCGGTATTCTACGGCTTTGCCGCTAACGCTGCGGGAGGGGAAGTGCTGGCGGCTATGGGCGGCAGCTTTAGCGCGCTTTCGGCGCTGAGCTTTCTCGTGTTCGTATTGCTGTACACGCCGTGCGCGGCGGCGGTCGTCACCATGAGGCGGGAGCTTGGGAGCGGCAAGTACACGCTGTTTGCCGTGGCGTATCAGATAGGCGTGGCATACCTCGTGTCGGCGCTCGTGTACCAATTTGGGCGGCTCGTGGGCTATGGGGACATAAACGGCCTGTTCATCATAATAACGCTGCTCATAGTGGCGCTCAGCTGCTACTGGCTCATAAGGGCGCTGCGCGGCAAGGGCGATGGGTGCTCCGACTGCGCCTCGTGCGGCAAGCGCGGCAGCTGCAGGCGCGGGGTGCGCATGAAATGAGTTGCGCAAAACAGCAAACGCCCGTGTTCCGGGAGGAGCAGGGCGTTTATTTTGCGTGATTGTTGTGCGCAGCGGTCAGATAAAGAGTGCGGATGCGCCGTGCCTGACATTCAGCGTGCGCAGCGACGAGTCGCCGAACACATCCCGCATGTTCCGGGCGAAGGCGGGGAGCAGGTCGTTGGGCACAACTGCCAGTATTGGACATGCGAAGCCCGCGCCGTGTACGCGGCACGCGCCGCGCCCCTCTAACGCCTGTTCGGCGAGCGCGAGCGCGAGCACGACCGTGCGCTCCATGGGGTTCAGCGGGTAGCAGTTCTGAAGTGTTGCAAAAGACGCCGCGCCGGACTGCCGTATTTGATAGAGCAGCCCGTCCACGTCGCGCGCCTTAATGGCGGCCACCGCATTGTCCACGCGCCTGTTCTCGTTGAAGAAGTGCATGGCGCGGACTATTGCGCGGTCGTAGACGGTCTTTCTCACTTCGCAGAGCGCGCCGTAAAACTCCGACTCGTCCAACTCTATGAGCGAAGTGGCGCCAAAGAAATCGGCTATGGATTTTAAGTCGTCGAGTATGGCGGCGCAGTCGTTTGTCGTGTTGACGCTGGCGGACGTGGGGTTCACGACTGCGAGCGTGTGTTCCTCGAACGCAAAGCTCAGGTCAAGCGGTTCGACGAGGGGTTCGCCGGGCACTGCGAAGTCCAGCGCGAGCGCGCCGCCGGTGGACACAGTGATCTGGTCGAGCATGCTGCCGGAGGTCATGAAGTAGTTGATCTCGACCCACTGCGCTATGTCGGCGAGCACTTCCGGCGGTATTGCGGAATCGTTGTAGAGTGTGTTCATGGCACACGCGACCAGCATCTCTATCGCCGAGGACGACGCCAGGCCGAAGCCCGAGGGGATGTTCGAGTCTGTGAATATGAGCATTCCGCCCACCTGGTAGCCAAGCTCGATGAAGCGATAGCAGATGCCGCGCAGTATTGCGCGCGGGGTATGTCCCTCGTATCTGCGGCGAGACAGGCTGTCTGTGGAAATGGAGACTCCGGGGAACCCGTGAGAAAGCAGCGTCACGGACGGCGTGCTTATGCGCGCTGCAACGCCTATGCAGTCGGGATTGATGGCGCAGCCAACCGCCCGCCCGCCATGTGCTTCCGTGTAGCTCCCGATGAGTTCGATGCGCCCGGGAGAAGATATAATGGCGACCTCGTCAGTGCCGGGCGACTTGTCGAGCAGCGCGTCAATTGCGGAAATATACCGAATCCGCTGCGTGGGCGTATCGTCGCCGTAGAGTTCATAGAACACACGGTCGAACTCGCCGCTGCTGATAGCGTAGGAGAGACCCCTGGTGTTTAACATACATTACCTCAATTTACGGTTCGCCGAATACATAAACACATCAACAGCGGCATGCACGCGAGCGCAGGCGCCGCCAAGGGCGGGGGCTATTGACATTTCGGGCAACCTCTATTCTATGTACAAGATTATAATGCATATTTCGTTAATATACAACACTATGTGAAAAGAAATATTGAGGTAATTAGCGGAAAATGTCGGCGTTCTCGCCCGCATGTGCGGCGCGACGCCCGTTTGAAGGTGTGGTATAATCCGGCGTATGGAAAAAGTGAGGCTCAATTTGCCCATAAGGGAGTTTGCGGAATCGCTGTTTCGCGGCGAGGACCTGGATCCGCGCAGTTTCACCGCAGGACGCGCGCAGCTTGGCGCGCGCTATCATAAGCTCATGCAGCAGGGGCGGGAAGCGGGCTATTGCAGCGAAGTGACGGTGAGCTTTACACACGAGAGCGCGAGCGCTCTCATTGTGCTCTCCGGGCGAATAGATGGGCTGTTGGATACTGACGATGGCTGCATTATTGAGGAAGTAAAGACGACGTACAGGGATGCGGGCGATATAGCGGCGCCGCGCGACGCGCACATAGCGCAGGCGAAGTGCTATGCCGCCGCGTACGCCTCGCAGGAGGGCCTGGACGATATAACAGTGCGCGTGACATATGTGTCAATACCGAGCGAGGAGGTCAAGACCTTCACGTTTGACTATGCGTCGGATGAACTGATTGCATGGCTCACGGCCGCGCTCGACGCATACGCCGCCAAGCTGGAGGCACAGCGGCGCAGGTCTGACGACGCGCGCGCGAGCGTGCGGGATATGCAATTTCCCTACCGGGGCAAACGGCAGGGGCAGCGCCTCTTGATGAAAGCGGCATATGACGCCGCGCTCGACGGCAAACTGCTGTTGGCGAACGCCCCGACCGGCATAGGCAAGACCATGGCTGCGCTGTTTCCCACGCTAAAGGCGTGGGGTGAAGGCGCGAGCGAGAAGGTGTTCTATTTCACTGCGCGAAACACGGTCCGGCAGGCGGCGGTAGCGGCGGTGGAGTATTGTATTCGCGCGGGAGCGCGGCTGAGGGCGGTCGTGCTCACCGCAAAGGAAAAGCTCTGCCCGTACTCGTGCAGCGTGCCGTGCACACCCGAGGACTGCGCCTATGCGCGCGGTTTCTACACGCGGCAGGCAAAGGCGGTCGCGCAGCTGCCCAGGGCGGGAGTGATTGGAGAGGAGCGCATAAGCGCGCTGTCGGAGCGCTATACCATATGCCCGCATGAATTCATGTTTACCGTCGCCGAGCTGGCGGATTGCGTCATAGGGGATTACAACTACGCATTTGACCCGCGCGCGGCAATAAAGCGCTTTTTCGACGAAGGCGGGGAGTACTCGCTGCTGATCGACGAGGCGCACAATCTCGTGGACAGGGCGCGGGGCATGTTCTCAGAGGTGCTGGAGGAGCAGTCGCTCGTAAACCTGATGAAAGCGCTCGGCCCTAAGCAGGACAAGCCGTACAAGCGCACGGCGAGCGCGGTAAGGCAGGTGATGAGCCATTGCCGCAGGCTGCGCAAGCGCTTGGAGGCGGAAGACGCCGACGTCATGGAACTCAAGGAGCTGGACGGCGACATGGTGAAGAAGCTCAACGCGCTGTGCGGGCGGCTGGAGAGCCTGTTGGAGCTGGGTATGTCCGCAGAGCTGGGCGACAGCTTTAAGGACGCATACTTCCCGCTCCGGTACTTTACGGCGCTGTACGAGGAGTTGGACGACACCTACGCGATAATATCGGAGCTGAAGGGGCGGCGGCTGAAGCTCAGCCTTAATTGCCTGGACCCGAGCAAGCGGCTGGCGCAAGCGCATTCCAAAGTGAAGAGCGCCGTGTTCTTCTCAGCAACACTGCTCCCGTTTGAATATTATTCGCGGCTGCTGGGCGCGGACGACGCGAGAACGCTCGACATAGCGAACGCCTTCCCGGCGGAGAATTTCGGGCTGTTCGTCTCCCCCGTGGACACGACATACAAGGGCAGGCAGGGCAGTCTTAGCGCCCTGTGCGCTTCGCTGTGCGAGCTAATTGCGCAGCGGAAGGGGAACTATCTCGCGTACTTTCCCTCGTACGCGTACATGCGCGCCGCGCACGAGCTGCTTAAAGAGCGCGACTTTGACATAGTGATGCAGGAGCAGGATATGGAGGAGTCGGCGCGGGGCGAGTTTCTCAAGCGCTTCAGCGAGGACAACGAGCGCGCTACGCTCGGGCTTGCGGTAATGGGCGGCATATTCGGCGAGGGCATAGATTTGACGGGCGAAAAGCTGATAGGCGTCGCGGTGGTGGGCGTAGGCCTCCCGCAGCTGTGCCTTCAACGCGATCTGATACGCAAGTATCACGATGAGAGGGGGGAGGACGGCTTCGCCTTTGCGTACAGGATACCGGGTTTCAACCGGGTGCTCCAGGCGGCGGGCAGGCTCATACGCACGCCATTGGACAGGGGCGTCGCCGTGCTGTACGATTCGCGCTTTCTCAGCCCGGACTACCTCAGGCTGTTTCCCTCGCATTGGAGTCACGCGGCGAAGGTCAGCTCGGACAGGGTGCACGAAGCGCTGCGCGAGTTCTGGGATTCAAGCGGCTGACGGCGCTAATCGATTATTGTGAGCAGCTCTGGGAACGAGTCTACCGCGTAATCATAGCTTGCGGGCGTGCCAAAGCCGTAGCGCGCCCAGACAAACGGTATTGAAACGTGCCGCGCCGAACGCGAGTCGCCGTCCGTGTCGCCGACGTACAGCGGTGCGCGGAGGTGCATCCGCTCGATGAGCATGCGGTTGGTTTCGCCCTTTTCAACGCGGGTTCTGCCCCAGCAGTCGAAGCCTTCAAAATACCGTCCGAGCCCGTGGGCGTGCAAGAACGCCTCGATGTAGCCCTCAGGGCAGTTGCTGACTATGAACAGCCTGTGCGTGCGCGAGAGCGCGTCGAGCGTCGTTTCAACGCCGTCGAACAGCCTCCCGCCGTGTTCGCGCAGGTATTCGTTTTCGTAATCGCAGCACCGGTCCATGAGCGCATAGCGCTCCGGTACGGGCACGGTTGAAAACAGCGCGTCGGCTATGCCGTACATGGTCAACCCCATGGCGGACACGACGTCCCGGGGCTTCAGCCTGAGTTCCCTGCCCTCGCGGGACAGTATTACATTCCAGGCGGCGGTGACGTTCTCGCTGGCATTCCACAATGTGCCGTCGAGGTCAAATATCACGGAATCAAATCGCATGAAGGGGTTTGCTCCTTTCGTATGTACGAGCTAAATCAGCGACAGTGCGCTCAGTCCGGACTTCAAGCCGTCGCGGAGCACAGTTTCGGTGCGCAGCGACGTGAACGCTTCAAGCGCGGGATCACCGCCGCCCATCAGCACGGAGGTGCTCACGGCGTTAAACATGGCGATGTCATTCGCGCTGTCCCCGAAGGCGAAGCTGCTTGCGTGAGGCACGGACAGGTACTCCAACAGGAAAGCTATGCCGGACGCCTTGGAGATGCCCTTCTGCGGCAGCTCAAGGAAGTCGGCGCCGCGCACTATCGGCTCAAAGAACGGGGTTACTTCGCGCTCGAAGGCGGCGCGGTCGCTGCGAGCGTTAAACCAGGCGCAGAATTTCTCGAAGCGGAAATCGGGGCCGTCAATGTCGTAGTGTACGGGCGCGCCGAAGGGCTTTAGGCGCGACAGCTCCAGCTGAATGTGCGGCGACGAGGGCTCTGCGCCGTCACAGAACGTGCCCGAAACGGACTCGAACAGCGCGTCGACCCTGTATTTGCGCGTAACGGCCCTGACGTGCGCGGCGAGGGCCGGCTCAACCTCGCGGAAAAACGCCGTCGCACCGTCCACGAGAATGTGCGCGCCGCAGGCGCATATTTCCGCGTCGAAGCCTATCTCGCGCACACAGGGCGGCACGTTGGGGAATGGTCTGCCCGTGCAGATGACGGCATAGTGGCCATTGGCGCGCATGCGGCGGATGGCGTCGACGGCGCTCTGCGGTATGACCTGCGTAGCTATGTCGAGTATGGTGCCGTCTATATCGAAGAAAACTATTTTCCGGTCTAAAGTCATTTGGCAACCCCCGTGCGCGCCGCAACGCGCAAAAGTTCACAATTGACAATGTATCACGGATTGACGCGATTGGCAAGCGATGGTAGAATTGCGCCAATTACCGGCGTTGCGAGTGTTTCCATCTGTAAAAAGTGGGAATAAACGCCACGAAGGCATGGCGGCTCGCGGCGGGGTTGCCCGGGGCGCGAGCGGCTATATTGTCGGCAAGACACATGGAGGTGACGATTTGGATAACAATGCGTTGGGAAAGAGAAGGGCGTTTTTCGAGGGCAAATCCACAGCTTCACTGCTGGTCTTTTGCGTTTTAGAGGCATTTGCGCTGTATTCGGCGGTATCGTGTGCGCTTACGGGCACCGCGCAACAGGTGGCGCTGAGCCTCGTGTCGGTTTTGTTGTTTGCGCTCACTTACAGTGTAGAATGGCTGTTTCGCCTGCAAATGAGCAGTGCGATGGAGATAATGTGCATGGTATTCTGCATTGGCCCGTTGGCGGGAAGCGTGTATAAGCTGTATTTTGTATTCGAGCCGTTTGACAAGCTGCTGCATACGTTCAGCGGCTTTTTGGGCGCTGCCATTGGTTTCGGCGTGCCCGATCTGCTGGACAGCGAAAACCGCTCCCACTCGCGGCTGCTCAAATGCGTATCCGCGTTTTGCGTGGCGATGACATTCGCGGGGCTGTGGGAGTTTTTGGAGTACGCCGGGGACAGGTTGTTGGGCACCGACATGCAGAATGACACGATAGTGACGGAGTTCAGCTCCTACCTGCTGGGCGGCGATTTGAACACACCGCCCACCATATCCGGGATAGATGAGGTCGTCATAAACGGGGAACTCGTGCTCACGGGCGGTTATATCGACATAGGAATAATCGATACCATGAGGGACATGCTCGTATGCGCGGTGGGCAGTCTGGCATTCGTGGCGACGGCTGCGCTTGGGGGCGAGGAACGGGTGCGCCCGTTCGTACCGGTGCGCGCGGCGTAATCGGGGTGGCGCAGTATAGTTCCAATGGTGCGACAGGGCGCGGCGTTTAGCTGCCGCGCCCATCATATAACATGAGATGATTTGCGCAAAGCGCTATATCCGCGCCACGCCCGAGCGCCTCGCCGCCTGTGCGACCGCCTGCGCCACCGCCCTGCCTACTCTGGGGTCGAACGCCCGCGGTATTATGTAGTCGGCCGACAGCTCTTCATCCGAAATGAGCGATGCGAGCGCCTCTGCGGCCGCCATCTTCATATCGTCGTTTATGTCGCTTGCCCGCACGTCAAACGCCCCCCTAAACACGCCCGGGAAGGCGAGCACATTGTTAATCTGGTTGGGGAAATCGCTTCTGCCGGTAGCGATCACGCGGGCTCCGCCCGCCTTCGCTTCATCCGGGAATATCTCCGGCGTGGGATTGGCGCAGGCGAACACTATGGCGTCTTTCGCCATGGAGCGCACCATGTCGGTCGTGACCAGCGCGGGCGCGGAGACACCTATGAACACGTCGGCGCCCGCGAGCATATCGACCAGGCTGCCGGCGCGCCTCTCGGCGTTTGTCAGCTCCGACAGCTCCGCCTTTATCCAATTCATGCCCTCCGAACGGTCAGGATATATGGCGCCATGCCTGTCGCACATGGTTATGTTCTTGTAGCCGGCGGACAGCAACAGTTTCACCACGGAGACGGCGGCAGCGCCCGCGCCCGACGTGACTATGCGCACGTCCTCTTTGCGCTTTCCCGTCACCTTCAGGGCGTTCGTAAGGCCTGCGAGCGTGACGATAGCGGTGCCGTGCTGGTCGTCGTGGAATATGGGTATGTCGCAGCGCGCCTTCAGCTTGCGCTCTATCTCGAAGCAGCGAGGCGCCGATATGTCTTCGAGGTTGATGCCGCCGAAGCTGCCGGATATGAGGTATACCGCTTCCACGAACGCATCCACGTCGTGGGTCTTGATGCACAGCGGGAATGCGTCCACGCCGCCGAACGCCTTAAACAGCACGCATTTGCCCTCCATGACGGGCATGCCCGCTTCCGGCCCTATGTCGCCGAGGCCGAGCACGGCGCTTCCGTCGGTTATCACCGCACAGAGGTTGTGCCGGCGAGTGAGCTCATAGGATTTGCCGATGTCGGCTTGTATCTCGAGGCAGGGCTGTGCGACGCCCGGCGTATAAGCGAGCGACAAATCGTCCTTTGTTTCGACCGGCACGGTCGCCACGACTTCAATCTTGCCCCTCCATTGCTCGTGCAGCCTAAGGGATTCCTTTGCGTAATCCATCGTATTCTCCTTAATCACAAATCTACTCAGCTATTATACTCGAAAATGTGATTTTGAAAAGGGCGCAACTGCGAGAAAGCAGCTCATCATTTCGCCGCTGTGCGGCGGACGCCCCGTCAGGACAGCAGCCTGGCCGCGGTGGCGACGATGAAGCACGCTGCAAGTCCGAACGCAGTGGGCAGCGCAAACGCTACCGCAGTCCATTTCCAGCTACCGGTCTCCTTTTTGATTGTGAGCAGCGTGGTGGAACAGGGCCAGTGCATGAGCGAGAACAGCATCACGTTAATCGCGGTTATCGCAGTCCAGCCGTTTGCGACAAACAGCTCGCGCATCTGAAGCGTGCTGTCGAGTTCCAGCAGGCTCCCCTGCGCCATATAGCCCATTATGATGATGGGGATTACTATCTCGTTTGCGGGCAGGCCGAGTATAAACGCTATGAGTATTATGCCGTCAAGGCCAAGCAGGCGCGCGAACGGGTCGAGAAAGCCCGCGCAGTGCGCGAGTATGCTCGCGTCGCCCACTGTGATGTTCGCGGCTAACCACAGCCCGAGCCCCGCCGGAGCAGCAACGGCTGCCGCGCGGCCGAGCACGAACAGTGTCCTGTCCAGCAGCGAGCGGACGATTACCTTGCCCACTTGGGGTTTGCGGTAGGGGGGCAATTCCAGCGTAAACGAGCTGGGCACCCCCTTGAGGAGCGTTTTGGACAGCAGCTTGGTAGAGCAGAACGTCATAGCAATGCCGAGTACTATAACCGCCGTCAAAGCGAGTGCGGACACCAGGGATGACGCCACTCCCCAACTCGCCGCACCCGCGAAGAACATGCCGATAACTGCTATGAGCGTGGGGAAGCGGCCGTTGCACGGCACGAAGTTGTTCGTCAGCACGGCGAGCAGCCTTTCACGCGGCGAGTCGATTATCCGGCACCCCACGATTCCCGCGGCGTTGCACCCAAAGCCCATGCACATGGTCAGCGCCTGTTTTCCGCAGGCATTGCAGCGGCGGAAAGGCTTGTCGAGGTTATAGGCTATCCTCGGGAGGTAGCCCACGTCCTCCAAAAGCGTGAACAGGGGGAAGAATATCGCCATGGGCGGCAGCATGACCGACACTACCCACGCGAGCGTTCTGTACACTCCGAGCACGAACACATCGTGCAGCCATGTGGGTGCGGACAGCAGCGCAAACAACTCCGAGAGCTTATCCTGCACCCAGAACAGTCCGTCCGCCAGGAGCGACGAGGGGTAGTTCGCCCCGACTATCGTCAGCCAGAAGACCAGCAGCAGCAGCGCCAGCATGATAGGGTACCCGCCCCACTTGCTTGTAAGCACCCTGTCAACGCGCCGGTCGCGCTCGTTGTACTTGGCGTCGTGGAATGTCACCGACTCGGCGCTTATTTCCTGTGCTGCTGACACGAGGCTTGACACTATGAGGTCATTGAGCCTGTCGGAGGTTATCCCGTGCCGCTCCAGCTCCGCCTGCGCCGCGTCCAACGCGCCGAGGAGTTCATCATCTTCCATGAAGTCCGGCCCGAAGTACCGCGCTATCTCGCGAATCAGCGACTCATCGCGATCCAGCAGCCGCAAACTGAGCCATCGGCTGTTTAGCCGTCCGCCTGCAAGCCTCTCGACCGAAGGCAGCAGGGCGGAGACGGCGCATTCGATTTCGGCGGGATACCGGGTGACAAATGGCATCATGGGTTTAGTGCCGTCCGCCGCTTCGTCCAGTGCTCTGACGAGTGCGTCCAGCGTGCGCTTATTCCTTGCCGTAGCCCCGACGACGGGCACGCCGAGCCTGCGTGACAGCGCGTCTATATCGATGGAGATGTGCTTGCGCTTTGCCTCATCCATGAGGTTGACGCACACGACTACATTTGACGATATTTCGAGCGTCTGCAGCACGAGGTTGAGGTTGCGCTCGAGACAGGTCGCATCGCAAACCACGACTGTCACGTCGGGGTCGGCAAAGCACAGGAAGTTGCGGGCTATCTCCTCCTCGGCGGAGTGCGCCATGAGGGAGTAAGTTCCCGGTATGTCTACCAGCACATACCCGCGTTTACCGCTGCTAAAGCAGCCTTGGGCATTTGCCACGGTCTTGCCGGGCCAGTTGCCGGTGTGCTGGTTCATGCCCGTCAGCGCATTAAACACCGTACTCTTGCCCACGTTTGGATTCCCGGCGAGCGCCACGACCTTGTCGGCGGGCGAGGCTTTGCGGATTTCAAGCCCGGAGTCTATTGCATTCGCGCCCACGGCGCTTGTGGTCAGGCCCATGATTCACCTCCCATGGCGGTCTACGCGAGCAGGATTTCCCGGGAGTCTTCCTCCCTTATGGCTATGACGGCGCCCCGTATGAGGTACGCCGAGGGGTCACCGCCCGGGCTGCGGCCTATGCACTTCACGGGAGTGCTTTCCACTAGACCAATATCCAAGAAACGGCGGCGCATGCAGCCGGTAGTTTTCAGTTCCCCGACGATTGCCGAATCGCCCGGCGTCAGGGTCGCAAGAGTTTTTTTCGCTATCATACCTACATCCTCCGGTCAATAATGTTAGAAAAGGGAAACTATTTAAGCTGCTCCATAGTATTCGGCTGCGAATGCAATTGTTACGGTGCGAAAGGAGAGGACGTGGAGGATTCGAGATTCTATACGCTAAAGGGCTATCAAGAAATAGAACAGGCGGAGCTTACGCCCGCAATGGAGGATTATCTCGAGATGATATGCCGGTTGCTGCGCTCTACCGAAGTGGTGAGGATAGGAGAGCTGGCGAACGGGCTGCACGTCAAGCCGTCGTCGGCGTCAAAGATGATACAGCAGCTCGTCGCGACAGGGTATGTCGACGCGCAGAAATACGGATATGTGCGACTGACCGAAAAGGGCAGGGCGGCGGGGGAGTACCTGCTTTACAGACATGACGTGGTGGAGCGATTTTTGCAGCTGTTGAACGGGGGCGGCAGCGAACTCGTAGAGGCAGAGAAGCTGGAGCACTTTCTTGACAGGGCAACTGTGAGCAACCTCGAGCGCCTCATAACGCAGCTGGAGCGGAAATAGCCGCCGAGGGGGGGCGCGATACGGCCGGCTCCGCCGGCCGCTTGCTGCGCAAGCCTGCCGCGGCTTCGCCGCGGCGTATCGCGCCTACCGCCTAAACACCGTCACGCCGTCCTTAATGGTCTCGAGCACGGTTATTGCGCCGATGTCCGTCGGATGCGCGCGCAGCGGGTTGCGGTCGAGTATTACCATATCTGCGCGCATGGACGGCCTGAGCGCGCCCTTCGAGTGCTCCTCGAAGCACTGAAACGCGGCGTTGCCCGTTACGGCGCGCAAAGCGTCGAGTGGGCTTATGCGCTCAAACAGTCCCAGCGAACCGAACGCCGCCTGTCGCGTTACCGCGAGCTCCACCAGCTCCAGCTGATTGGGCGGCAGCACTGGCGTGTCCTGATGCAGCGTAAAGGGAAGCCCCAGCGCGAGCGCGCTCTTGGCGGGCGATATGCGCTCTGCGCGGCGCATGCCGAGATTATCCAGATGCGCCTGTGCCCAATAGCGGATGTGCGATATGAAGAAGGACGGGATAATGCCTATCTTGCGCATCCTCAGCAGTTGGTCGCTTCGGACGAGCTGCGCGTGTACCATGACCGGCCTGTGTGCGCGGGAGTACCGACCTCCAGCCATAACCGCTTCATAAGCGCGTATGAGTTGCTCGCACGCCGCATCTCCGTTGCAGTGTGCCGCCAGCTGAACGCCTCTTGCAAGCGCAGCGCTTACTGCGCCTGCTGCCTCGCTGTCCGAGTGCGCCCTGTAACCGAGCGAGTCGCCGCCGATGTATGGCTGCGAGAGCCATGCCGTCTTTGCCTGCGGCGAGCCGTCCAAGAACAGCTTTAGGCCGCCGAGGCGCATGTGGTTGAGATAGCGCATGGAGGCTGGAGTGAGGCGGCCGGCAATGGCGCAGTCTATGTAGCCGATGACATCTATGGACAGCTCGCCATTCTCCCGAAGCGCATCGAACAGGGTAAGCGTATCCGCGTCCAGAAATCCCTCCTGCGCCGTGGTGATGCCGTGCGAGGCGTACACGCGCTGCGCCCTCCTCATCATGTCCAGCTGGCTGTGCAGCCCGGGCCGCGGCAGCATGGACGCAAAGCGTATGAACGCGCTTTCCTCCATGTAGCCCGTGAGCTCGCCGGAGGCGTCGCGCTCCGCGCCGTTTTCGTCATGCGCGCTGCCGTGCGCGTCCAGGGCATCCAACGCCGAGCTCGAAAGTGCGCCGGCGTGTCCGGAGCGGTGTGTGATGAGCAGAGGGCTGGATATCCCGAGCGCGTCAAGGTCTGCGCGCGTGGGATGGCGGCGCTCTGCGAGCAGGTTGTGTTCATAGCCAAAGCCCGTCACGAATTGCCCGTCCGGTATGCCGGATTCGCGCTTGAATGCCGTGAGCGCCCGGCCTATATCCGCAAAGCTGCGCGCGAGCGTGAGGTCAGCGCTGCCCAAGGACTGCGAGTAGCGCAGTATGTGCGAGTGGCTGTCGATAAACCCCGGCATCAGCGTGCGCCCGTCTAGCTCCACGCATTTCGCGCCGGGGCTTGCGAACGCCTGTACGTGCCTGCGCGAGCCGACGCAGATTATGCGTCCGTTTCGCACGAGCAGCGCCTCCGCGTAAAGCCCGGCGCCGCGAGCGAGCGTCAGTATGTCTCCGTAGTAGGCGGTTTCCGTCATGGCAGTGCCTCCGCTTTTTAGTGAGAGTATGTGCGCCGCGAGCAGCTGCTATGCCCAAAACGCGGCTGCGAGTTTGCGCGAGGCGGAAAAGGCGTCGGCGCTTGTTAAAGCGTGAGGCGCATAGTATAATCGCATGCGGCAATAGATATTGGCTTACAGAGGTAACAAGAATGGAATTGAAAAGCCCGATGCTGGTGGTAACGGATATGGATAAATCGGTTGAGTTCTACAAAAGAGTACTGGGCCTTAACGTGACTATGGACTTTGGAGCGAATAAAACCTTAACGGGCGGTTTGGCTTTGCAGACAGCCGAAACGTACAAGGGCTTTATCGGTAAAAGCGATGTCTCTTTTGGCGGCAACAGCTTTGAAATCTACTTTGAAGAAGCTGATTTTGACGGATTTGCGGATAAGCTGAAAGAATGTGATGTTGAATACGTCCACGCTGTTTTAGAACACTCGTGGGGACAGCACGTTGTCCGCTTCTACGACCCGGATAAACACATCATTGAAGTTGGAGAGAGCATGAAAACAGTATGCGGGCGTTTCCTAAGCAGTGGAATGACGCCGGAGCAAGCAGCAGGCCGCATGGATGTGCCCGTGGAATTTGTAAATGCCTGCATGCGATAGCTTCCGATTCGTCGGATGATGCAGTTGTGTTTGCTCATAAAGCGATCCCGCCGAAAGGTTTGCCCCTCGGCGGGTGATTTCCCGAGTAATACTTCATTATGGCGTCTGTCCAGGTATGCCGCCCTGCGCATTTCCGCATCGCGCGGCGTCCCCCTGCGAGCGCGCCCGCGGTATCGAATGCCGCAGAGCTGTTTGTAGCTGAAATGCGCCGTTAAATCGCCGCCGCGCCGGGCTGGCTCGCCGCGCTGGCGTCATTGAGCGTGCGCTTGGTGTTCAGCGTGCGCATTGCGTTTAGTATCGCTATGACCGAGACGCCCACGTCCGCAAATACCGCCATCCACATATCTGCGAGACCAAGGGCTCCAAGCGCCAGCACGGCGAGTTTAGCCGCGAGCGCGAACGCAATGTTCTGATGGGCGATGCTCAGTGTACGCTTGGCTATTTGCATCGCCTCCGGCAGCTTGGAGGGCTTATCCTCCATGAGCACCACGTCTGCCGCTTCTATGGCGGCGTCGCTGCCCATCGCGCCCATTGCCACGCCTACGTCAGCGCGCGCCAGCACGGGCGCGTCATTTATGCCGTCGCCCACAAACGCAAGAGTTGTACCGGTCGGCTTTTCACTAAGCAGCTTGTCGAGCACCTCGGACTTCTGCTCCGGCAGCAGCGATGAGTGCACCTCGCCTATGCCGAGCGCCGTGCCTACCGCGTCGCCAACGCTGCTCACGTCGCCCGTGAGCATTGCTATGCGCGCCACTCCCGCCGACTTCAGCTGCATAATAGTGTCCGCCGCATCGGGCTTCACCTCGTCGGATATGACTATATGCCCGCAGTACTCCCCGTCTGCCGCAATGTGGATTACCGTGCCGACGTCGTCCTCGCAGCCGCGCCAGGTTATACCGGCGGAATCCATCAGCTTGCCGTTTCCCACATACACCGTGCGGCCGTCTATTGCGGCGCGTACGCCGTGCCCGGCGGCTTCACTCACGTCGGCTATGCGGCTCGAGTCTATGTGGCCGCCGTGGGCGCGCAGTATGGAGTCGGCTATGGGATGCTTGGAGTAGCTCTCGGCGAGCACCGCTATATCTAAGAGTTCCGCCTCAGACATCGCCTCGGGATGTATAGCGGTCACCCGGAAACTGCCGCAGGTGAGCGTGCCGGTTTTGTCAAACGCCACCGTGCCGACGTGCGCGAGCGCTTCGAGGTTGTTCGCTGACTTTATGAGAATGCCGCGCTTGGATGCGCCGCCTATGCCGCCGAAGAAAGTAAGCGGCACCGAAATGACTAGCGCGCAGGGACATGAGATGACGAGGAATGTAAGTGCGCGGTCTATCCACTCGCTCCAGTCGAGCCCAAACGCGAGTGGCGGTATCACGGCGAGCAGCGCGGCGCCTATGACGACGCACGGCGTGTAATACCTGGCGAATCGAGTTATAAAGCTCTCCGTGCGCGACTTGTTGGATGAGGAGTTTTCAACGAGTTCAAGTATGCGCGCGACGGTGCTCCTGTCGTACGGGCTGGTAACGCGCACCCTTATGGGCGATGTGAGGTTTACGGAGCCGCTGCATACGCCGTCGCCCTCGTTGCAGTCGCGCGGCAGCGACTCGCCCGTCAGTGCGGCAGTGTTCAGCGATGTGGAACCGGCGCTTATCACGCCGTCGAGCGGTATGCGCTCACCCGGCAGTACGAGTATTATATCGCCCACTTCGACATCTTCCGGCGCGACCTCCGCCTCGGCGCCGCCCCGCAGGACTCTCGCAAAGTCAGGCTTCAACTCCATCAGCGCCTTTATGGATTTGCGGCTGTTGCCCACCGCTACGCGCTGAAAGAGCTCGCCTATCTGGTAGAACACCATTACTGCCACAGCCTCCGGGTATTCGCCTATGCAGCAGGCGACTATGGTCGCGAGCGCCATGAGAAAGTTTTCGTCAAACACCTTGCCGCGCAGTATGTTCCTCGCGGCGCGCCACAGCACGTCGTAGCCCGCCACCGCGTAGGGTATGAGGAAGCAGAGCGGCCGCAGGGTCCAAGTGTCCGGCACGAACAGCGCGCCGGCAAACAGCGCCGCGGCGACGCATATGCGTATTATGACAGCAGAATGCTTCGTCTCGCGGGCGGGCTCGCTGTACGCAACGGCGCAATCGGGCTCTATCCGCTTACAGGTGCGCAGCGCTCTGCGCATAACGGCGTCAAAATCGCTCTCGTCGGCCTCTATCGTGAGCTTCTTTGCCACGAAGTTGACGGAGACGGATTCGATGCCCTCGACCTGCTTCAGCGCAGCTTCCAGCTTGGCGGCGCAGTGTGCGCAGTCGAGGTTGTTTATCGCATATGTGCGCTTCATTCGTGCCTGCCCTCCGTGAGATGCTCAAAGCCCTGTTCGATTATAGTGCGCACGTGGTCGTCAGCGAGATAATAGACGCTCAGCTTGCCCTCGCGCCTGAACGCCACCAACTTCGCGCTCTTGAGAATGCGAAGCTGGTGTGACACCGCGGATTGCTCCATATTCAAAAGGTCGGCCAGCGCACATACGCACAGCTCGGATTCGAGCAGATAGAACATGATTTTCATGCGCGTCGAATCGCTGAATACCTTAAATAAATCCGCCAGGTCGTGCAATATGTTGGTGTCAGGCATGTGCGCGCGCACTGCGCTGACAATGGTCGAGTGGTCGTGACGCATACCGTTCATATCGTTCCCCTCCGCATAAATAATGAATACATGTTCATATGATAATTCATTCATATGTTATTGTCAAGCAGCTTTTAGGAATTTTGCGTTGTGGCCATCGACCCTAAAAACAGGCGGGGGGTGCGGCGGTATGGGTCAACCCAGCGCTACGTCGAGGAACATCATGAGCGCGAAGCCGAGCGCGGCGCCTATCGTGCCAATATTGGAGTGTTCACCGGCCTGCGCCTCGGGTATCAGCTCCTCTATGACTACATATATCATAGCTCCCGCCGCGAAAGACAGTATGTATGGCAGAATCGGGGTGACAAATGATGTGAGAAGTATGGTGACTGCGGCGGCGACAGGCTCCACCACGCCCGACAAAAAGCCGTAGCGAAATGCCTTTCCCTTAGACAGACCGGAGCTCACCAGCGGCATGGATATAATAGCGCCCTCCGGGAAATTCTGTATCGCGATGCCCGCCGCGAGAGCGAAGGCGCCGGCAGTGGTTATTACGTCCCCGCCCGAGAGCATACCCGCGAGCACGACGCCGACTGCCATGCCCTCCGGTATGTTGTGCAGGGTAACCGCGAGCACGAGCATGAGCGATTTGCCGAGTCCGCACGGTTTGCCCTCGGGGCAGTCCGAATTGATGTGCAGATGGGGGATGAGCGTGTCCAGGAGCAGCAGAAAGCCCATGCCTGCGAGAAAGCCCACGACTGCCGGCAGCCAAACCAGGCCGCCGGACGCCTCCGCCATATCTATCGCGGGTATGAGCAGCGACCATATGGAAGCCGCTATCATTACGCCGGAGGCGAAGCCCAACAGCGCCTTTTGCAGGCGCGAGTCCATCTCCCTTTTGAGTATGAATACCGTTGCGGCGCCGAGAGTGGTGCCGAGCAGCGGCAATATTATGCCCAGAAGTACTTTGCCGACGTCGTTCATATAGTGCCTCCGCAATGAGATAATAGCGACTCAGCCATGAGTTCGCCTTTGAGTTACGCTGCTATTCGCGCATGAGCAAGCCGCCCAGCAGAATAAAATGCCGCGGCAGCCGCCCGTCCTTTGCCCATAGCAGCTCTTCTTTGAAGTAGAGTTCCAGCGCCTTGGCCACATCGCCGCCAAGTGCCTCTATCGAGTAGCGCATGCGGTCGGTCTTTGCGCAGGGCGCGTAGCTGCGCGCACATTGGGCGCATTCGTCGCAGCTGCCGGCGGACAGCGCCGTGCTCCTGGGCATGGCGCGTTCCATTGAGAGCAGCTCGTTCAATATGGTGCGCTTTAGCGGCAGCAGCATTTCTGTGCAGCGCGCCTGCAGCTCGTCCGGCGAGTACGTTCGAATGAGCTCGTCGCTTGGTACGGTCAGCTTGTAGCCGTACAGCAATAGCGCGGTGTGAGCGCGCCAGAACTCGCCCGCGGAGAAGTCGAACGGCGGGCAGGACCACAACGCGCCGTAATTGGCGCACCCGCGGCAGAGCGCCGCGAACTTGTCCTCGTCCACACAGCGGTCTATGAAATCCGAAACGGGTACCGCCCGCTCCAATCGCGCGACGGCGCGGAACGCGCTATTGCTCATTGCGGCTGCGCGCATGCCTGCATATCGCGTCAAATGTCTGTTGGCTGATGTCGTGTTCGATTTTGCAGGCGTCCTCGCGCGCGGTCTGCTCGTCCACCCCGAGGTGTATGAGAAACTCCGTCAGCAGCTTATGGCGCTCGTACATGCGCTTTGCTATCTCCATTCCCTTGTCGGTGAGCGTAATGAGGTTGTCGCTGTCCATTGTGATATAGCCATTCTCCCTCAGTCGCTTTGTGGAATAGCTCACACTGGGCTTAGTTACGCCGAGCTGCGCCGCTATGTCTATGGAGCGGATATAGCCGTGCTGCTCCTGCATCATCAACATAGCCTCCAAATAGTCTTCCGAGGCCTTGCGTATGTTCAAAGTCGTCACCTCTCCTTCGCGCCTTGAATAATACGAGGTTAACACACTCTAACTTATTTTGCAAACGATTAAAAAAACCTGTTGACAAACTAAGTTAGAGCTATTAAACTGATGCATGGTTAAATTCATTTAACCGACGTGCGCGTCTATCGGATGACGCACGACACAAGGAGGTTGGAATGATGCCGCTGACGCTGGCGAACATAGGCGAGGAGAATATAATCCGCAGAGTGGGCGGAAGTCCGGAGGCGAAGAAGCACTTGGAGGATATGGGTTTTGTCGTTGGCGGGATCATAACTATAGTGTCCGCAATCGGCGGAAACCTTATAGTCAACGTCAAGGACACCCGGGTTGCCATCAGCCGCGAGACGGCTGCGAGAATTATGATTTGAGGAGGTCAGGTATGAAGACTCTGAGACAGGTGAAGGTGGGGGAGACCGTGAAGGTCATAAAGCTCCACGGTGAGGGTGCGGTTAAGCGCCGCATAATGGACATGGGCATTACGCGCGGCGTTGAAGTGTACGTGCGCAAGCTGGCTCCCCTCGGCGACCCGGTCGAGGTCACCGTCAGGGGATATGAGCTCTCCATTCGCAAGGCGGATGCCGATATGATAGAGATTGAATAAAGCCGCGGCGGCAGGACGGAGTTCCTTTTTTTGGAAAACATAGTTAGACACATCTAATCAATGAGGAGAGGAGAACAGGTATGGGCAAGGAAATCAGGATAGCCCTTGCGGGCAATCCCAACAGCGGGAAGACCACGCTGTTTAACGCATTGACGGGGAGCAACCAGTTCGTGGGCAACTGGCCCGGCGTCACGGTTGAGAAGAAGGAGGGCAAGCTCAGAAAGCACAATGATGTCACTATAATGGACTTACCGGGCATATACTCGCTTTCACCTTACACGCTGGAGGAGGTTGTGGCGCGGAATTATCTCATTGATGAGCGGCCGGACGCCATACTGAATATCGTAGACGGAACTAACCTGGAGCGCAATCTATACCTTACGACGCAGCTCACGGAGCTCGGCATACCCGTAGTTGTGGCCATAAACATGATGGATGTGGTGCGCAAAAACGGCGACAAGATAGACACGCAGGAGCTATCGCGCGCACTTGGCTGCAGAATAGTCGACATATCCGCGCTGAAGGGCGACGGAGTGGCGGAGGCTGCCGAGGCGGTAGTCGAGGCGGCAAAGAGCTCCAAGACGGTGCCCATGCACAGCTTTTCGGGCGTCGTAGAACATGCGCTGGCGCATATCGAGGAAGCGGCGGTGCACGACATGCCCGCGGAGCAGCAGCGATGGTATGCCATAAAGATATTCGAGCGCGATGACAAGGTGCTTGCACGCCTGGGAATCGAGGCAGGCGTACTGGCGCACATCGAGGAGGACATAAAGGCTGCCGAGGCGGAGCTGGACGACGATGCCGAGAGCATCATAACCAACGAGCGCTACATATACATAGCGTCCATACTCAAGGGCTGTTATAAAAAGAACCGCGCCGGCGCGTTGACCGTATCCGACAGAATTGACAGGATAGTGACGAACCGGTGGCTTGCGCTGCCTATATTCGTGCTGATAATGCTGGCGGTATACGCCATATCCATAGGGACTATCGGGGACTGGACTGTCACATTCATGGGCGATACGCTGTTTGGCGAGTGGATAGTGCCTGCCGTCGTGAGTTTTCTTGAGGGCATAGGCTGTGCCGCGTGGCTCACGAGCCTCATAGCGGACGGCATAATAGGCGGCGTGGGCGCAGTGCTGGGATTTGTGCCGCAGATGCTCATACTGTTCCTGTTGCTTGCAATTCTCGAGGACGTAGGCTACATGGCGCGCGTCGCATTCATAATGGATCGCATTTTCCGCAAGTTTGGGCTGTCGGGGAAGAGCTTCATACCCATGCTTATCTCGTCGGGCTGTGGCGTGCCGGGCATAATGGCGTCGCGTACCATTGAGCAGGACCGCGACCGCAAGATGACGATAATGACTACCTGCTTCATCCCCTGCGCGGCAAAGATGCCGATAGTGGGACTTATAGCCAGCGCGCTGTTCGGAAACAGCCCGTGGGTAGCGACGTCGGCGTACTTTATAGGCGTGGCTGCCGTCATACTCTCGGGCATAATACTCAAAAAGACGAAGGCTTTTGCCGGGGATCCGGCGCCGTTTGTGATGGAACTGCCCGCGTATCACGCGCCGGTCGCGGTCAACATACTGCGCGCCGTCTGGGAGCGCGGCTGGAGCTTTATAAAGCGCGCGGGAACTGTTATAGTCGCTGCGAGCATCGTGATCTGGGTACTCAACTCGCTGACGTTTGAGGGCGGATTCCACTACATTGGAGATGGCGCCGAAAAGAGCGTGCTCAACGTAATCGGGGAATACATAGCATTCGTATTCTCGCCGCTGGGCTTTGGAAGCTGGCAGGCGACGGTAGCGACGCTTATGGGACTTGTAGCCAAGGAAGAGGTCGTGGGCGTGTTTGGCGCGCTCTCCTCCATGGCAAGCGGCGATCTCGCCATGGAACTCGTGGAATCGGCGGATTCGGTCAGGCTCGCAGTCATTGGGCAGGAGTTCTTTGGCGGCAGCGGCCTTGCCGCGTATTCATTCATGCTGTTCAACCTGCTGTGCGCCCCGTGTTTTGCGGCGATGGGCGCGATAAAGCGGGAGATGAACAACGCGAAGTGGACGTGGGGCGCAATAGGTTATATGTGCGGCTTTGCGTACGTAGTGTCGCTGATAGTCTATCAGCTTGGCTCGCTGTTCGCGGGCGGAGGCTTCACGGTCTGGACGGGAGTAGCAATACTGGCGCTGGCAGCCCTCGTATATCTGCTCGTACGCCGGAACAGATATGACGGCAACCGGCTGTCGCATGATGTTAAGCTCACACCCGGTGAGCGTGGAAGCGGGAGGGCGCAATGAACTGGCAAACAGCTATCGTACTCGCGCTGGTCGCGGCGGTTTTCATTGCAATAGTCGCGTCGGCTGTCCGGGCAAGGCGGCAGGGGAAGGCCTCATGCGCCTGTTCGGGCGGCGGGTGCAGCGGCTGCCCTATGGGCGGCAGCTGCCACGAACGGGAGCGGTAACATAAGTCCGGTGCCGCACCGCCACGCCGTAGCACGGTGCGGAGCGTAAAGAG
>JAUNBH010000005.1:60505-62647 GCA_030527165.1 Clostridia bacterium
CGCTTCTCTTGTATAGTTGATTGCCGACCGGCTTCCTGCGCGCTTATTCTGCAGCGGGCGGCGGGGCGGCGGGGGCTTCCTCCTTGCTCTCTACGGGGTTCTCCACGGGCTTGTCCTTCGGCAGTACGATGTTGAGCACAATCGCCACTATGGCGGCGGGTACTATGCCGCTTCCGCCGAAGACGTAGCGCAGCCACTGCGGCATCTGATTGAGAGCTGTGCTGCTCGCGCCCAATCCAAAGCCCAGACCGAGCGCCACCGCAACTATCGTTATAGTGCGCGCAGTGAGCTTCTCGCGTGTAATGAGCTGTATGCCCGAAACCACGATGGAGGCGAACATGATGACGGCTGCGCCGCCGAGCACGCTCTGGGGCATGATGGATATTATGGCGCCGAGCTTAGGGAACAGGCCCGCGAGCACGAGGAATATCGCGCCGCAGGCGATCGCAAAGCGGTTGACGATTTTAGTCATTGCGACCAATCCAACATTCTGGCTGAACGAGGTATTGGGCATTACGCCGAACACAGCGGCGATCGCCGAGCCTACGCCATCGCACACAACGCCGCCGGAGAGCTCCTTGTCGGTAGCTTCGCGATTCAATCCGCCTTCGGTTATGCCGGAAATGTCGCCAATTGTCTCAACCGCCGTGACTATGAACATAATGCATATGGGCAGTATCGCATCCCATCTGAAGACCGGTGTGACCGGCAGTATCTTGGGCAGTGCGAACCAGCTCTCGGAGGCGACGTTACTCCATTTCACCACCCAGGAGTAGGTGTATTCCACGCCCTGCTCGTTTACTCCGGTCGTGGGCAGCACAAAGCCCATTATGGTGGCGATTATGTAGCCGGCGACTATGCCGAGCAGTATGCTGGATATGCTCGTAAAGCCCTTCGTGCCGTGCTTAAGCACCAGTATGATGACGAGCACCAGCAGTCCCAGCAGCAAGTTCTGCCAACTGCCGAAGTCTGCCGCACCGCTGCCGCCGCCGAAGAAGTTGATGCCTACATTTATCAGCGACAGACCGATTGCCATGACGACCGTGCCGGTGACGACAGGGGGGAAGAAGCGCCTCAGCGGGCGGATGGCAAAGCCCAGCGCGCCTTCGAATATGCCGCCGACTATGCACGCGCCCATCACGGCGCCGTACGCTATAAGTCCAGCGTTGGGGTCATTAGCCACGATTCCGGCCGCCACGCTGCCGCATACCCCTATGAAACCGGAGCTCGTGCCCATTACAATGGGGAGCTTAGCGCCCACGGGGCCCAGCGGGTAGAGCTGAAGCAGCGTAATAAGGCCCGCTATCAGCATCGCGTTCTGCAGGAGACTTACCCGCAGCGCTTCATGCTCGCCGCCTACAACGATACCGCAGATACCCAATACAACCAGCAGCGGCGTGAGGTTTCCCACGAACATCGCCAGCACATGCTGCATACCGAGCGGTATTGCGAGCTTTAGCGGCATACGGCCGTCTAAATCGTAAGGCGTGGACATTTTGACTTCTTTTTTCTCTTTCACGTATCAAACCCTCCCATTCTACAAATTCTGATGATCGTGTGACATTGCACATAACGCTATATATTTTATAATAATGGCGAAATTGTGTCAACTGCAAACTGCCGTGAAGTGCATACTCAAAATGCCGCCAATCTCCGGCTGCGGCCGTGAAGGGATCTTTCCCCACCCACCCACCCACCCCGCAAGGTAACTTCTCGCTCTTCGCGAGAAGGGCACGGGGGCGCGGCCTGAAACGGCTTCGCCGTTTCAGCGTGCGCTGTGCGCACGCCGGCGCGCGAAGCGCGCGGCCGCGCCCGCCCCGCGTAGAAACAGACAGACAGCGGGCAAACGCTTCACGCACATACAAGGGCATAGCGGAGACAAACGTGACTTTTTGCGGAAGAGGAGGAGCAAGGGAGCGGGCGGACGGCGCTTTTGTTTGCCCAAAGGCAAAAAAAAGCGTCGGAGCAAAGCGGACTTTGCGCTTGGCGTGAGCCCATTCGTGCCCCGCAAAAAGTTGGTAGTGCCGCCGGAGCGTGGTGCCCGCGTTTACAAGGGCGTAGCGGAGGCAAACGTGACTTTTTGCGGCAGAGGAGGAGCAAGGGAGCGGGCGGACGGCGCTTTTGTTTGCCCAAAGGCAAAAA
>JAUNBH010000036.1:0-2230 GCA_030527165.1 Clostridia bacterium
AGCGCCGCCTTGCCAAGGCGGAGGTGGCGGGTTCGAGCCCCGTCTCCCGCTCCATTTTTTATAGTATTCGGCACCATAGCCAAGCGGTAAGGCAGCGGTCTGCAAAATCGCCATCCCCAGTTCGATTCTGGGTGGTGCCTCCAACATTCTCGGGCATTCTGATGCAGAGGCGAAAAGTCCGGACGGCGTCTGGGCTTTTTTGCGTGCAAAGGAAAACGCCGCACGGGCACACCTGACTGTTTGTAGCTGCGACTCCATTGCAACAGTGCTGCTTTATGCGCGTAACGCACATTACTTCGCGCCGAGTGTGTCCGCGGGGGGGGGCGCGGCCGCGCGCTTGCGCGCGCCGGCTTGCGCACTGCGTGCGCAAGCTAAAACGGCTTCGCCGTTTCAGGCCGCGCCCGTACCCTTTGCAGTCTGCGCGCGCCTCAAGACTCGTTAGAGAGCGGCAGCTTTTGAAGTGTGCCGTAGAATTTAACTGAGAACGGGCCTCCGTCCGGAGAGTAGAACGTCATTACAACGCTGCCGCCATCGTATAGCGAGAGCGTATAAGGTGTAGCGCCGAGCGCCGCGTAGTCCAACATGTGGTAGCTGTCAAGTATGGGCGCGCTGACGCTCAGGTCGCTCGAATCGCCCCCTTCATCTAGATATGTCTGTATCGCGCTGCGTGCGAGGCTGCTCAGGCTGAAGAAATCCTCCGCGCCGCCCTCGCTGTACGGTATTGCCCAGTCCCACCAGAAGTGCGACGGTATGCTGCTCTCGAACGGATCCTCCTCGGGGTCGTAGCCGCCGAAGCTTTCCAGCGCCTTGTCAAACATCAACTGCTCTTTGTCCGTCAATGGAGTGCCGAAGCTGTCAGTGAACAACTCCAGCGCTTCCTGATAACCTATCGCCTGTGCGTCGAGCAGGTGGAAGGAGAATTCGGAGCTCCTCGCGTTTCCCGCCAGTTTGTGATTGCTCAGCTCGGTATAGCGCGTCAGAATGAGCTCCATCAGGCCGAGGTCGCAATCGTATGATATGTCCAGCTCACCCGCATAATGTCCCTGCGCGGTTGCGCCAATGTGCTCTGCCCGGAGCCGGACTTCGTAATCGGTAGTCACACCGGCGACGTTTACTGCTTTCGCTTCATCTATGGTGATTACCCAGCGGTATTCCGGCTCATCAATGTCATCGGCTTGGCCGGGGGTCGGCGAGGGGTCTGCAGCGCGTTGTACGGCGGAGTAGTCGAGTCCCAAAAACCTGTCTACAATGGATACGATTATGTTGCGCAGCTCACGCCTGCTTTCATCTGAAACCGCGTTCGCGCAGGCGCACAGCGGCAGCGCTAAGGTCAGGACAAGCAGTATGAAAATCAGCCTTTTCACTCTGTACCTCCCAGGGGTTGTTGGTTGTGACGCGCCGATTGGGCGGCGTCGCGCTTTGTGACAGTTCGCTGCGACAGGCTGTCCGCCTGTGACAGTATATGCGCACTGGAGCGGTCGCATGACGTTTGCGCCGGTTTGAATGCATGGCTTAGTATTCCCGTTTGCGCGCGACGTATTACATACCCGGGCGCGTATAAGCTAAAAAGACCCGCGCAATTGTGCGCGAGTCCATGTAGCGAGCCTTATGCCTGCGTCAGCGCTTATTTCGCCATTCTGCGCAGCTCGTCGAGCCTTGAGTTGAGCTTGTCGAGAACTTCAAGTGCGGCGGCGAGCTTCTTCCGCTCCGCTTCAACGACGTCTTCCGGCGCCTTTTCGATGAACTTTGCGTTTGACAGCTTGCCCTGCGCGCGCGCGACTTCGGCATTTGTGCGCTCGGCCTCCCTGGATACGCGTTCGAGTTCCTTGCCGATGTCAATCAGCTGACTCAGCGGCATGAACGCCTCTGCGAACCGGCTCACGGCGGAAACGGAATCGGACGGCACAGCGGCTCTGTCGGCGACCACCGTAACCGAGCTGGCGTAGGCGAGCTTGATGAAGTAATCCCGCGCTTCTTCAGCGCGCCGAGCGCCGTCGGGGTCGGTGACGATGTACAACTCCGTGCGTCGCGCCGCGGGGACGTTCATTTCAACGCGCACATTCCGTATGGCGCGTATTAGTTCCATAAGGCTTTCAGCGGAGCTCTCGTCCGCGGGGAAGTCGTACTGCGCAACCGGCTTTGGCCAGTCGGAGCGCATTATGGTTTCGTCGTGACCCGGCAGATTCTGGTACAGTTCCTCCGTTATGAAGGGCATAAACGGGTGCAGCAG
>JAUNBH010000036.1:2240-14077 GCA_030527165.1 Clostridia bacterium
CTTCATTCCCACGGTCAGGACATGTATAAGTATGGACAGCACATTGGATTTTGCCTTCGGGTCGGAACCGTACAGGCGCGGCTTAGCCATCTCGATGTACCAATCGCAGAACTCAGACCATATGAAATCGTATGCCTTCTGAGCGGCGAGATTGAGGTCGAACGAGTCGAGATGCGTCGTCACCTCCCTGATGAGGCGATTGGTACGCGACAGTATCCACTTGTCTGCTATATCCAGCGCACCTGGGTCGATTGCGCCGATATCCGCGCCCTCAGCGTTGATGATCACGAAGCGCGCCGCGTTGTATATCTTGTTGCAGAAATTGCTGGCGGCCTCGACCTTCTTTATGTGGAAGCGCATATCCGAACCGGCTGCAGTTCCCGTAATCAGGCTGAAGCGCAGCGCATCAGCGCCGTAATCGCGGATGATCTCCAGCGGATCCAGGCCGTTGCCGAGTGATTTGGACATCTTCCTGCCGAGCTCATCGCGTACCATGCCGTGTATGTACGCATGCCTAAACGGCACGTCGCCCATGGCGTACAGGCCGAACATAATCATTCGGGCTATCCAGAAGAATATCAAGTCGTACCCCGTGGCGAGTGTGGCGGTGGGGTAGAAGTACTCGAGCTCCGGCGTTCTATCTGGCCAACCGAGCGTCGAAAACGGCCACATACCGGATGAGAACCACGTGTCGAGCACGTCCTCGTCCTGACGAAGCGCGCCGCCGCAGGCGGGGCATGCCGCAGGCGCGGTCTCCTCGACCAATGTGGCGCCGCATTTGTCGCAGTAGTACGCCGGTATCCTGTGTCCCCACCATAGCTGACGGGAGATACACCAGTCGCGTATGTTTTCCATCCAGTTGTAGTACGTCTTGTCAAAGCGCCCGGGTACAAACTTGACGTCTCCGTTTCTCACGGCGTCGATAGCCGGTTCGGCGAGCGCCTTGATGGCGACGAACCACTGCTTGGATACCATGGGCTCTATTGTGGTATGACAGCGGTAGCAGGTGCCTACGTTGTGCGTATACGGCTCGACTTTTACGAGCGCGCCGCACGCCGCCAAGTCGTCCGCGAACACCCTGCGGCATTGCCATGTTGTCAGCCCGCTGTACGCGCCGCCGTGTTCGTTGATATGCCCGTCCGGCGTAAACACGCACAGATGCGGCAATCCGGTGCGGGCGGCGACATCGAAGTCATTGGGGTCGTGCGAAGGCGTTATCTTAACTGCGCCTGTCCCAAACTCGATTTCGACGTATTCGTCAGCTACAATGGGTATCTCCCGCCCGATTATAGGCACGAGCACTGTTTTGCCGATGATATGCGAATATCTCGGGTCGTTGGGATTTACGGCTATGCCGGTGTCGCCGAGTATTGTCTCCGGCCGTGTCGTGGCGCAGGTTATGGAATAACTGCCGTCCGGCGCGTCATATCGCACATGCCACAGGTTGCTCTGCTGCTCCTCGTATTCCACTTCGGCGTCGGAAAGCGCAGTGCCGCACTCAGGGCACCAGTTGATTATGCGGTCGCCCCTGTAAATCATGCCCTTCCTATACAGGTCAACGAATACCTTGATGACCGCCTTGTTGCAGCCGTCGTCCATAGTAAAGCGCTCGCGCTCCCAGTCGCAGGATGAGCCGAGCTTCTTGAGCTGTTCGACTATCCTCCCGCCGTACAGCCGTTTCCATTCCCAGGCGCGCTCAAGGAAGCCATCGCGGCCGAGGCTGTCCTTGGTCAACCCGTCTTTTGCCATGTCCTCTACAATCTTGACCTCCGTGGCGATGGAAGCGTGATCCGTGCCCGGCAGCCACAGCGCCTCATAGCCGCTCATGCGCTTGTAGCGTATGAGTACGTCCTGGAGCGTCTCGTCGAGCGCGTGCCCCATGTGCAGCTGGCCCGTGATATTGGGCGGGGGTATGACGATGCAGTACGCGGGCTTATTCGGATTGACTTGCGCATGGAAGTAACCATTTTGTATCCACATCGCGTACAACCTGTCCTCTACGATGCTGTGATCGTAGCTCTTCGGCATTTCCTTTGCCATAAACTCACCTCCAAAAAATATGACCCTTCACGTCAAAGGACGAGAGGGTCACCCGTGGTACCACCTTTGTTGAATGCATCGCACTCCACTCAAGGCCGTAACGCTGCCATGCGCTCATAACTACATATCGCAATGAGAGGCTAAAAAGCGACATTCCGCGCGCTGCAACCCGTCAATCCTTGCAGCCTGTGGGATCGACTCTCTTCTGGTGCGAGCGGCGCGTACTCCTCTTTCATAATCGCCCGTGTGCGCTATTTTAGCCCATAGCTGTGGGAAATGCAAGCTTTATTTGCCCATCATGGACAGAATCCTGGACATTTTCGCGCGCATCTGCTCGTTGAGCATTGGATATACTTTGCTTGTGAACTCGTTTAGCTGTGCGTCTGATATGTCGCCGCCGCGCCTCATCGACATAAGCTCGGACATCAAGTCCGCTTCCGACATACCTTGGTATTGTGCCATAACCTGCTCCGCTTCGGCAAACTCGGGAGTGCCGTGCGCTGCATTCTGCTGCAAGGCGTTCATAGCATTGACCTTGTCTCCGGTCATGTTTCGTATACTGCGCTTCGTCATATTTGCATCACCTCAATGCATTTTATGTGGCAGCGCCGCAAATCGTGACGGAAGCGGCCCAAAACGCATATACTTGCCATATAAAGCTCCGGGAGGGGACTATGCAGCGAACTATGCAACAGGGCGTTGTGCCCAAGAGGCCACAGAATCCGGTTGAGCCGGCGGGCAGCGAGCCCTCGCCGGCGCTTCAGCTCGCCAGGCGGATACGCGCGGAACAGGGCGTAGGGCAGCTTAAGCGCTTTCTCAATGCGATAGAGCCATTTGTCGCGCCTGCGGAACGCCAGAGCATTGCCGAAAGCATGGGAGTGCGGCTGGAAAACGCACAGGATGAACAGGCGATGCCGAGGCAATCGCCTTACCGCGACGGCGCTGCGCCAAGCAGCGCGCCGTATGGGTCGCCTGCAATCAACGCCGGAGGCATGGATATGTTCTCGCTGCTTCAGGGCATAATGGGCAGGCAGGGGGGTGCGCCGACACAGGGGAGCGGCGGGGGTATGGACCCAATGCTGTTGGCGCAGCTCATGAACGCGATGAACAAGGGGCGAAAATAGGCCGTTGGAGTACCATGCGCGTATCGCATGCGGACGGGCGCGCCGGCATTAGTGCGCGGCGGTAAATGCGGCGAATTGTGTTGAAAGCTCAGCGTGTGTCGGTTATAATGACGTGTTAAGTCATGTAAGGAGGACACAATGACTGCTGCCGACATAAGCCGAGCGCTCGAACTGCTGGAGGAAGCATATCCGGAAGCGAAGCCGGAGCTGATGTACTCAAGCCCTTTCGAGCTGCTGATAGCGACTATACTGAGCGCGCAGTGTACCGATGCGCGCGTTAACCAGTGCACAGCAAAGCTTTTTGCCGAGCACAATACTCCCGAATCCATCGCGGCGCTGAGCTTTGACGAGCTCGCGGATTACATAAAGCCATGCGGACTGTACAAAGCTAAGGGGCGCAACATCCTTGCGACGTGCGAGCAACTCATCAGCCTGTACGGGGGAGCGGTGCCGGATACCATGGAGGAATTGACTGCGCTGCCGGGCGTAGGGCGAAAGACGGCAAACGTCGTGCTGTCAAACGCATTTGGCAGGCCCGCGATAGCCGTAGACACGCATGTGGCGCGGTTGGCCAATCGCATAGGGTTTGCGGATACTCAGGACGTAATCAAGATAGAGCGCAGCCTGAACGAGGCGATACCCGTGGAGAGCTGGTCGAAGGCACATCATTGGCTCATATACCACGGTAGGCGCGTATGCTCCGCGAGAAGGCCGAAATGTGATGAGTGCACGCTGACGGAAGTGTGCAGATACTTCAAAGAGAGGGAAGCGGATTAAGAGAGATGCAGTTTGTCGACAAGGCGAGGATATATATTAAGGCGGGCGACGGCGGCGATGGCTGCGCGTCATTCCACCGGGAAAAATACGTGCAGCGCGGCGGCCCCGACGGCGGCGACGGCGGTCGCGGAGGCAGTGTCATATTCGTGGCTGACCGGAACATGAGCACGCTGTTGGACTTCAAGTACTCCCGGCACTTCAGGGCGCAGCGCGGAGAGAACGGGAGGGCGCAGCTGCAGCGCGGCAAGAGCGGCGAGGACATGGTAATCCACGTTCCGATTGGCACATTGGTGCGCGACGTCGAGAGCGGCCGCATAATGGTGGACATGAACAGCCCCGGCAGGGAGCGCGTGCTGCTGCACGGTGGCAGGGGCGGCAGGGGCAACGCGAGGTTTGCAACGCCCACGCACCAGGCGCCGCGATTTGCGCAACCTGGGCAGAAGACGCGGGAGTATGAAGTGGAGCTGGAGCTCAAGACGATTGCGGACGTCGGGCTGATAGGCTTGCCCAATGTAGGCAAATCCACGATTCTGTCCGTTTTGACCAGCGCCCGGCCTAAGATCGCGAACTATCATTTTACTACTCTCACGCCCAATCTGGGCGTGGTCAAACGCTATGATAAGACGTTCGTGCTCGCAGACATACCCGGGCTGATAGAGGGTGCCGCCGACGGAGCGGGACTGGGCCACGACTTCCTGCGGCATGTGGAGCGCACGCGCATGCTCGTGCATGTAGTTGACATATCCGGATGCGAGGGCAGAGATCCCATTGAGGATTACTATCAGATAAATCGCGAGCTCGAACGTTACAGCGAGCGGCTTGCGCAGCTGCCGCAAATTGTGGCGGCGAACAAGATGGATATAACAGGCGCCGAGGAGTACCTGCACTTCATGCGAGAGGAGCTCGGTGATGCGGTAAAGCTTTTTCCCGTATCCGCGGCGACGACGAGCGGCTTCGACGCGCTCTTGGATGAAATAGTGTGCGTGCTTGCGACGGTGCCGAAATCGCTCGAATACGACGAGGAGGACTACGCCAATGACAGGTCGATGTACCCCAAGGGCTTTGAGGTAGCGGTGGAGGACGGCGTGTTTGTGGTGACCGGCGGCACGGTGGACTATCTCCTCGACACTACGAACGCGAATGACGAGTACTCCATGCGCAGGTTCCAGAAGTATTTAATCAACGAGGGCATAGTCGAGGCGCTGCGCGCCGCGGGCGCAACGGACGAGAGCGTCGTGCGCATGGGCGACTGGGAATTTGATGTTGTCGAATGACAGGGGGATAGCACACAGATGGGAATCAACAGCAAGCAACGCGCGCAGCTTCGCGCCATGGCAAACGGGATTCAACCCATATTTCAGATAGGCAAGTCCGGCCTAACGCCGCAGGTGGTGAATGAGCTGGACGCCGCGCTGGAGGCGCGTGAGCTCATAAAGGTCTCCGTACTGGAGACATGCGAGCAGTCCGCAAGGGAGGTGGCGTCGATGGCGTCGGAGCGCACGCACTCGGACGTCGTTCAGACAATAGGCCGTAAATTCGTGCTTTACCGGGAATCTGTCGACAACAAGCGGATAGAGCTTTGACATGCTGAACATAGTGCTCGTCGAGCCGGAAATACCGCAGAATACAGGCAACATATCGCGCACCTGCGTCGTCACGGGCACGGCGCTGCACATGGTGCGCCCGTTTGGATTTGAGTTATCGGACAGGACGCTTAAGCGCGCGGGTTTGGATTATTGGAAGGACTTAGAGGTGTACTACTACGACAGCTTCGAGGAGTTCGAGCGGCGAAACGCCGGAGGACGCTTCTTCCTGGCGAGCACACACGCCGGCAGGTCGTATCACGAGGTTGATTATCGGGAGAGTGACTTCCTGATATTCGGCAAGGAGACCGCCGGTCTGGGCGCGGAGTTGCTCTCGCGTTATCCGGATTGCGGCGTGCGGATTCCGATGTGCAGCGGTCAGCGGTCGCTCAACCTCTCAAATGCCGTTGCGGTTGTGCTCTACGAGGCGCTGCGGCAGACCGGCTTCGCGAGTTTGATGTAATATATTAGTTCTTTGGCGTGATTTTGATGAAAAACGCTTGACACGCGCCGGTCGTTTTCATAAAATGTTACTTGTGCTTTGGATAATGGACGTGTAGTGCCCACGTGCCCCGGAAAGCAGTGCTGCATACATAGCCAGGCAACAAAGATTACAACAATAACGGAGGAAATGCCATGAAGACATATATGGCAAAGGGTGAAACCGTTGAGCGCAAGTGGTATGTAGTCGATGCCGAGGGCATGGTTCTCGGTCGTCTGGCGTCGCAGGTTGCCTCTATACTTCGCGGTAAGCATAAGCCCATATTTACCCCGCATGTGGACACCGGGGATTTCGTTGTCATTATCAATGCCGATAAGGTCGTACTGACGGGCAGGAAGCTCGACCAGAAGAAGTACTATCATCACACCGGCTATGTTGGCGGGATCAAGGAAGTATCTTACAGGACGCTGCTTCAAAAGAAGCCGGAGTTTGTGGTATACGAGGCCATTCGCCTCATGATGCCCAAGGGGCCTCTTGGACGCCAGATGTTGAAGAAGGTAAAGATTTATCGCGGAAGCACCCATAGGCACGCGGCACAAAAGCCCGAAGTCCTTGAGCTCAAGAAATAGGGGGAGGTCAATACTTATGAAGAATTCCGTTCAGTATCTGGGCACGGGAAGGCGTAAGAGTTCTTGCGCTCGCGTTCGCCTCATCCCCGGCACGGGCAACATAACAATCAACAAGCGCGATATAGACGATTATTTCGGCCTTGAAACGCTCAAGATGATAGTGCGCGCCCCGCTCAACCTGACGAACACCATCGGCAAGTTTGACGTATTGGTCAACGTGCGCGGCGGCGGTACAACCGGGCAGGCGGGTGCGATTCGCCACGGCATAGCGCGTGCGCTCATCGTCGCGGATCCGGAACTCAGGGCTTCGCTCAAGCGGGCGGGTTTCCTGACGCGCGATCCACGCATGAAGGAGCGGAAGAAGTACGGTCTCAAAGCCGCACGTCGCGCGCCCCAGTTCTCCAAGAGATAATTGCTTATCGATTAACCCCGATGACGTCTGTCATCGGGGTTTTCTTCGCCATTGGCCTGCGGGAGCTGCATTTGCTTTGCGAGTGCGGATGTGGTAGTATTCTGGTGAAGACTTCGAGGGGTATGGGTATGAATGAGTTTGAGCGCGTGCGCCTGATAATGGACAGGGTATTCTCGTGCGACATGATATTTGCCTTCGCCACCTGCGTGAACGATATACCGTCGGTGCGCTGTGTTGATGCATGTTACTATGAGGGCAGGTTTTACATCGTGACGTACGCGAGCACGAACAAGGTCAGGCAGATAACCGAGAATCCCCGTGCGGCAATGACAAACAAGCAGATGCATTCCTTTTCAGGTTTGGCGCGCAACATCGGGCATCCGCTCAAGCCGCAAAACTCGGAAATTAGGAATGCGCTGATTCCCGTGTTTGCGGACTGGTATTTCCAGCACAACGACGAGGGCGACGATGACATGTGCTATATCGAATTTGAGCCGCAGACGGGCTTTGTGCACGATGGCGGCATGGGCTATCGCGTGGATTTTGAGAATCGAACGGCTGTCGGGTTCCCGTTTGAGTCGCAGATAATCGACCCGCAGGCGTAAGTCGCGGCAGCAGTTTGATTTTAACGTATGTTTGTTATATACTTTTACTGTAATACCAGGAGGTGAACGCCGTGGCAAAAACGACGAACAAGGATACTGCGAAGCAGCCGGCCAAGAAAAAGCGCAAAAAGGGCTCTGACCGCATCAGAAAGGATATTGCGGCCATAATTCTGATTGCACTCGGGCTGATGATTGGCGTCGGTGTGTTCGTCGACTCCGGCATAGCGGTGCAGGCGATGATGGGCGTCGTGTTCGGCGTATTCGGGCTTGGCGGCTATGTGTTCCCGTTTTTGCTGATAGGCGTGGGCGTATACATATTGGTGCGCACTAAGCGGCGGAAGAACGTCTGGACAGTCGTCTTCTCGCTCGTACTCGTGTTTTTGGTGTTAAACCTTATAAGTCTGATAACCGATACCGATACGGCGGAAGTGACCGCCTGGGACTTCTACCTGCGCGCCTACAACATGGGCGCGACTGAGCGCTTTGGCGGCGGATTTGTGGGCGCGCTGCTGCCGTACGCGCTGTTGCTGCTCTTTGGCGTCGCGGGGGCGTACATATTTGTATGCGCTGCAATACTAATATTCATAATACTCCTGTCGCGGTTTTCGATAGGCGAAGCGGCGCAGCACGCGATAAGCGGACTCAAGGAGCGCGGTAAAAGGCAGGGCGAGCCGGGCGAGTTTGACGATGACGATTGTGCGCAGGAAGCGGACGACGAAGTGCTGCAGGGGCTCTTGGACTCCAGGAAGAGCAGGAAGAAGCAGGGTTCGCTGAGAGACACGCGGGAGTTGGACAGAAACAGGCGCTCCGTGCCGGATGACAAGCACATAGACGAAACGCGCAGCGGTCCGCTGTATCCGGACGAGGAAAACTGCCCGGCGACGGATATACGCATGGCAGGCGGTGCGGACGGCGGCGCCGACCGGCGTGAGACATCAACCTTAACATATGGCGCCGAGGCGTTTGAACCTGAGCCCGCCGCCGAGCCGGCTGCTGCCGGAGCGGGGCTTCAGGAGGACTTTGGCGCGGAAAGCGCCGCTCCCGTCCCCGTATACAAGCGGCCGCCAATATCGCTGCTCCGGTTGCCCGACACCGGCTATTTGAGCAAGGGTGAATCCGTGGCCGAGCGCGGTAAGCTGTTGGTGAGTACGCTGGCAACATTCGGCATATCCGCGAGCGTCACGGCGGCGACGGTGGGTTCCACCGTGACCCGTTATGAGATTCAGCCTGCGCAGGGCGTCCGCATAAGCAGCATCACCGCGCTTGCGGACGATATAGCGCTCGCGCTTGCGGTGAGCAGCGTCAGCATCAAGCCCGTGTCCAACAAGTCGACCGTGGGCATCGAGGTGCCGAACAACAGCGCGACTACGGTAGTGCTGCGCGACCTTTTGGAGTCGCGGGAGTTCAGCACGGCGCGCTCTCCGATAGCTTTCGCTTTGGGCAAGGACATTACGGGTGCGCCGGTCATAGGCGATTTGGAGCGCATGCCGCACTTGCTCATAGCCGGCGCGACCGGCGCCGGCAAGAGCGTCTGCGTCAACGACATAATACTCAGCTTCGTGTACAAGTCCTCTCCCGAGGATCTGAGACTGATACTCATTGACCCCAAGGTAGTCGAGCTAAGCGTCTATTCCTCGCTGCCGCACCTGTTGAGACCCGTCGTCACCGACCCGAAACAAGCTGCCGCAAGCCTTGCGAACGTCGCGAGGGAGATGGACAGGCGCTACGGCTTCATAGCCAAATTCGGCGCGCGGGATCTCAATCGCTTCAATGCGCTCCAGACGGATCCCGCCGATAGAATGCCGCGCATAGTGGTGGTAATCGACGAGCTTGCCGACCTGATGATTGTGGCGGCAAAGGACGTGGAGGACTCTATTAACCGCATCGCCGCCAAGGGCCGCGCCTGCGGCATACATCTGATAGTATCCACACAGAGCCCGCGCGCGGACATCATAACCGGGAAGATAAAGGCCAATATACCGGCGCGCATTGCGCTCCAGGTGGCGAGCCACATTGATTCGCGCGTTATACTCGATAAAAACGGCGCAGAGAAGCTCTTGGGCCGCGGTGACCTGTACTTCCGCTCCAACGGCTATCTCAACACTTACGGTCAGGACTTGAGGTGTCAAGCCGCATATGTATCCGACGAGGAGATAGAGGCGGTTACAAACTTCTTTGTGGAGTCCGGTCAGGTCGTGGAGATGGACGCAGATAAGATTGACGAGCTGGAGAGCTCGGCGGTCGCAGATGAAGCGGCTCAGGGCAGGGGCAAACAGGAGGACGAGCTGTTGCCGGCGGCGGTGCGCATGTGCATAGAGGCGGGCGTGGCGAGCATATCGCTCGTCCAGCGCAAGCTGCGCGTGGGCTACGCTCGCGCGGCGAGGCTGATAGACATAATGGAGGAGCACAGGTACATAACAGGCTTTGAGGGCAGCAAGGCGCGCAAGGTGCTCATAACAATGGAGGATTACAGAAACACTTTTGAAGCGGACGGGAGCGGCGATGGAGCGTAACACCGCAAGCGTGGGTTTGGTATCGCTCGGGTGCTCAAAGAACAGGGTGGACTCCGAGCGCCTGTTGGGCATGCTCGTGTCCTACGGCTTTACAGTAGTGAACGAGCCGTCGCGGGCAGATGTGCTGATAGTCAACACCTGCGGTTTCATTGATTCCGCAAAAGAGGACTCTATAGTCAACGTACTGGAGATGGCTCAGTATAAGCGCGACGGGCGTTGCAAGTGTCTCGTCGTGACGGGCTGTCTGAGTCAGCGCTATCCCGACGAGCTTCGGGCGGAGCTTCCGGAGGTGGACGTGTTCACGGGCGTGTCTGCTGCCGGATACGACGAGCTGGCAAAGAAACTGGCGCGCATGTTTGATCTCAACGGCAACGCAGGCTGCGGCGGAAGGCTGCTCACCACCCCGCCATTTAGGGCGTATCTTCGCATAGCCGACGGGTGCGATAATTGCTGCACATACTGCGCGATACCGCTCATCCGCGGGGGACGCAAAAGTGTTCCGATGGAGCGCCTCCTGGACGAGGCGCGTTCGCTCGCGGATGGTGGCGTCACGGAGCTGACCGTAATTGCGCAGGACACGACGAGCTACGGCATGGACTTGTATGGCAAGCCGATGATATGCGAGCTGCTCAAAGCGCTCGCACGAATTGAGAAGCTCAAGTGGATACGCCTGCTGTATACATATCCCAATACCGTGGACGAAGCGCTTATAGACACGATAGTGTCGGAGGAGAAGCTGCTAAACTACATAGACATGCCCATTCAGCACATCGACTCCGACATGCTCAAGCGCATGAACAGGCACGGAACGCGCGAGCACATAGAACATATCGTTGAGTACATACGCCGCGCCGCGCCGGATTTCATATTGCGGACGACGGCTATTGTGGGTTTCCCGGGAGAAACGGAGGCTCAGTTTGCGGAACTGCTGGAGTTCTTCAAGCGCCATAATTTTGACCGCCTGGGAGCGTTCACGTACTCACAGGAGGACGGTACTCCGGCGGCGGAGTATGAAGGCCAGGTGTGCGATGAGGAGAAACGCCGGCGCTATGACGCGCTGTATACGATGCAGCAGGAGATATCGATGCGACGCAACGCCGCGCGCGTAGGCGGCACGGAGCGCGTCTTAGTGGAGCTGATAACCGACGACACGCTGTACTGCCGCTCGTATGCGGAAGCGCCGGAGATTGACGGCTTCATAATCGTGGAGCGCGGGGACAGGGACGTAAAAGAGGGCGATTACATGGACGTCAGGCTGACTGCCGCGAGAGAATACGACATGATAGGAGTTCCCATATGAATCTGCCTAACAAACTGACCATATGCCGGATTCTGATGATACCGCTGATGATAGCGTGCTTCTATCTGCCGCGGGATGTGGTTCCGTACTGGAACATCATCGCCGCGGTAATATTCATATTGGCGTATTTGACTGACATACTGGATGGGTATTTGGCCCGCAAGAACAACCTGGTCAGCAACTTCGGGAAGCTGATGGACCCGATTGCCGATAAGCTGCTTACGGCGAGCGCGCTTATCATGCTTCGCGGAGAGGGCTTGATGGGAGAGCTCGAGGGCGTCGCGGTCATAGTTGTCATCGCCAGGGAGTTCATAATAAGCGGGATACGTCTTGTAGCCGCAGCTGACGGCACTGTGATAGCTGCGAGCAAGCTGGGCAAGCTCAAGACGGTGACGCAGGCCGTGGCAATAAG
>JAUNBH010000037.1:0-3356 GCA_030527165.1 Clostridia bacterium
CAAGGGCTCCCGCTGTCAGGTCAAGAACGCAAACGGCAACACGCTGGACGCGAAAATTATTGAAGAAATCAAAAAGCTGGCGGAGGACAGGGACTTCTTTGCCGACTTCCTCTCCCAGACGAAAAAGGCCATCAGCGGCAACCGGGACGGCTACGATGCGGAGCTCATCACCCTGAAAGAGAAGCTGTCCGAGAACGAGAGCAGCATCAAAAATCTGGTAGGCACGCTGACCAAGAGCGCCGGAACCTCCGCTGAGCAGTACATCATGGCGCAGATCGAGGAGCTGCACGAGTCGGGCGCGACGCTGAAAAAGCGCGTCTCCGAGCTGGAGACGCTGACCGAGCATCAGAAATTTGCCGAGCAGGAGTTCGAGTTCAGCCGTCAGATGATAGCCTCCTTTGCCGCGGCGATCGATGATTGCACTGTGGAGGAAAAACGGCGACTGCTGCGCTCGATTGTCAAAAAGGTGGTCTGGGATGGAGAAAATGCCCATGTTTACCTCTTTGCAGGCGACGGAGAGGCCGATTTGCCGCCCGTTTCCACACCGGAAGAGCCGCTGCGAGAGGATAGCAAACGAAATCCTCATGTCCATAAGATCTGAGCGCAAGCGCTCCAAGGACATATCGTTCAACAACCCTATAGGCGCGGACATGGACGGAAACGAGATATCGATTGGGGAGCTCATAGGGACGGATCCCGATGGAGTGTTCAACGCCGTAGTGGATAATCTCGAGGCACGGGCGCTCCACAAGCTGATGGCGGAACAGCTCAATGAGCGCGAGCAGACGGTGCTGACTCTGCGTTACGGCTTGCTCGGCGGAGTTCCCATGCCTCAGCGCGAGGTGGCGGAGCTGATGGGCATATCGCGCAGCTATGTGAGCAGAATAGAAACCAAAGCCATACTCAAACTTCAAAAGAGCGTCAAAGGCCCGCTTCCGCTGTGAAAATCAAACGATATGTGAAAGAAATGAAAGTGCTTGTTTATTGCACTTGCATATGTTACAATTCAAGTTGATATGCGGATTGAGGAGATAACCATGATAGAGAGATGCAATAAATTGATCAAGGCTGCCGCTGAGAAGGGGATAGACGCCGTGCTGGTGATGTCTCAGATTAACTGGCGGTACTTTTCCGGCTTTACAGGTTCCAACGCTATTCTGCTTATAACGCCCGAGAGGCGCGTGCTGCTGACCGACTTCAGGTACACCATACAGGCGAACAGGCAGACGAAGGGCGCTTTCGAGGTGCTGGAGGTCTCGCGCGCGATAGGTACGAGCTTCATAAAGGATGAGCTCAAGCGGATAGGCGCGCGCAAGGTTGGCTTTGAGGACGCGTCTATTACCGTACGGCAGTTTAGGGAGCTGGAGCAACTCGATGTGGAACTGTGTCCCATGTCGGACGATATGTCGAACATAAGGCGTATAAAGAGCGCGTACGAGATTGAGCAGATAATTGCGGCGCAGCGCGCTTCGGACGCGGCGTTCGGGCAGTTGCTGCCGCGCATAAAAGCCGGCATGAAGGAGACGGACGTAGCCATCGAACTCGAGTACCTGCTCAAGCGCAATGGCGCGGAGGACTTGGCTTTTGATACGATAGTCGGTTCCGGCGAGAATGGCGCGCTCTGCCACGCCATGCCGGGGGAGCGGAAGCTGCGCAACGGCGACCTGGTCGTATTGGATTTCGGAAGCAAGGTAAACGGCTACTGTTCGGATATGACCCGTACCATCGCCATAGGGGAGCCCTGCGGCGAACTCAAGCAGATATATGACATAGTACTGACCGCACAGTTGAAGGCGTTGGAGGCGCTGCGTCCTGGGATAAGCGGAGGCGAGCTGGACGCAATCGCGCGCGACTACATAACCGAGTGCGGTTACGGGGCAAACTTTGGGCACAGCCTGGGCCACGGCTTTGGGCTGGAGGTTCACGAAGCGCCCGGCGCCGCAAAGGGCGTCGAGACCGTGTTTGAGCCGGGTATGACGATTACGGTCGAGCCGGGCATCTATCTGGAGGGTCTCGGCGGCGTCAGAATCGAGGATTGCTGCATACTGACCGAGGACGGTTACATCAATCCCGTGACGAGCAAAAAAGAGCTGATTATAATTGAATAACATAAGCGTAGCATTGGAGGTAATACTTTATGATCATGGCAGGCGACTTCAGGAAGGGCGTGACGGTTGAGATAGACGGGCAGGTGTGGTCTATCTCCGACTTCCAGCATGTAAAGCCGGGCAAGGGCGCGGCGTTCGTCAGGACGAAGCTCAAAAACGTGATGACCGGGGCCGTATTGGAGCGGACGTTCAATCCGTCTGACAAGTATCCCAAGGCGCACATCGAGACCAAGGAGATGCAGTATCTCTATGCGGACGGCGAGCTCTATTACTTCATGGATACCGAGAACTATGAGCAGCTCGCGCTCAACGAGAGCCAAGTAGAAGACGCGCTCAATTTCATCGTCGAGAATGAGACTGTGACGGTGCGCTTCTACAAGGGGAACCCGTTCTCCGTAGCGGCCCCCAACTTTGTCGAACTCACTGTGACTTCCACGGAGCCCGGAGTGAGGGGCGATACTGCGACTAACACGACAAAGCCTGCGACACTGGAAACCGGGTATCAGCTCAACGTACCGCTGTTCGTCAACGAGGGGGACAGGGTGCGCGTGGATACGAGAACCGGCGAATACATGTCTCGAGTTTGATAAACACTATTTCAGGAATTAACGGAGGTAAAACATGAGCGAAGCTACAAAGAAAGTTGCATATCTCAGAGGTCTGCTGGACGGGATAGAGCCGCAGGGCGCGGAGGCGAAGCTGTTCGCCGCCATAGTGGATGCGTTGGAGGCCATAGCCGATGACGTAGAGGAAAACAGCGAGATGATAGAGGCGATAGACGGTGTCATAGATGAAATAGCTGAGGAATTTGACGATATGGATGATTCCATAGATGATTTGGACGAAGCTATGGACGACGTCGGCGAGGAACTGGAGTCCATGTCCGATGAGCTGGAACGCCTTAGCGAGGAGGTCGAGACTCTGCACGACGTACTGGATGAGCTACTCGACATCGATGAAGACGCGGAGCGCTATGAGTGTGAGCATGAGGACGATGAGTGCCTGGCAGATTGCTGCAAGTGCGGTTGCGCTGACGAGTGCTGCGATGACTGCGAGGGCTATTTCGAGATAGTCTGCCCGCACTGCGACGAGACGATTTGCATTGACTTTTCATCATTGGACACCTGTGACGAGATACTCTGTCCAAACTGCGATGGCGTGCTGATTCCGGTGTGCGAAGAGGACGATGAAGAGGACGACGGCTGCTGCTGTTGCTGTGGCGACGAAGAAGACGACGAAGACGACGAA
>JAUNBH010000037.1:3366-13802 GCA_030527165.1 Clostridia bacterium
GAGTAAGGGGAGTCCCAATATGTGAGTTCAGGGCGGCGCACATGCGCCACCCAGTTTTCATGAGGTGCGATGCGTGGTATAATGCAGTTGGGGTGTTTTGGCAATGAAGCACAGGATAAGCGGCGTCGACAGCGGCTCCATAGCGGAAGAATTGGGAGTAAAGGCGGGCTCCGAGCTCGTCAGCATAAACGGCGAGGAGATAGTGGATCTCATAGACTATGAGCAGCTCTGCGCAAACGAGCGGCTCACTCTGAGATACATAGCGCCGGACGGCGTCCGGGTAGACGCTCAAATAGAGAAGTACGAGGACGAACCCCTTGGGATAAGCTTCTCGGATGATTTGTTGGGCGGCGTCAGGAGTTGCCGCAATCACTGCGTGTTCTGCTTTATAGATCAGATGCCGCGCGGAGGCAGGGATACCCTCCACGTCAAGGACGACGACTGGCGCATGTCGCTGATTATGGGCAACTACGTTACGCTGACCAATGTCTCCGAGAGCGAGTTTTGCCGCATAATCAAGCGCAAAGCAAGCCCGCTGTACGTTTCGGTGCACGCGCTTGACCCAAAAGTACGCCAAAGCATCATGGGCAATCCGTCCGCCGGCTTGATAGGAGAGCGCCTGGAGCGTTTGCGCCGGGCGGGGATAGCGGTTCATTGCCAGATAGTGCTGTGCCCGGGGCTAAACGATGGCGCGACGCTGCGCGAAACACTGCGCGGCCTGTGCGAGTTGTACCCCTCCGTGCGAAGCGTGGCGGTAGTACCCGTGGGATTGACGAAGTTCCGCGACGGGTTGTATCCGCTTAGGGCGTTGACGTGTGAAGAGGCGCGCGCCGCCGTGACGCTGACGGAGGAGTTTGCGCGCGATATGCGGGCGGCGCACGGCACATCCGTGGTATACTGCACTGACGAGATGTATATTATTGCGGGTATGCAGCTGCCCCCGTACGAGTACTATGAGGATTTCCAGCAGCTCGAGAATGGCGCGGGCATGTACAGAAAGCTGGAGAGAGAGCTCAAGGCGGCCATAGGGGAGCATATGCCGTTTGACAGGAAGCGGCGTATTGACGTGATTACGGGTACGGCGATAGCTGATATGCTCGGCGAACTGTTTGGCGAGCTCAGGGCGCTAAACATCGATGCGCAAGTGCATGCCGTGGTTAATCACAGCTTTGGGGAAACGGTCACCGTCGCCGGGCTGGTGTGCGCAAACGACATCGTGCGGCAGCTGAAGGGAAAGCTATCGGGCGAGCTGGTTGTTATCCCGTCGAGCATGCTGCGGGAGCGCGAGCCGCTATTCTTGGACTCCGTGACGCTCGACGAGCTTTCGAGTGAGTTGGAGCTGGACGTCCGTCCGCTTTGCGCATACGATGGTTGCGCGCTGTTGGACGATTTGTACGAGATATTGAACGATTGAGGTAGTGAAAGATGGCGAAGCCCCTTGTTGCCGTTGTCGGCAGACCAAACGTCGGAAAATCGACGCTGTTTAACAAGCTTGTAGGAAGGCGGGTAGCGATAGTTGAAGACACGCCCGGCGTTACGCGCGACAGGCTGTATTGTGACGCCGAGTGGCTCAAGTACAGCTTCACGCTGATTGACACGGGCGGCATCGAGCCCGTGCGAGACGATATAATAGGCGCACAGATGCGCAGGCAGGCGGAGCTGGCTATCGAAACCGCCGACGTCATAATATTCCTGTGCGACGGGCGGGAGGGCATAACCTCTGCCGACGAGGAGGTCGCTGACCTGCTTAGAAGGAGTAAGAAGCCGGTCGTGCTCGCGGTCAACAAAGTTGACAACGCAAGCCTCGAGGATTCCGCATACGACTTTTACTCGCTCGGCATAGGCGCGCCGATAACTATTTCGGCGGAACAGGGATTGGGCTTGGGCGATATGCTGGACGAGGTGGTAGCTCATTTTTATGAGCCTGCTCAGGACGAGAGCGGGGAAACGACGCGCATAGCCGTCGTCGGCAAGCCGAATGTGGGCAAGTCCAGCCTGGTAAACGCGCTATTGGGTCAGGAGCGCGCCATAGTAAGCGACATACCCGGTACGACGCGCGACGCCATTGACTCGCCTTTTTCACACGATGGACTCGATTATGTGTTGGTAGACACCGCAGGCATACGGCGCAAGCGCGCCATTGCAGACGAATCCATAGAGCGATACAGCGTGATACGCTCGCTGGGCGCGATACGCCGCGCGGACGTCGTACTCATAATGATCGACGCAAGCACCGGAATATCCGAGCAGGACGCCAAGATAGCGGGCTATGTGCACGATGAGGGCAAGGCGTGCGTGCTGCTCGTCAACAAATGGGATCTCATCGAAAAGGATACCTACACGGTTGACAAGTTCAAGAAGAGCATACGCAGCGAGTTGGCGTTTATGAGCTATATACCCATGCTGTTCATATCCGCAAAGACAGGCCAGCGCGTCAATAGAATAATGGAACTGGCGCGAATGGCGTACGAACAGAACTGCCGACGCGTTACTACGGGGACGCTTAACGACATAGTTACGGAGGCGGTAATGGCAAACGAGCCGCCGACGGACAAGGGCCGCAGGCTCAAGCTGTACTACGCGACCCAGGTAGCAATAAAGCCGCCGACGTTTGTGCTGTTCGCAAATGACGCGGAGCTGATGCATTTTTCCTACAAGAGGTATCTGGAGAACTATCTCAGGAAATCATTTGGATTGGACGCCACGCCTGTGCGTCTCATCGTGAGGACGAGGGAGAAGCAGGAAGCGCCAACTGTCAGGAGAAAGGACGGAGGCGGTACCGATGAATGAAGCGCTGATATTCGCAGCCGCCGGAATCGGCGGATACCTTATAGGCAATATCGAGTTTGCGGTCATAATAAGCCGTCTGACATACAAAGACGACATACGCAATCACGGCAGCGGGAACGCGGGCACGACAAATATGATGCGGGTGTACGGCATGAAGCCGGGGCTCGTTACATTCCTGTTCGATTTTCTCAAGGGCGTGTTGGGAACGCTGCTCTGTTCCATGCTCGGCGGGTTGTTGCCGGGCGATGCGCTGTACATAGGCGCCACCGCAAAGGAGTTGTGCACTTACATAGGCGCCGTGTGCATAGTATTGGGGCATGATTATCCCGTGTTCTTCAAACTCAAGGGCGGCAAGGGCGCGGCTTCATCTCTGGGCATAGCCTATGTGCTGTCGCCGCTTGCGGGCGTGGTCGTAACGGTAGTGTGCTTCATAGTGATATATGCGAGCCAGATGGTTTCCCTCGGTTCTCTTCTGGGCATGACGATTTTCACAGTCTGGATGACAGTCGTAGGCATAACGAGCGGCAATGCGGCGCTTGCAGTAATGGTGTGCGCCATGTGGGTTTTACTGGTAGTGCGCCACCGCGACAATATACAGCGCCTTATACGCGGAGAGGAGAGCAAGCTCTTCAAGCGGCCGTCAAAGAAGGCAAAAACGCCCAAGGACGTATAGCGAGCGCGTGACAATCGGCAGTATATAGGCATCATAAGGGAGCTCGGCTTCCTTTTCATTTCTGGTTTCGTTCATACGAGGGGCGGCGCGCACATAGTATTCAACATCATCGTATGCATGGGAGGCAGTTAAATGAACGCGAGCGAGCTCTATCGTGACATTGCGCAAAGGACGCAGGGCGACATATATATTGGAGTAGTCGGGCCGGTCAGGACGGGCAAATCAACTTTTATCAAGCGCTTTATGGACCTTCTGGTAATACCGGGGATAGAGAACGAGCACGTCAAGGAACGGTTGGTGGACGAATTGCCACAGAGCGGTTCGGGTAAGACGATAATGACCACGCAGCCGCGATTTGTTCCCAATGAGGCGATGGAAGTCACATTGGACGACAAGATAGAGGTGCGAATGCGCATGGTAGATTGCGTAGGGTACATGGTTGAGGGGGCGCTGGGGCATACGGAGAACGATGTCCCGCGAATGGTGCGCACGCCTTGGTTTGACCACGAGATACCGTTTGAGGACGCAGCGGAGATAGGCACGCGCAAAGTTACGACCGATCACTCGACCATCTGTATAGTGATGACGACTGACGGCAGCATGACCGGTATAGACAGGGCGGCGTACACACCCGCCGAGGAGCGCGTGATCGCGGAGCTCAAGGAATTGGGCAAGCCGTTTGCGCTCGTGCTGAACACAGTGGAGCCCCGTTCAGAGGAGGCGGAGCTTCTGCGTAGCAATCTCAGCGAGAAGTACGACGTGCCGGTGATAGCGATGGACGTACTGCACATGAGCGCAGAGCAGGTAAACGGGCTGTTGGAGAGCGTTCTCATGGAGTTCCCGATAAACACGGTGCAGATTGAGCTGCCATCTTGGGTGCGGGCTCTCGGAGGCGAGCATTGGCTCACGGCGCGGGCGCTCGAGAGCGTGCGGGGTTGTGCGTCTGAGTTGAGCAGGATGCGCGACTACGAAGGGCTCATGGATGCGCTTGCGGAGATCGAGGACTACATGCCCCTGAGGTTGACGGCGCTGGATATGGGGCGGGGCCTGGTGACGATGAGCCTTGAGCCGAAGGACGGACTGTTCTACAAAGTCCTATCCGAGGAGTGCGGGGTGGAGATAGACGATGACTACGAGCTAATGTCGATGCTTCGGGAGTTTTCTGCTGCGAGCAGAGAATTTGCGAAAGTGGCGGAAGCGCTGGCGGAGGCGCAGCGCACGGGATACGGCATGGTGCCGCCGGTCACGGAGGAGATGCAGCTGCTTGAGCCCGAAATCGTGCAGCAAGGCAGCAGGTTTGGCGTAAGGCTCAGGGCGAAGGCGTCAGGGCTGCACATCATACGCGTGGATATAGATGCGGACGTGTCGCCGCTCGTCGGTACGGAGCAACAGTCAGAGGAGTTCATGAATTACCTCCTCGACACTTTTGAAAAGGATCCAGCGAAGATATGGAACACAAACATTTTCGGCAAGCCCTTGCACGACCTGGTGTGCGACAGCGTGGCGCAGAAAGTAAACAGGCTGCCCGACAATGTCAAGCAGAAGATGCAGCTCACTTTAGAGCGTATGGTCAATAACGGCTGTAATAATGTGATATGCATAATGCTGTGACGCACATGAGCAATAATTATCGCATATGACAAGCCGGCGCGTGCGCGGTACGCGGGTTTAGCACGGCAACAGACAGGCGCCGGCGGAGTTATCCGCCGGCGCCTGTCTGCACGGTCAGCATCACCCGAGGCGGACGCCGTAGATTTTGCTGGAGCGCGTGCCAATGACTATCATATTGCCGAATGCTGCGGGCGAAGCCTCGAAATTTCCTTCCAGTTCCAGGCTGTCCAGCGTTTCGCCCGTCCTGCCGTCAAACAGGTACATGTGGCCGGTAGAATCACATGTCACCACATAGCCGTCGCCGTCGTCATCGTACATGACGATGGGGGAGGAGTAGGAGTAGCCACGGAGGTTTTTGACCCACACCTTTTCGTGCGTGAGCTTGTCGTAGGCGACGAGCGTCCCGCGCGTGTCGGTGTCTACGGTTAGCGCGTAAGATACGAAAATCAAGTCCGAAAGGTTGTTCTTGCCCAGTGCGGGCGAAGCCTGGACGCCGCCGGATACGTTAGTGCGCGTGCAGCGATAGCCCTCGTCCTGCCAGATGATCTCGCCCGTTATCGCGTTGAGCTTCCAAAAAGGTATGTCCGCTATTTCGTTGGAGTCGGCAGTCCAGTGCGAGGATGTCCCGACATATATGTACGCCTCGCCCAACTCCTCATTCAGCTCGAACACGGGGGTGCAGTTCGTGTCGTCGAGCACATCCTGCATCCATATGACTTCCATTGTGCTGGAGTCCATGCAGAACATATTTCCCGCGTTGTCGGCAAAGTACATATAGTTTTCCCACATGATCAGGCTTGTCTCCATGCCGAGCCAGTAGGAGCCCGTGCCGCCCTGACGGGTGCGTTCCGTAGTATAGCGCCATTTGAGCATATCGGAGGGGTTTACGCTTATGGTTCCGGCTTCCATGTCGAACTGCGTGTTTAGCCTAAAGCGATAGATTATCCCCGTCTCCGACGGATAGGTAACCGAATCGCTCTCCGCGTGTACGAGTGTAGCCGCGTCGAAGCCCTTGAAGTTTCTCAGAGAAAAGTCGTCGTTTGCACCGTATTCGTAGAGCACACTGCCGTCAATCAGGCTGAATATGAAGTTACGCGCCGCGCCGTTGGGGCCGGAGTCGCCTGCGCCCACATAGAGCAGTGGGTATCCCCGCGGGTCGATAGAGCCCGAGCCCTTAAAGGTGAATCCGCCGTCTATCTCATCGCGCGTGAACGCGCCGGTATAGAGGTCGAGGAAGTATATGTTGCTGTTCTCGGTTGCGTATATGACTTCGGTGAAGTCCTGGGTCGCCATGGCGGAGTCGTACAGATTCATCACCTGCTTTACGTCCTCGTCCCAACGGACTATCAGCGGCTGTCCTGTCCAACCGCAGCCAAACCATGTGCCGCTGCCCGTACCCTTGGCAATGCTGCCGGGAATATCCGCGGTCCACACGAGGTTCAGCGTCTTGTCTTCGACGCTTCCGGCGGTTCCGTATGTCGCGTCATCGCGGAAGTTGTTGCCGCGGAAAGTAGTAACGCCCTCTACGCTCGTAAATTCGTCCGGCGTGCCGAAACTCGTGCGGTAGCTCGATACGTAATCGGTTATGCTCGCGCCGTCAAGCTGCATTTCCGTGATGAGCCCAAATGCGTCCGGATCGGTCTGCGCGACGCTTGTGGGGCTGGGATACAACACGGGCGTCGGCGTAGGTTCGGGCGTGGCGGTAGGCGAGGCGGACGGACCGATTCCGCCGGATGCGCTTGCGTCTGGATTGAGGTCAAGCGTAGGCGCGGGGACATTCTGACCCGCCGTCGCGATGAGGGTGGCAACGATTATCGCTATCACGATGCCTGCCAGAAGCAGCGCTATGTGTAGGCTCTTCTTCGCACCGGAGTTTCTCTTGCTCATTCAGTGTGTTCGCTCCTATTGATTGCTGATCCGTCATAGTATACACCAAAAGCGCCTTGCGGACAACAGGCGCGGCGGAGGTGCGTGTGATAAACGCTTGCGTTATAGCCGTGAGTGCCATGCTGCTTGCAACAGGGGCATTTTTTACGGTCAAAACCCGATTTGTGCAGTTGCTCGGATTCTTCAGGAGGTCGCGGAGATTAAGCCGGGTAAAGCGGCAGGGTTCCGCCGTAACGCCGTATATGGCGTTGGCGACCGCGCTCGGAGGCTCGATAGGCACTGCCAACATAGCGGGTGTGGCGAGCGCATTGGCAATAGGTGGCGCGGGGTCGATATTCTGGATGTGGATGAGCGGCTTGTTGGGCATGGCGACCAAGTACGCGGAGATAAAGCTCGCAATGCGGTACAGGCAGAGTCGCAGCGATGGCGCCCCCGTCGGTGGTGCGATGTATTACATGGAAAAAGGACTCCACTCGCGCAGGATGGGAGTCGTGTTCGCCGCGTTGTGCGTGAGCGGCGCGCTCCTTGGCGGAGGCATGGTGCAGAGCAACACCATCGCTGAGTCAGCGGCGGGGATGATTTCCGCGTTGGGTGTACCGGCGGATCACTTCACTGTGGCGGCGGTCGCAGGCGTTATAACCGCCATACTGTGCGGCGGCGTAATACTCGGCGGGGTAGAGAGCATTGCGCGCGTTGCCACAATGATAGTGCCGCTCGCATCGCTCTTATACGTCGGCGCGTCGATTGCGGTAATAGCGGTCAACGCCGAGGAGCTGCCGCGGGCGTTCTCCAGCATAGTCACGCAGGCATTCGGCATACGACCGGCAGTCGGGGGAGCGGCGGGATACGCGTTTATGCTCGCGTTGCGCACGGGCATAGCTCGGGGTACGTTCTCAAACGAAGCGGGGATAGGCTCCGCGCCCATGGCGCACGCTTCGTCTTCGGAGAGCGATCCCCACGCGCAAGCGATGCTGGGTGTAGTCGAGGTGTTTGTGGACACAATAGTGATATGTACGCTTACCGCGCTCGTAGTGCTGTGTTCCGGCATAGCGATACCATACGGCGCGGCGGACGCATCCGGAATGCTCATAGCGGGCGATGCATTCGCGACATTGCTCGGCGGCAACGCCTCGGGTATATTCCTCTGCGTTAGCGTCGCGCTGTTTGCCATCACTTCCATAATAGGCTGGTCGCTGTACGGGGAGCGCGGCGTCGAGTATGTATTTGGGGAGCGCGGCGTGAAGCCGTATAGGTTGATTCTCGTAGCCTGTATTGCCATTGGCGCGGTAGTACCCGTGAGCATAGTGTGGGATATGGGTGAAATCAGCAATCTGCTCATGGCGGCGGTCAATATCGTTGCGTTGCTCGCGCTCAGCGCGCAGGTAGGCGACGGCCGCGAGCCTCGCAGGCTAAGGTGAGGGTAGGGTTGAGTATTAGACGAGTTTGGTATATACTCATATGGCGAAAGTCACACACGACTTAGTGAGGAGACAGCATGAAGCGAATCGTAAACGGGAATACGGACGGGGTAAAACAATCCGTGTTGGAGGAAATGGCGCTGTTGTACGACATGCCATGCGACGCGGATGAATTTATATCGAATGAAATCGTGGGGGCGCTCGCGGCGTATACGGAATTGCTCAACAGGGAAATCTCCGTATACATAGCTCGCGACGGACGGGTAGTAGACGTATCGATAGGCGACGCGAGGACGGTCACGATGCCGTCAATGCGGCTCGTGCGCAACGAGGACAGGCTCTGCGGCGTGCGGTGCGTGCATACGCATCCCGGAGGTGACGGGCGGCTGTCCGGGGTGGACGTGGGCACGCTCAGGAGCATGCGGCTGGACTCGATGGCGGCGATAGGCGTGAAGGACGGGCGCGCGCACAGCCTGTATGCAGGTTATCTCGGAGAGATTATTGAAGACGAGCGCAATGTAGTGATATACGGGCCGCTGCGCCCTGCACATCTGCCGCACGAATTGCTGCTGCGCGAAGTAGCGCTTGCGGATGACCGGCTCAACAGCACCACGAAGGCGGTCGTAGAGGCGAGGCAGGAGCGTGCGATACTCGTCGGAATAGAGAACGACGAGCCGTACGACACGCTTGATGAGCTTGGGGAGTTGGCGTCGACGGCGGGCGCGCGAGTGGTTGGCAGGAGCACTCAGCGCAAGCGCAGCATAGACAATGCGACATATGTGGGGAGCGGAAAGGCGGAGGAGCTCAGCCTGATGGGAAGCGAACTCGAAGCGGATCTGTTCGTGTTTGACGATGAGCTCACCGCGATACAGCAGCGCAACCTCGAACAGGCGCTTAACGCTGCCGTGATAGACCGGACGACGCTGATACTCGACATATTTGCCGCGCGTGCGCAATCACACGAGGGCAAGCTGCAGGTTGAACTGGCCCAGCTCAAGTATCGCCTGCCGAGGTTGTTGGGCAAGGGCGTTGCGTTGTCAAGGCTGGGCGGAGGTATAGGCACGCGCGGGCCGGGGGAGAAGAAGCTGGAGATAGACCGGCGAAGAATACGCCGACGCATATTTGAACTGGAGGAGGAGCTGCGCCGCATTGAGAAGCAGCGCGAGCTGCGCCGTGAAACGAGAACGCGCAATTCAACGCCTTTGGTGGCACTCGTGGGCTATACTAATTCCGGCAAGAGTACGTTGCTAAACGCGCTTACGGGGTCAGAGGTCCTTGCAAAGGATATGCTGTTTGCGACATTGGACACGGTTGTGCGGAAAGCAGTTCTGCAGAGCGGAACGCAGATATTGCTCTCGGATACTGTTGGGTTTATAAACAAGCTGCCGCACGACCTGGTGGAGGCGTTTAAGTCTACGCTGGAGGAGACGGCGAATGCCGATTTGATACTGCATGTGATCGATTGCTCGTCAAACTACTATGAGGCGCAGATGCGAGTGGTGGACGAAGTATTGTACTCTCTGGGCGCGGGTGATACGCCGCGCATAAACGTGTACAACAAGATAGACGCGCTCGATGTTCCGTTTGTTGGAGCGAGAGATGGGGTGTGTATAAGCGCGCTTACGGGCGAGAATCTGGATGAACTCATCGACCTCATAGAGGCGCGCCTCAACGCGGAGAGGGTGCGCATCGAAGTGCTCGTGCCATACTCAAAGTACGAGTGCATAACCGCCATACGCAAGGAGGGGCAGCTGCTTGAGGAGTCGCATGAGGCGGACGGGGTGCGCGTAGCGGCGTTCATAAACCGCGCCACGGTGTGGAAAATCAGGAACGCTTTAGACGCAGGAAAACCGGCAGATGACCCGTGATAATTCTTTTCCCAATTGTATTGACAATTGAAAAGTCATCTGCTAAAATCAACTACTGTCGGCGGAGCGGGTTAGGACGGGCGTCGTCCATACTTAGGCTGATGCGCAGGATGCGCCTGTAGCTCAGCAGGATAGAGCAACGGCCTTCTAAGCCGTGGGTCCGGGGTTCGAGTCCCTGCAGGCGCGCCA
>JAUNBH010000085.1 GCA_030527165.1 Clostridia bacterium
CCCAATCGCTGTATACGGAGAAAATATATCCTACTGTTTTAGTAGGAATTGTTTACAATAGCATATGAACGTGGTATAGTATTCCCAGTAAACCAGTAGGAATTGAAGAGAACATGAAACTTTCGACGAGGGCGAGGTACGGGCTTAAGGCCATGGTCGACTTGGCGATGTGCTACGGGTTGCAGGGCTGCATGAGTATCTCTGCGCTGGCGCAGCAGCAGGGAATAAGCGAGTCGTACCTGGAGCAGATCGTCGCGTCTTTGCGCCGTGCGGGTTACGTCATATCGGCGCGGGGCGCGCAGGGCGGGTACAGCCTGGCGCTTGACCCGGCGGGCATAACCGTGTACGACATATTCGCCGTGCTTGAAGATACTACGCTCGTGGACTGCGTGAGCACCAAGGAGGTAAACTGCAGCAACGCCTGCACCTGCTCTGCGCGACCGCTATGGCTGAGGCTTCAAAGCCGCATCGACGACGTGCTGCAGCACACCACGCTTAAAGACCTCGCAGACGACTACAACACTCAGATGGAGCGTATAAAGAATGAATAGGATTTACATGGATAACGCCGCAACAACCGCACTGCGCAGGGAAGTGCTCGACGCTATGCTCCCCTATATGCTCGACACGTACGGGAATCCCTCGAGCATACATGCATACGGCAGAGACGCCAAGCTGGCAGTTGACGCCGCTCGCAGGCAGGCGGCGGCGGTCATCAACGCCTCTCCGGACGAGCTGTACTTCACCGGCGGCGGCACGGAGGCGGACAACATGGCGATAAAGGGTATGGCTGCGCGCCTCTCCGGCAGGGGCAAGCACATCATCACCACCGCCGTAGAACACCACGCAGTGCTCCACACTTGCCAGCAGCTCGAAAGACGCGGGTATGAGGTCACTTACCTGCCGGTAGATGAGTTCGGGCGCATAACGGCCAAGCAGGTGGAGGACGCGCTGCGCCCCGACACCATACTCGTGAGCGTGATGTACGCCAATAACGAGGTCGGCACGGTAATGCCCATAGCGGACATAGGAAGCGTTTGTCGCGCACACAACGTCATTTTCCACACGGATGCCGTTCAGGCCGTGTGCCACATTCCGATAGACGTAAAGGCGGAGTGCATAGACCTGTTGTCCATGTCGGCGCACAAGTTTCACGGCCCCAAGGGCGTGGGCGCGCTCTACATCAGAAAGGGCGTCGCACTCGAGCCACTGCTCGTTGGCGGCGCGCAGGAGCGCAGGCGCAGGGCAGGCACCGAGAATGTCCCCGGCATAGTGGGTATGGGCGCTGCCGCGGAGCTTGCGCACTCCGGCATGGAGCGCGACTCCGAGCTGGTACGCGCCCTGCGCGACAGGCTCACGCGCGGCATACTTGAGCGGATACCGCATGTCAAACTCAATGGTCACCCCGTCGAACGGTTGCCCGGCAACGTCAACGTGAGCATACAGTACATCGAGGGCGAGGCCATGCTGCTCATGCTGGACATAAACGGCATAGCCGCCTCCAGCGGCAGCGCCTGCACATCCGGCTCGCTCGACCCGTCACACGTGCTGCTCGCCATGGGTCTGCCGCACGAGATAGCGCACGGGTCGCTGAGACTCACGTTGAGCGAGTACAACACCGAGTCCGAAGTCGACCGCGTTATAGAGGTTCTCGAAAAGGCCGTGGATAGGCTGCGCGCCATGTCCCCCATCTACAACAATCAGTAGGAGGAATCACAATGTACACCGATAGAGTTATGGATCACTTCTCCAACCCGCGCAATATGGGTGCGGTCGAAGACGCAAACGGCGTGGGAATGGTAGGCAACGCCAAGTGCGGCGATATTATGCAAATGTTTCTCAAGATAAACGACGACGGTATAATCGAGGACGTGGGCTTCAAGACCTTCGGCTGCGGCGCGGCGATCGCTACGTCGTCCATGGCTACGGAGCTGATAAAGGGCAAATCCGTGGACGATGCGCTCGCGCTCACCAACTCAGCCGTGGTTGAAGCATTGGAGGGGCTGCCGCCCGCCAAGCTCCACTGCTCCGTGCTCGCAGAGGAGGCAGTTCACGCCGCCATTGACGACTACTATCAGCGCAAGGGAATGCCGTCTCCCGTCGCCAAGCCGGGTGAGCACACACACGATGAGCACTGCGAACACTGCGACATAGACGATGAAGCCTAAGCGTTCGCGCTCGGTGAAAAGGCGGGCATGGCCCGCCTTTTGCTTTTCCCCGCCGCCGCTTTAACGGGTGCGCCGCAACCCTATCCGCGTGCTGCACCGGAGCTCGCATGGACGGGGGCGCGGCAGGCGCGCTTCGCGCGCCTGCTTGCGCACGCAAGCCGAAACGGCGGAGCCGTTTCGGGCCGCGC
>JAUNBH010000086.1 GCA_030527165.1 Clostridia bacterium
CGTGCTGGAGGGCGTGCTCGTCGACCGGTACACCTCCACGGCGCAGGATGACCGCTTCACCTTTATCGGCGGCAGCACCACGGGCGGGCTGGTGATCTACGACGACAAATACGCTTTCTCACATCATGCTACCGACCCGGCATCGGGCAAGCTGTGCAACGCTTTTGACCTAGTGCGCCTGCACCTGTTCACTCCCGGCAAGGATGACGCGGAGGGCAATTTCATCGCGGATGACAGGGCGTCTATCTCCGCAATGCACACCTACGCCTCCGGCGACGATGCGACCAAGCATCAACTGGCGGAGGAGCGCTTGCGGCAGGCGGAGGAGGACTTCGCGCCCAACACCGACGACAATAACGAGGACTGGCGCTCTCGCCTGGAATATGACAAGCAGGGCGTGATCAAGAACACGCTCGCCAATCTGACGCTGATCCTGCAGCGCGATCCCAATCTCAAGGGCATCGTATTCAATCAAATGTCGGACGGCATGGAGATCCGCGATGACATCGCGCCGGTGCCCTGGAAGCATCCGGCCAAGTTCTGGCGCGACGCGGACGACAAGCAGTTGGTCAGCTATGTGGATTCCCACTACGGTACTTTCAGCGAGCGTAACTTCGATATCGCGGTGACCAAGGTGACGGACGACCGTTCTTATCATCCCATCCGGGAGTATCTGGCCTCGCTGCCCAATTGGGATCGGGTGCCTCGCGTGGATACATTGCTCATCGACTATCTCGGTTCGCCTGATAATCCCTATGTTCGGGCTGTGACACGCAAGACGCTCTGCGCGGCGATCCGCCGTGTGCGTCAGCCGGGCGTCAAGTTTGACACCATGCTGGTGCTCAACGGCCCGCAGGGTGTGGGCAAGAGTACGCTCATATCCCGGTTGGGTGGCGAGTGGTTCTCCGACAGCCTGAACCTTTCCGACACACGGGACAAGACGGCGGCGGAGAAACTGCAGGGCGTCTGGATTCTGGAGATTGGTGAGTTGGCCGGGCTGCGCAAGGCGGAGGTTGAAACACTGCGTTCCTTCCTTTCACGGCAGAACGACATCTACCGCGCGTCCTTTGGCAAGCGCGCCACGCCGCACCTGCGGCAATGCGTGTTCTTTGGCACCACCAACGAGGAGCGCGGCTATCTGCGCGACACCACGGGTAACCGTCGCTTCTGGCCGGTGCGCACGCCGGGCAGCACGTACAAACAGTCCTGGCAGATCACGCGCGAGGAGGTCGCTCAGATCTGGGCGGAAGCGGTGTACCTGACTGAGCAGGGCGAGAAGCTCTATCTGGAGGACGACATGGCGCGTTACGCGCAGGAGGAGCAACGCGAGGCCATGGAAGCGGACGAGCGCGAAGGTCTGGTGCGAGAGTACCTGGACAAGTTGCTGCCGGAGGATTGGAGCACGATGGATCTGGCGCAGCGCCGCGGCTTCCTGCGCGACGATCCCTTCACGGGCGGCAACCGCGTGGGCGTCAACCGCCGCAATACGGTGTGTGCGCTGGAAATCTGGTGCGAGTGCTTCGGCAGGGATTCCGGCGCGATCAAGCGCTCGGACACCAACGACATCTTCTCCATGCTGACGCGCATCGGGTGGAAGCGGACGATCGTGAACGCATCCGGTGTGCGGCGAGTGCCGCTCTACGGCGTGCAGAGGTGCTTTGACAGGGCGGCTACCGCAACAGGCGCACCGGCGGGAACGACAGAGGCGTAACGACAGGCGTTAACGCCGTAAACAACAAGGCGTTTGCGAAAAGCGTAAACAACGGCGGGCGTAACGTAATCATTTCAGGCGGAGCCGTTACGCCCGGTATTTACAGGGCGCGTATAAATAGGAAACCATAGGCCCTGTAAATGCTGTAAATTTCTTTTTTATCTAAATCCAAAAAAGATGTATAAAAGAGAGATACAGTACAAAACGCGCATCGCCTGTATACGCGCGCGAGGATGGTAATCCGTAACGGCTGCTCAACAAAAGCATTTGTGCCATGTCCTATATGCAGGTTCTTCCCAAAGAATGTTCCATACCCCCAATACTTCTCTGATCCCCTCGGAGCATGCAAGCTGTGTAATTTCGACATGGAATGCTGCCGCCGAGGATATCTTCTTTGGCGGCTTACGCCGCATCTATTCACCCATCGGAGGTGGTGCATTTGACTGATCTGGAGGTTCGGCATAAGCCGGACAACATTCCCAGGC
>JAUNBH010000038.1 GCA_030527165.1 Clostridia bacterium
GCGGGCGGGTGGGTGGGGTGGCGCGTATGCGCCAAAAATCGCCGCCCCTGCCGCGATAGGAGCAGCTGCAAAAAAAGCCGCCCGATGGCGGCAGTGCAGGCGCGGTCAAACAATCCGGCTCGCTCGCAGGCGGTCTGCGCGGGGTTATCCGCAGCCAACCGGTCAGGCGCAGCTCCCGTCCTACGCAACTCGCGCATCCACCGGGGCTCCGGCGCGGCCTGCGCGCTGCCGCGCGCCCGCGCGCACTCCGTGCGCGCGCTAAAACGGCTCCGCCGTTTGGGCCGCGCCGGCGCTTATCCGTGCTCGTGTACTGTGTACTTGCCCTTTATGAGCGCGGTGTAATATTCCACCGGATCCCCGTTCTCGTCATATACGCTGCTCTCGCACCGCAGCAGATGCGTGCTCTTCTTGACCTTGAGGTACGTCAACTGCTCCTCCGAATAGGCGCAGCAGCAGTCAAACGTCCTAACTGCATGGTGCGGTATTACATGGTAGTCTCGCTCAAGCAAGTCGTACAGCGACGCGGTTGAGAAATCCTCCTTCTCTATGCCCGGGCAGCGGCTATAAGGCAGCCAGTCCTCAACATATGTGTTGGGCTCATTGCGCACATAGCGCACGCGCTTGAGATAGAACGCTTTCTCGCCCTCCTTGAGCCGCAGCGCCTCCGCAACCACCTTGGGCGGCACTAACACGCCCATATCCAGCACCTTGGACGCGAGCGGAATGCTCCCTCCCTGGCTGGAAATCGCGGTGAAGCCGCTGACTCGTCGCGAATAGCCGACTTTATTGCTGTAATCCCTTACGAATGTCCCCTTTGATTTCTCCCGCACGACGTAGCCGTTGCGCGCCAAATCCAATATCGCCTGCCTTACGGTAGCCCTGCTGACATTGTACTCATCCACCAAAGTGACCTCCGTGGGCAGCATATCGCCCGCCCGCAAATCTCCCGTCCGTATCTGGTCGAGAAGTATGGAGTACAACTGATAGTACAACGGTATCGGCGAGCTCTTGTCGAGTTTTGCCATATATGAACACCCCCATATACTAATTGCCTGTCAAATATCTGCCTACAACAGAATAACAAAGTCCGTCACTTTAGTCAACGACACGCGGTCAAACCCGGGCTTTCGAGCGGTCAAGGCGTTATGATTCCGCCATTTATGTCGAAGGCCTGGCCCGTTATCCAGTCGGACGCCTCGCTCATCAGAAACATGACCGCGCTGGCTATGTCCTCCGGCTTTCCCAGACGCTTCACATGCATCTCATCAAGCCAGGTTTCGCGCTTCCATGCGAGCGTCTCACGGACTATGTCCGTTTCGACTATTCCGGGGCATATGGCGTTAACCGTCACTCCGCGGCATGCCGCTTCAAGCGACAGCGCCCGCGTAAATCCCAACAGCCCAGCCTTGGACGCACAGTAGTGAGTGTGGAGATTAGAGCCTCTCCTTGCGCTCATGCTGGCGATATTGACTATCCTGCCCGCGCCCTCGCGGAGCATAGACGGCAGCAAGTGCCTGCACATGCAGAATGCGCCTTTGAGGTTTACGTCCAGCGTACGGTCCCACAGCTCCTCAGTCATGTCGACCAGCGCGCAGTGCGTCTGAATACCTGCGTTGTTTACGAGCGCATACACGCCCCCGAAGCGCTCCAGCACATCCGCGCACACCTTGGCGGTATCGCTGAAGCTCGACACGTCGCAGCGGTAGAAGTACAGCCCATCGCTCTCGCGCGCCGCGCCCGCCACGTCCACGGCAGCCACCTCGTAGCCATCCTCAAGCAGCGCCTCGCAGATAGCCCCGCCAATGCCGCCTGAACCACCTGTCACGACCGCAGTCTTTCTCATTTTACTCATTTTAGCTTCTCCACCGCGTAGGTTATATTCGGCAGCGCCGAAGCGTCCACACCGAGCGATTCGCCCATGCGCGCCGCGAGCGACGTCAGCAGCACCGCGAGGTACACCGTCTCAAGCGGCGAATACCGCTCCCACGCGCCCAGGCTGCGCGCCGCGCACACCGCGTCGCGAGGCGTTGGCGCGTCGCCGAACCAGAACGTCCTTGCGCCGTATCCCGCCGTCTCCTCTGCAACCACTGCGTCGTATTCGCGCAACCTTACCCCAGGCAGCACGTACACCGCGCAGCTCTCGTCCGCCCACGAGCGCGGGCCATGTCTGAACTCCAGCGTGCCCCACGCCTCCGAAGGCCGTTGCGTCAGCTCGCCGAACTTCAGCGCGAGTTCGCGCGCCAACGGCATGTAATACGGGCAGGCGAGCACTATGTGCCGCTTTGCGTCGAACGGCAGCCTGCCGAGCGAGTTCGCGTCATCCAGCGCGGCGCGCGCCGCGCGCGCCATGTCCCCGCCCGAAAGCTGTGCGCCGCACGCCCTTAGCAGCGCGCAGAATTGCGACATTGACGAGTACGACTCCATTGCCATGGGCTCCCGCGCAAACGGCAGCGTCATCGACTGGTCACACCCCGCTGTAAGCGGGCTGTCGTAGGTGCAGCCCAGGTAGAGCGTGCGCACGCCGCGGGCACGCAGTATGCGCATGGCCTCCAGCGTTTCAAACGACGCGCCGCTGCGCGATATAAACACTGCGAGCACCTTCCCGTACGTCTCGGCCAAGCGGCCGTCCAACGCATCCGCCGCATCGAGCGCCACGGCGTCAATACCCATGAGCCCGCAGGCATGCGCCGCCTGTGCTCCCAGATAATACGACGTGCCGCAGCCGCAGAATATAAGCTTCTGCGTCGTATCTATGCGCATATCCGCCGCGCTGCCGAGCGCTCGCAGCACCTTGGGCGTTTTCGCCAGTTCCGCTCTGTAATTCATAACCTCTCAAGTAATTGCGCCGCCCCTGAAGAAGCGTTTGCCAGCCAGAGGCGGCGCTGCTGTGTAGCGTATTATGCGTCGGGGTAGAGTACGCTCCACGCCTCGTCGGGAGTCATGATCGCCGGCGCGGAGAACCACGCGTTGGGATCAGTCTTCTCGATGAGTATTATGGGCGCATAGACTTCGCGGGGGATGCTCTGGCCGAGCGCCGCGGCTACCGCCATTGTAACGGCGGAGGAACCGAGCCTGTCGGGGTACTGCCCCACGACGGCGGTCAGCGGCGAATCAGCCTGCCTCATCTCCTCGAGTACGACCTGGTCGGCGTCCGTGCAGACTACGAATATTTCGTCCTGCATGCCGAGCTCACGCAGCGCCTGGGAAGCGCCCACCGCTGCGAGTCCCCATGAGCAGTAGATGCAGTCTATGTCGGGGTTGCCCTGGAGATACGCCTTTACTTCGTTGTAGTAGTTGACGACCGCGTCCTGCGTGCCTATGGATATGGTCTGCACTACGTTGAGGTTCGGGTAGTCCATTATGACCGTGTCGAGCATGCGAAGCCTTATCTCGAGCGAATGCCAGCCGGGAGTGTCGAGCGCCAGTATGTTGCCCACGCCCGCCAGCTTGTTGGTGACATACAGTCCGAGCTGCTCGCCGCCGTTGAAGTTATCGCTGGTGACGTTGCAGGTGGAGTACTCCGATGTGATGTCCACAGTTATGCAGGGTATGCCCTCGTTAGCCATTCTCTGCATGATGGATGCGAACGCCGGTCCCTCGCCGCCGCCAATGATTACGGCATCAACCTCCATGGTCAGGAAGTTCTCGATGTCCGCAACCTGCTGGTTGGAGTCGCCCTGGGCGTTGGCAGTGATGAGCCTGCAGCCGAGCTCGTTGCACATCGCGGTCACGCCTGCCAGTATGCCCCTGTTGAAGTCGTTGGTCAGGTGCTGTGACGAGAGCGCGATGGTGAGACCCGAAGCGTCAATGTCCGTGCCAGGGTCGTCACCGGGGTCGTCTGTCGTTGGTGTAGAGGTGTCATCCGGCTCGGTCGTGGTACAGCCCACGGCGCAACCCAATGCCAACATCAACACCAGTGCGATTGATAGTAGCTTTTTCATGTTTCTCTCCTTTCAAAATACGGCGTTTGCCGTTGGTTAACTTACGTCAGACGAGGTCGTCGAGCGTCATGCTCAAGCCCTCGACAATGTCCCACTTGCGGATGTTCTTCTCCGGTCCCATGGGCGAATAGACGAACAGGAATACGAACTCCCCGTCGCCCGTGTTGTACAGCCTGTGCGGCTCGTTGGCGGGAACATAGGTGATGTCGCCGCGCTTCAGTGAGTACTCGGTGCCGTCCTCCATGCGCATGAGACCCTCTCCGCGCAGGTATATCATCACTTCCTCCTCATTCTCGTGCGTGTGGAACTCCGACGCCTGTCCCTTGTTGTAGATGCCGACGCCAACGGAGAGGTTCTCCGCGCCGTCGGTTCCATCGACGAGCAGCAGGTTATCCCTCACATTGGGCGCAGCCGCCCGGTATACGGGCAGATCCCCTATTGATATCTTCTTCATTTTCTCTACCTCCCTGGTTTCGTTTTATATCGCACGCCTCCGGCATACAGCGCGCCGGACAGCTTATACGAACAGCCTGTGCGGGCAGCTCGCGCCCAGCCTTGACGCGCCCAGATCCAGCATGCGCTCCGCCTGCTCCCTCGTGCGGATCCCGCCCGACGCCTTGACGAGTATGGAATCCCCCGCTTCAGCGACGAGCAGCTTTACGTCCTCCTCCGTGGCTCCGCCGCGCGCGAAGCCCGTGGAGGTCTTGACATAGTTCAGCCCGGCGCGCTTTGCGAGCTTGACGGCGGCGCGCTTTTCGTCGTCCGTGAGGAAGCAGGTCTCGAGTATTACTTTGGATACCCTGCCCTCGCAGGCGAGCGCAAACCGCCTCAGCTCGTACTCAACGTCGTCATGCCTGCCGCTCTTAAGCCAGCCGATGTTTATCAGCACATCCGCCTCTGTTGCGCCCTTGGCAAATGCGTCCTCCGTTTCAAATAGCTTTGCCTCGGTGGTGTTGTAGCCGTTGGCAAAACCGATGGGCGCGTCTATCCCAACGTCGGAGCCCTCGAGTACCCGCTTGGCGAGCGGTATCCAGCAGCAACCTATTGCCACCGTCTTAAAGTGACAGCGCTTGGCTATCTCAAGGTGTTCCAGCATTTCCCGCTCCGTCGTGTTGGGGCGAAGCATCGTCGCGTCGATAGTGCGAGCGAATTCTTCATTAGATCTCATTGTGACGATTCTCCTTTTGTGAATTTCTCATCAAATGCGCCAAGGGTTTTGCCTTTGGGCTTCGCTTATTGTCGATGGCGACTGCCACATGCTCTTTACGAGCGCATCGTCCACCAGTTCCAGGCCGCGCCTGTACAGCTCTCTCCAGCGCCGGTACTCGTTGGCGTACACGGCGTGGTTCGCCATGTTTGGCTCGCAGCGCGCCTCCGTCCTCACGAGCGCGCTCACTGCGGTGCCGGTATCGGGATACAAGCCCGCTCCCACGGCGGCGAATATCGCCGCGCCTATGGCGGTGCCCTCCTTCTCGACCGGCGTTTCGACGGGTACGCCCATGCAGTCGCTCAGTATCTGCCGCCAGGGTGCGCTGCGCGCCGCCCCGCCGCAGAGTATGAGCTTGTCCGGCAGCGATGCGTCGCCCGTTATGCGCCGTATATTCTCGTATTCGCCATATGCCTGATAGCATGCGTTTTCAAGTATTGCCTTGAGGAACACCCCTCTGTGGCTTTTGCCCGGGTCGAGCACGTCCCAGCCCATAAATGTCGGTGCGCACATGCGCCAACGGCTCTGGTTAGCCACATCCGAGAACAGCACCTGCATGCCGTAGCTGCCGGCCGGAACATCCAGGGTCAACCGCGTCAGTATATCGTACGCATCCCCGCCTCCCGCGCGCGCAAGCTCCTTTTCGCGCTCGCCGAACACGTCCCTAAACCAGCGCACGGTCAACCCGACATAAAAGCCCACGCCCTCGTATATCCACTGTCCGCGCTCACTGTGGCAGCTCATGCGCGTGTTGTATTGCGGGTCCGTGTACGGCTTGTCAGTAACGAGGCAGTCCAGCCAATAGGTACCGCCGACTATCGCCGCGGAGCCCACGCCGGTGGAGCCCACTCCAACGAGCCCCGCCTGCGTATCCGCCGCGCCCATCGCCACGAGGGTCCCGGGACTAAAGCCCGTAGCTTGCGCCATTTCAGCGCCTATCGCGCCCATTATCTCGCCGGCGTCCGCGAGCCGCGGGAATATGTGCCGCGGGAGCCCGCAGCGCCCTATTATCTCCTCCGACCAGCTGCGCGTCTCTATGTCGAGCGCGAGCGTGGAAGAAGCGTTGCCCGGCTCCACCGCGGCCTGGCCGCAGAGCTTGTACACCACCCAATCGGACACGCACAGCACCTTGTCTATGCGTTCAAACGCCGCCGGGTCGTTCTCCTTTATCCACATCAGCCGGGGCAGCCCGTGAAGGCTGGGCCAATCGCCCGCCTTGCGGTGAATCAGCGCGCCCAGGCCGTTTTCGTCTATAAACCGCGTCGACATGCGGCTATCCATGTTAAAGCAGCCGTACAGTGCGTTACCCGCTTTATCCAGGCAGAATATGCCGTGTCTGAAGCCCGACGAGGTTACTGCCGCCACGGCCGAGCTGTCGAGCCCCGAGAGCGCGGCGCGCGTACACCTGCACACCAGCTCCCAGTTGGACTCTGCGTCAAAGTCGTAAGCGCCGGCTATCTCAGCGTTATTCGGCACATACCAGTCCTGCGATGCGGAGCTCACCTGCCGCCCGGTGTCCATGTCGAACACTATGCAGCGCACATTGGACGTGCCGCAATCTATGGTAGCTATGTATCTCCCCGCACGCCTCATTGTGTCCTCTTCTTTCTAAACAGCCCCAATTGCGGCAGTACGCTGACGAGCAGTATTATCACCAGCAGCGCGCCCTTGCAGACATTAAGCACCGTGACCGGTATTCCCACCATGGCGAGTCCGGACTCGAACGAACAGAGCAGCAGCGCGCCGAACGCCGTGGCGTACACGGATATCCTGTTGTTCACGAGCGCCTTGCCCAGCAGCACCACCATGAGCGAATCCATGAGGAATGTCGAGCCGTGGTCCGGCGAAACATAGCTCTGGAAGGAGCCCAGAACGAGCCCCAGCACCGCCGCAAGCAGGCTGCACAGCACATACGATATGAACGTGTAGAACCTTATGCGCACGCCGGAGAGCTCACTCGTGAACTGGTTGAGGCCCGTCCCCCTGAGGTAGCGGCCAAACGGCGAGAACTCCGTGAGTATCAGCAATACGGCAAATACCACCGTGAATATCACAATTGGCATGGGAATGGGCCCCAGACTGCCGCCGCCAATGAACTTGAACGCATCTGGGAAGCCGTAGGATATGGACAGCCCGCCCTCGCTGAACACATACTGGAAGCCCTGCGCGAGGAACATCGTGCCCAGAGTCGCCACGAACGGCGCCACTCCAAGCCAGGATATGCAGGCGCCGTTTATCGCGCCCAGCGCCAGCGCCACGCCCAGCGCTATGAGTATGCCCACCACGAGCGGCGAATCGCCGAATACCACGGGCCACAAGCCCGCCAACGTGCTGGCGCCCGCAACGGCGCCCACGCTGAGATCCGCCCCGCCCGTCATCATCACAAGCGTCATGCCGCCGGCAATTATGCCGAGCATGGACGTCTGCACCAGTATTGATGTGAAATTGGACAGCGTCAGATACTGCGGCTTTATCGCCGTGAAGACCAGCACCATGGCGACATATATGAGCAGCGGCGCGAGCTTTTTGAGCACCTGACCGGCCTTACCTTTCGTTAACAGCGCTTTCATTTCATCCGCCCCCTATCTCAGGTCTTCCTGCAGTATCACGCTGCGATTGCTGACGGAAAGTACCGCCGCGAACAACAGCACTATCCCCTGTGCCACCGACGTGTAGTAGAACTCCAGTCCGAGAAGCGTGAACGCAGTGGATATTGACGTCAGCACCAGCGCGCCCACGAGTATGCCGGGTATGTTGGGCCGTTTGGTGCCCAGTATGGTCTTGGCTATGTACGTCACCGCCAGCACCGGCAGCAACAGCCTCTGACCCGAGTAGATTATGGAACCGCTGGAGCGCAGCGCGTTGAGTATTCCGCCCAAGGCGTAAAACACACCTCCCGCACCGAACATAAGGAGCTTTATGGGCTTCACGGGTATGCCCGCGAAGCGCGCCGCGTCCTGCGAGAGCCCCACCGATTGTATGTGCAACCCCGTCTTTGTCTGATGCATGACGAGATACACTATCAGAAACAGCGCGAGCGTCATTATGACCATCACTGGCACCGGGCCGACCGACGCCGTGACCACCTGCGTCACCGGGTTGTCGCGCACCCAGAGGCTCTGACCGTTGCTGTATGCGTACTCCAACCCCTGCGTCAGAAACATTACGGATATAGTGGTTATGAACGAGGACAGCCCCGCGTACGCCACCAACGCCCCGCAGAGCAGGCCGCACGCCAATCCCACGCCTACCGTCGCCAGGAGCGCCAGCCACGGGCTGGAGCCGCTCGCAACCATTCCGCAAAACAACGACGCGCACAATCCGACCACGCCGCCCATCGACAGGTCGCTCTCGCCCGACATGTTGACGAGCGTCACGCCCATCGCGATTATCAGCATAGGCGCGCTCTGCGTGAATATGTTCACCACATTGGACACCGTGCTAAAACGGTCGGACAGTATGCAGAACACGGCTATCATTGCGGAGAACGTGAGTATGGAACCCCACACGTCGAAGAATCTGCCGAGCGTAAGCTTCTCCGTTCTCTTGCCCTTACCCATTTCTCGCACCTCCCATCGTCATGTAGACGACCTCCTCGTGATTCGCTTCACACGACTTGCGCTCACCTATGACGCGGCCGTTAAACATTATCACCATGCGATCGCTTATGCTTATCGCCTCATCGATCTCGGACGACGCCACCACCACCGTCTTGCCGGCAGCTGCGAGTTCGCGTATCAGCGCGTATATCTCGCTCTTGCCCCTCACGTCAATGCCCACCGTGGGCTCATCGAAGAAGTAGATGCCTGAGTCGCCCACGAGCCACTTCGCAACTACCACCTTCTGCATATTCCCGCCGGAGAGCGTCTTTGTCAGCGATTCCACGCCCGTGGCAGACATTTTCACCTGGAGCTTGTCGCAAAACTCACGAACGGCCTTGAGCTCTCCATGTCGCTTTATCAGCATCATGCCGTTGGAGAACTTGCGCAAAAACGCTAGTGTCGTGTTCTCCCTGATGGTGAAATCCGATATTATTCCATTCTTACGCCTGTCCTCCGGTATCAGGCATATGCCGTTCTTCTTGGAGGAGCGCGGCCCCGAGAGCTTCAGCTCCCTGCCATTTATGTACGTCCTGCCGGAACTCGTCTCGCGTATGCCCATTATCGCCTCTATCAGCTCGGTCTTGCGCGAGCCTACCGCACCGGTCAGCGCCACTATCTCGCCGGGCTTTACGTCGAATGACACGTCCTCTATCAGCCCGTCCACGCTGATGTGCTCGACTTTTAAGGACGGTGCAGCCGCTTCAAACGCCTCATTGTACGGCGCATGCTCGCTGGCGCTCCTCATCTCGCCCACCATGCGGAACACTATATCCTCGCGCGTCAGCTCCTCGAGCGGCCATGTGCCTATGTACTCGCCGTCGCGCAGTATCGTCACCCGGTTGCATATCCTAAACAGCTCCTCGAGCCTGTGGGAAATGTATATGACCGTTATCTCGCGCTCGTGCTGTATCTTGCGCAGCGCATCGAACAGCGCGTCCGTTTCGGCACTCGAGAGCCTGCTCGTAGGCTCGTCGAGCACTAGTATCTTGGGTTGACGGTACAGCGCGCGCACTATGCACACAATCTGCTGCTTCGCTATGGACAGGTCAGACACCTGCGCGCCCGCGTTTACCACGCCGGGCATGAAGTCGTCCAACGCCGCCTGCGCGAGCGCGGTCATCTTCTTCCAATCTATCAGCCCCAGCTTGTTGCGCGGCTCTATTCCTATCATTATGTTCTGCGCCACGGTAAAGCCCGGCACCAGCTCAAGCTCCTGGAATATGAAGTCTATACCGTATGAACGTATATTCTCCGCCGTCGCCTTAGACAGGCTCTCCCCATTTAGCAGTACGTCGCCCGACGTCTGCCTGTACACCCTTGCGAGTATCTTTATCAGCGTCGATTTCCCCGCGCCGTTCGCGCCCATCAGCGCGTGCACCTCGCCGGGCAGTATCCCGAACGAAACGTCGCTGAGCGCTTTTACCCCGGGGAATTCCATGCTGATGTTCTCAAACCGCAGACAGTTCTTTTCAGCTTCCACCGTATTCCTCCTCGACCATGTTTCTAAAGAGCGCTCACCGCGCCCAGCTGAGCGAGCGGCGCACCGCTTCGCTCCAGTCCTCAAGCAGCTTGTCCCTCGCGCCCGCGTCCATGAAGGGCTCAAACGCCCTGTCAAGTTTCCACAGCCCGCGCAGCTGTGCTTTGTCCTTCCACAGCCCGGACGCCAGCCCCGCGATGTATACCGCGCCCATTGGCGTGCGGTCGGTGTTCTTGGGCCGTTCAACGCGACAGTTGGTTATATCCGCAAATAGCTGCATGGCAAAATCGTTCCGTGCGACGCCACCGTCCACGCGCAATACCTTGACGTCGATGCCAAAATCACGCTTGAGCGCCGCTATGACGTCGTTCGTCTGCAGCGGCAGCGATTCGAGTGCCGCCCGGCATATATGCCGTTTGTCATGGAAGCGCGACATGCCGATTATCAGTGCGCGCGCACTCATATCCCAGTGCGGTGCGCCCAGCCCTTGGAACGCCGGCACGAGGCACGCGCCATTGGATGACTCCACCGACTGCGCCAAGTCCGACACCTCCTGCGGCGTGGACGCTATACCAAGCTGCTCTATCAGCCATTCGTTCACCGAGCCGGCGACGTATATCCCGCCCTCCAGTTCATATGTGAGCTCTCCGCCCAAATCCGCCGCTATGGCGGGCAGCACGCCTCCGCGGGGCGCTTCGTAATCCCCAGTGTAGGTCACTATATTGATACAAGTGCCTATCGTGCACTTCGCTTCACCGCGCTCGAAGCACGCCTGTCCAAACAGCGCGCTCATCTGATCGCCTATCGACGCCATTATCGGTATAGGGGTTTCAAACGCCTCCGCCGGCGCGCAGGCCATGCCGAAATCGCCGTCGCATGACGTCACGCCGGGCAGCATCGAAGCGGGTATATCCATCTTGCGCAACAGTTCCTCATCCCAGACGTTACGCCGCACATCATAAAACATCGTGCGGCCGGCGTTTGCGGAGTCGGTCATGTGCGAACGCCCCTCCGTGAGCTTCCAGATTATCCAAGTGTTGAGATTTCCCATGCAGAGCTCCCCGCGCTCCGCTCTCTCCCTAAGCTCCGGCGCGTTCTCAAGCGCCCAGGCTATTTTGCTCGCCGAAAAATACGAATTGCTTATAAGTCCCGTCTTTTCAAGTATCTCGTCTGCAAACGGCGCCCAGCGCTCTATGAGGCCGGCTCCGCGCGTGCACTGCCAGCTTATCGCGCGCGTCAGCGGCTTGCCCGTCGCCCTGTCCCACAACAGGAAGGTCTCGCGCTGATTAGTTACGCCTATCGCGCGAATGCGGTTCATGTCGAACTCCCGCGCGACCTCCAAAAGCCCGTCCCGTACAGATTCCCAAACTTCGTCGGGCTCGTGTTCCAACCAACCTTCCTGTGGGTAGAAGCTCTCTATGCGGCGATATGCGCTGCATACCACCTCTCCTTCCCTATCGACCACTATCACCTTCGACCCGGTGGAACCCTGGTCGATGCCGAGTATGTATTCTCTCTGCATGCGCTCCTCCCTTCGCTGCCTCGCTCTTGTCCGTATGTAACATTATGATGATATAATGTACGGACATTCTATGTTTGTGAGATTATGATATACCATATAAAATGCTTTTGCAAGTGCTTTTTTAAGTTTTTTGTCGGAAACGGCTGAGAAGGATTTCATGCGGCCGCGCCCCCCGCTTCTCGCTCCAGGCGAGAAGCTACACTGCGGGCGGGTGGGTGGGGTGGCGCGTATGCGCCAAAAATCGCCGCCCCTGCCGCGATAGGAGCAGCTGCAAAAAAGCCGCCCGATGGCGGCAGTGCAGGCGCGGTCAAACGATCCGGCTCGCTCGCAGGCGGTCTGCGCGGGGTTATCCGCAGCCGACCGGTCAGATGCAGCTCCCGTCCTACGCAACTCGCGCATCCACCGGGGCTCCGGCGCGGGCGCGCTGCCGCGCGCCCGCGCGCACTCCGTGCGCGCGCTAAAACGGCTTCGCCG
>JAUNBH010000087.1 GCA_030527165.1 Clostridia bacterium
CAGCTTAGGCAACAACATGGAAAAAGACACGGCTGGCTGCCGTGCCTTAACCCAAATAGTATTGTAATAGGAGGTGATTTCCATGGAAGGCAGAGGTGTATTCCTGCGCGAGCGACCGCCAGCAGGCGGCCATCGTGTTCGACGTGGCGGCGGACATGGTGCGTCAGTCGCCGGCGCTCTCGCGGCGCGTGAAGATCATCCCGTCCACCCGCCGCATGGTGTACCAGCCCACGGGCAGCATCTATCAGGTGCTGTCCTCGGAGGTGGCCACCAAACACGGTCTGAACGTATCCGCGTGCATCTTTGACGAGCTTCACACGCAGCCCACCCGCGCCCTGTACGACGTGATGACGCAGGGCTCCGGCGACGCCAGAAAGCAGCCGCTCTGGTTTTTCCTCACGACAGCCGGAACGGACCGGAACAGCATCTGCTGGGAAGTACATCAGAAGGCGCTGGACATTTTGGAAGGGCGCAAGCGCGATCCGCGCTTCTATCCCGTGATCTTCGGGCTTCCGGACGAGGCGGACTGGCAGGACGAACAGAACTGGTACAAAGCCAACCCGTCGCTGGGACATACCATCACCATCGACAAGGTGCGCGACGCATACCGCAAGGCGCTGGAAACACCCGCCGATGAAAATATGTTCCGTCAGCTTCGCCTGAACCAATGGGTGAAGCAGTCCGTCCGCTGGATGCCCATGGATCGCTGGGACGAGTGCGGCGGCGTTGTGGACGCGGCCGCGCTGGAGGGAAGAATCTGCTATGCCGGTCTCGATCTTTCCTCCACCTCCGACCTGACCACGCTGGCGCTGGTGTTCCCGCCCAGCGACGAGGATGACCACTACATCGTGTTGCCCTTCTTCTGGCTGCCGGAGGAAACGCTCGCCCTGCGCGTTCGGCGCGATCATGTGATGTACGATCAGTGGGAGCGGCAGGGCTTTCTCATGACCACGGAGGGAAACGTGGTGCATTACGGGTTCATAGAGAAGTTCATCCGTGACCTGGGCGAGCGGTACAACATCCGCGAGATCGCCTATGACCGATGGAACGCCACCATGATGGTGCAGGCGCTCGAAGACGACGGCTTCACCATGATCCCCTTCGGGCAGGGCTTCCGGGACATGAGCCCGCCTACCAAGGAACTGATGCGCATCGTGCTGGAGCGCAGGCTCAACCACGGCGGGCACCCGGTGCTGCGCTGGAACATGGACAACGCTTTCGTGCGTACCGACCCGGCGGGAAATCTCAAGATCGACAAAGAAAAATCCACCGAGAAGGTGGACGGAGCGGTGGCGCTGGTCATGGCGCTGGATCGGGCCATGAAGAATCAGAACGGCGACGGAAGCGTGTATGATGACCGTGGATTGCTCTTCATAAATTGATGATCAGCGTTCTGCGACGAAAACGGCGCAATAAGCGCAGTTTTGCGCCAGAATTGCTTCCACCGCATCGAAAAGCGCCCGTTATGGGCGCGCATGACCGCTGAAATACTGCCGAAAGCGTGCTGAAAAGAGGGATGGAAATGCCGCGGTCCCCCAAACGTCCGTGTCGGTATCCCGGCTGTCCCAACCTGTGCGAAAGCGGCGTATACTGCAAAACCCATGCCCCGGAATGCTCTCATGACCGTTTCCGGGGCGGCGGCGCCGCGAGGGGCTACGACAGCCGCTGGCGCAAGGCGCGGGCGCGCTTTCTGAAGGCGCATCCCCTGTGCGCGGAGTGCCAAAGGCAGGGAAAGCTCGCCCCGGCGACCGTGGTCGATCATATCCTCCCGCATCGCGGGGACGAAAGGCTCTTTTGGGATAAAAGTAACTGGCAGCCGCTCTGTAAGAGATGTCATGACCGGAAGACGGGCGGCGGGCTGTAAACCGCACAAATTACCTGTGAGATTTAAGCCAAAGAATAAGCATGACCGAACCCCGAAGCATCTCAGCGATGAGACGCTTTCTTCATGCAAATTTTCAAGGAGGCATTCATGAAAAACCCCTTCGCCCGGTTCTTTCATTCGCGGGACAAACCCGGCAAACGAACGCTCCAGGACGCGGTCAGCGCGGCGCTGGCCTTTTATTTTGGCTCCAGCGCGGCGGGCAAGGCGGTCAACCCGCGCTCCGCC
>JAUNBH010000088.1 GCA_030527165.1 Clostridia bacterium
GTTGTCGCTGTTCAGCGACAAGGATACCACCAGATCGCGCAGCGTCTCGCTCATGTCGCTCACCTGCCTTTCCACAGCAAAGAAGCAGACCGATACGGCCCGCTTCCATGAAATTTGGTGTTGAATTTATCGGCGAATTCGGGTATACTATTGGTGGAAGGAGTAGATCCCATGACCAATATCGTACCGATCTCCGACTTGAAGAACTACAGCGAAGTACTGCGCTCCTGCGACGACGGCTCGACGGTATACCTGACCAAAAACGGTCGCGGGAAATACGTGGTGCAAAGCCTGGTGGAATATGAAAAACTGCAAGCCGCGGTCAAACTGCTGGCCGAGCTTGCCAAGGGCGTTGCGTCCGTGCGCAAAGAGGGCGGGTTGACGGTCGAGGAAGCCTTCGCCGGACTGGAGGAGTGATATGGCGCGCGTCATCGTATCCGGAGAGGCCCGAAAAGACCTCGCCACCATCCGCCAGTACATCAGCGAAGAACTGTGCAATCCGGACGCCGCACGCCGAATCCTTGCGGAACTGAAAAAGAGCATTCTCACATTGGAACGTTTTCCCGGTAGCGGGCGACCGCTGGACGCGCTGATTCCGGTACATACGGAATACCGATACCTGATTTGCGAGAACTATTGCGTTTTCTATCTGAGCTCCGAGGAGGAGGTAATGGTTGTCCGCATCCTGCATCAGCGGCAGGACAGCTTCAAGGCGCTGTTCCTCGACAATTGAATCAGGGTTTGAGATTGCGCCACACCTCGTCAATATAGCGAGGTTGCGGCTCTTTCTTTTTCTTCTCCCGGGCGGCGTTCCAGGCGCGGATTTTAAGGAAGCCCAGCATATCCATCCGGTCGATCTCGTCCATGCGCCAGCCGCCCTCCAGCAGCGAGTTGTACGTGGAGTAGATAAAATCCGGCAGCGTCAGAACAGCGGAATCTCCTCGGCCTCCTCCGTCCCCGGGATCTCCTTCTCCGTTGTGACCGGAGCCGTCCGCGCCGCCTTCGTAGGGAACTCGTCCAGAATCTCCGTGGTCTGGGTCTGTACGGCCATGAGCGCCAGAGCGATATCGTGCATGAGCCGGTCCACGGGATAGCCGTCCAGCACGTCGTCCGGGGTGAACTGATTCTGGAACAGCAGGCAGAACCAGCGGATCATCACGTCCATGGCGTCGGGAATGCTGATCTGCCGGTCTTCGGGAATCTCCTCGCCCTTGACGGCGGCGTTGGAGAGGGCGACGATTTTGCCGTACATTTTCGCGGCGGGCTCCATTTCCCGCAAAGCGCGGCCGGATACAAAATCAACGGCGTATTTCTTGCCGTTCAGCGTGCAGGTGATCATGCGATTTGTCCTCCTGATCGTTCTTCAAAGGAAGCGCCGCGCGAACCCTCTCGCGCGGCGGCATGGGCGTTACGGAAAAAACCGTTACGAAAAAAGCATTACGGGGAAGCCGTGAAGGTCGGCTCGTAGACGCTTTGCAGGAAGGTCGCGCCCTTGGCGGCGGTGAAGCCGTTCTCATCCTCGTCCGCGACCGCCTGGTACTGGCCGTCGTGGGTGCGCTTGATGGCGGTCCACTCGACCTGTCCGGTCTGCCGGGTGATGGTCTGCCCTTCCTTGGTCTTGTAGTTCTCCGTGGCGGGCTTGGCGCGCACCTTGTACAGCCAGACGTAGCGGTACTTGTGGTTGGATTTCTCCGACATAAACCCGACGGCGAAGTAGGGCGGCTTGTCGCTCGCTGTGCGGATGAGCACGCCGTTATCGTCGACCTTATTGCCGAAGATCATCTCCTGGATGGTCAGGGGGATATCGGCCATCTGCGTGGAGAAGGTGAGTTCGGGATCAGGGTACAGCACGTCGCCCTCGACGTCGTCGAAATACTGCACGTCCGGGTCGGCGTTCTCCGGGGTGATGCTGGCCTCGATAGCGCCGGCCACCAGTTGGAGCGCGCCGTAGGTGAGCGTGGTTTCCGTGTCCTCGGTCAGCGGCGCCAGCACCATGTTTTTAAGACCGACCGTA
>JAUNBH010000089.1 GCA_030527165.1 Clostridia bacterium
TGCTGCTGATAATCACGCTGCTGATAATCGCGGGGCTGTTGAAAGTCGCGCTGAGACTGGCGGTAATCGCGCGGCTGCGAGTCGCGCTGATGCGTGCCCCAGCGGTCGTTGCGCTGGTTCTGCTGCCGCGGCTGGTAGCCGCCGTTCTGCTGCCTGCGCTGATACTGGTCTTGCTGCCGGCCCCTGTCGTAACCGTCTTGGTTTCGGCCGTAGTTTTGCCGCCTGCCGCCGTCGTACTGCTGCGGTTTGTAGGCGGGCGGGGGCGTCGGCGCCGCGGGTGCAGGTGCGGCGGGAGCGGGCTCCGCCTCATCGTCGTCAGATATGTCGTCGACGGGAAAGCTCGCCTGCTTGGGCTGCGGCTTGGGCGCGGCCGCGCCTGCGCCGCCCGTGAGTACCGATACGTCGCCGCCCGCCATTATAATATCGAGCAGCTCGTCTTTGCGGTACTTCGCCACGGATTTGACGCCCTGCATCTTAGCAATGGCCCTGAGGTCCGCGAGTGTCTTTTGTGAGAGTGTCTTTCTGTCCAAAGTAATCCTCCTGTTATGCCGGCTCCCTTTCGAAGTGAACGAATGCCTCGGCGAATGCGGCGGTGTTGTCCTCCGCGAATAGAATAACGGTGAAATTCAATAAAGCGATTCGGTGAGCCGGTGCGGCGTCCCCCGATTAACTAATTGACAGCTAATTTTACATAATAGTGCGGCGCCTGTCAACATCGAATTTGAACGCAGCGCGCCGTTTTATGTAGAATGCGCATATGGGGCGCGGCGCGGCAATAGATTATGATAGGTACAAATAATGCGACGCGGGAGGTGCGATAATGGACAGACCGGTGCTCGACGGCGTAAGGCTTAAAAACCACGCCGTACATATAGACAGCAGGGAACTCATGAGCGTGACGGGCGTGAAAGACGTCGTGAGCTTCAACGACGTGGAGATAGTGCTGCTGACGGACGCGGGGGAGATGCGCATAGAGGGCGAGCAGCTGCGCATAACCAAGCTCAGCATAGACGAGGGGCAGGTGCTCGTAGAGGGCGAGATAATCGCGATGGAGTACGAGGAGCGCCGCGAGCAGAAGACCGGGCTGTTCTCCAAAGTCTTCCGCTGATGAACAGCGCGCTTGCGCAGGCGTGCGAATTTGCGGGCGCGCTGTACTGCGGCATAGTAATAGGCTTTCTCTACGACGGCATTAGGCTGCTCAGGGTGGCGTTTCCGCAGCGATGGGCGGTGGCGGCGTTTGACGCGCTCTTTTGCGTGCTGGCCGGGGCGGCGTTTGCGCTGTGCCTGTACAGGCTAAACGGCGGCGAGCTGCGCCTGTACGACATCGCGGGCGCGGTGTTGGGCGCGATTTGGGAGCAGTTTGGGGTCAGCAGGCCCTTCAGGCGCATGGCGGGGACGTGGCTGCGCCGCCGGAGCGAACGCAAGGGCTGACCGCGTGCTTCAGCGCGAAAGGCAGCCGTGAAAGCGCGTGCGACGCGTCAAAAGTTCATAATTCGCATTACAAAATGCAAAAAAGCATATTGCGCCGCGCTCTCGGGGGCTTTATAATATATGCGTATATGTGCACTCATGTGGTATGTGGGGAATCTTATGGGGGGAACGGAAAGGAAAAGAGGGCTCTCTGCGAAGACTCGCAGCAGGCTTATAGCTGTAACCGCCGTGTGCGCCGTGCTCGTTGCGGCTGCGCTCGTTTCCGTGTCCGTGATCGACAATCTCAACAAGCGGGCGGAGCTGCAGGCGGAGTACGAACGCCTCGCTGAGGAGAACGCCGAGCTGCTCACCCGGGAGGAACTGCTCAAGTCCATGCTGGAGTACTGCGGCAGCGACGAGTACAAGGTACAGCTGGCGCGCGAGCTGCTGGGATACGTCAGTCCGGAGGACATAGTGTACGAGGTGCGCGACCCAAGTCAGACAGCTACGCCCTGATTTTTGGCGTGTGAGGTTTGCGGCGCAGCCAGGTGGCTGCGCCGCTTTGTTTCGTGCGCGGTT
>JAUNBH010000039.1 GCA_030527165.1 Clostridia bacterium
TGTCGGGAGTCAGCGGTCCTACGTAGTTGATGTAGGACTGCGAGTTCATGAGACCATTGCCTTCGTACGCGGTGAGAGAGCCGTCATTGTACCATGCCCAGTCGTTGCCGTCGCCGTCGCTGTCGACTGATGTCCAGCCCTCGGCCATCGGGTTGGTCTCAAAGTACCAGCCCTCGATGAGATCGCCGGGCGTCGGAGGCGGTGTCGGCTCGCCGCCGCCGTCAACGGGGGTTACGGTGTTGTTGGCGAAGTCGACCTCGTAGGACGCCTCGTTGCCCGCATAGTCAGCCGTGAAGATGTATACTACGTCTGCCGAAGCAGCGTATACGGAATCAACGTCGCGCTCGGTCGCAAATACGCCCTCGGAAGCCAGACGGTTGGTGAAGTCTTCGTCCGAGTAAACGGCGTAGTAGGCGATGTAGTTGGCGTCGCTTATGACCGCATTGCTGCCGCTGATGGTGACTGTGGGAGCGGTCGTGTCGAGCGTAACGGGGATTATCCACTCGCCGTTCTCGTTCGCGTCGAGCGTATAGCCGTCGTGATCGAGATAGGCGCTGACTATGAGGTTACGCGTCTCGTTCTCGCTCATGCCGGTACCCGTGAGGTTTACGGTGAGGCTCGAAGAGGTGTAGTAACCGCCGTTGTCATAGTAGAAGTCCTTCCTCCACTCGTGCTCCTCGGAGGTGTAGAGGTTCTGCGTTCCAAAGGTGAGAGTCAGCAGGCGAGCGTTTCTCAGCAAGCCGAACTCCAGGTTGTTGACGGCATCGTAAACGCCGTCGCCGTTGGGGGATATGGCGTTACGATCCGCGAGGTAGGAACCTGCAGGCATGTCTGCGTAGAGGTTCAGACCCAAGCCGGTAGTGGTGGAGCCCTGCCTGTAACCTACGACATTGGCATCGAGAGCGCCGTTGGTCTGGAGGTTGAGCTCGCCGGTCGCGTCGTGCCAGTAGAATCCGCGGTCGAACATCGCGGGCTCATCCCAGTCGCCGTAATAGCCGAGGAACGGGATGTTGAGCTGCGCGGCGTCGGAGTTGGGCGTAGCGGTGATGAAGCCCTCGAGGAAGTGGCCTACGGGGTAGACCGTCTCATCGAGACCGACGGTCTCAGGATCGAACGTGATCGTTCCGGTTACGACGGCTGTGCCGTTGGCGGGAACCGTCACGCTGGACACGCTGAGAGAGACGTCGGCGCTGACGTCAACTGCCGTGTAGTTCGTCAGATAGATGCCGGGTACGTTGGTTGCCGAGGCCTGCTCGCGCATGGCGACCACGTCAAGGCTGTACGTTACAGCGGCGTCTGTGATGTTGTGTACATTGAACGAGAAATTGAACGAACCCGTCTCGGACTCGCCGAGTTCAAGCTTCGGCCTGTTGTTGTAGGTGTCGTCGACCGTGAAATAACCCGCTGCGGAGAGAACTCCCGCGAGGTTCATGAGGCCGGCGCCCTGCGAACGCACGAGCTCGTCGAGTATGTTGCCCGTCGACATGAGGAGCGCGTCGGTTATCGTCTTCACCTCAACGACGGTTGCGTCGGGATACAGCTCGCGAACATAGCTCTTGACTATGGCGAGCGCGCCCGCAACGTGCGGAGCCGCCATGGACGTGCCGCTCCAAGCCTCGTAGGAGTTGTCCGTGCCGAAACCGATGGCGGAAGTAATCGCGCCGCCGGGAGCGGTCAGCTCGGGCTTGATGAGCAGGTCGGCGGTAGTGCCGCGGCCGGAGAACGAGGAAATCGAGCCGGCGGACGTCCAGTCGATGAACGTGCCGGTGCCAATGGTCAGAGTGCCTTCGCCGTTGGTGGCGCTCGCCTTGAACAGGTTACCGGCAGCCAGCGTTACCGCGACGGCAGGTATGTTCGAGGTGGAGGCCGACAGGTCCATGTTGATGGTGCCTTCGACGTTATTGCAGATGATTGCGGCAATAGCGCCCGCGGCAGCTGCATTGTCAACCTTCGCCGAGAAGTTAATCTCGCCGCGGTCGATGACAGCTACCTTGCCGGTCAGGTCGAGGCCCTCAAAGTCGTCCGTATCGCCCAGGCCGCAGAGGACGTAGCCGTGAGTTCCGGCTATCGTGCTGAGCAGCGGCTTGCCGTAGTTGGCGGCAGTCTCCGTATAGCCGAACTGCTCGCCCGCAACCTCGATATAGCCGTTGGAAACGGTGGCGTTATCGGAAGAAGCGATGGAGAGCGAGGGCAGCCATGTGGAGGGGGAACCAACGATTCCAACGTCGGGGTTCATGGCGAGCGACGAGCCGCCAAAGGCGTTGTTGTCCGCCGTGGTGTTGCCGTTACCTGCGGAGACGGAGAGGTTAACTCCCGCTTCATCGAGGAGGTCAAACACATCGGAGTAGTTGGGATCGTAGTAGGCGGAGAAGCCCGCGTCGGAGCCGAGGCTCATGTTGGCGGAATCGACGCCGAGGTAAGCGCAGTCTTCAAGCGCGGCGATTATGGTGCTGAAGCTGGCGCCGCCACTGGGGCTGAAGACCTGCATGACGACTATCTGAGCGTCGGGTGCGACGCCGCTGAAGTCGTCCCCGTTGTTACCGGCGGCGGTGGCGGCAACGTGCGTGCCGTGGTCGCTGGCGGTATGAGCGGGATTGTAGTTGTTGGAGTAGTAGTTCCAGCCGAACGGTATCTTACCGCTCTTGTAGAGGCTGGCTACATCGCTTCCGGCGTGCATGTACGAACCGTAGTTCGTCATGATCTCCTGAAGCGCGCTGGTGGTGAGAGTGATGTTCTCGGGGATCACCGAGAACGCCTCGTGCGTAGCGCGAATGCCCGTGTCGAGGATGGCGACGACGCCGCCCTCACCGGTATATCCGAGATTCCATGCGATAGGCGCGGAGATAATCTCAGTGCTGGAGCCCATGTTGGGAAGCACGGGCAGATCATACACCGGAGATGCATAAGCGGATACGCCGCTGAGCTTGTTGATCTCGTCGATCATCCAGATGTTGCCGTCAAACGCGAAGCCGTTGTAGAGGAGAGTGTAGTTGTGAGTGACATCGATCTTACGACCGAGGGCGGCCTCAATAACTTCCTGCATTGACTTCTGCTTCTTGAGCAGCTCTTCGGATTTTGCGGCGGAGCCGCTGACCGACTTTACAGATTCAAATGCCGTTTCACCGTCGAGCCGGACGATGATCGTCACTTCTGCGTCGCGATCGACGTCGTCCTTACCGTCGGCAAACCCAGCTTCCTGAATCGGCGTAACCTGCACGGAATCCGCGAAAGTGAATCCGCTGAACACGGAGACGAGCATCGCGAGCGTCACGGCAAGAGCCAGGAAGCCTTTTACTGACCTGTAATTCATCTTTTTCCCCCTTATGTGTTATTTGGTCCATTGCATAGCATGGATACCATACCCCATAATGATAATATACAGGCAGCGTTTTGTCAATGAAATCTCAATATGAAAGATAGGTTTATTCGGCGCGATTCAGCGCGTGTTCCGCCGCGGCGGCGCGCGCGTCGCCGGTCTTGGGAATGTGGCAAAAATGCGGCATATTTGCGGCGATTGGGCAAAACGTGTTATAGTTAGTGCGCGTTTTGACCGGCGTAAATCGCCGCTCGGACGCTCGGACGATTAAAATATATTCCTTGGCGGGCGCGCGGATTGCGTGGGCCGGCCCGCCGCAGGGTATGGCAGCGGATATGAAGGCGGGAATGACAAATAACGGCAACAACGAATATGATGCGGTAACGAGCGGGACAAAGCGCCTGCCCGGCGACTTTGTGGAGGACATGCGCGGGCAGCTCGGCGCGGAGGCGGAGGCGTTTTTCGCCTCGTATTCGGAGCCCGCGGTGAGGGGCTTGCGCGTCAACACGGACAAGCTGTCGGTGGCGGAGTTCTCTGAGATCACGCCCTGGAGTGTGGAGCCGGGCGGCCTGTCGGACGACTATCTGGTGCTGCGCGATGAGGCGTTTTCCGCGGGCAAGCATCCGCTGCACCTGGCGGGCGCGTTTTACCTCTGCGACCCGTCCACTGCGCTGCCCATAGTGATGGCGGACATACGGCGGGGCATGTGGGTGCTCGACATGTGCGCCGCCCCCGGCGGCAAGGCGGGCGCGGCCGCCGCGCGGCTGGGCGGCGAGGGCGTGATAGTTGCAAACGATGCCGTGACGGGCAGGGCGCGCGTGCTGAGCAGGACGCTGGAGCGCCTGGGCGCGGTCAATGCGGTGTGCACAAGCGCCTCGCCGGACGCAGTCGCAGCTGCCTACGGCGCGCGCTTTGACCGCGTGCTGGTGGACGCGCCGTGCTCGGGGGAGGGCATGTTTCGCAAGGACCCCGCGGCGGCGTTGGAGTGGTCACGGGAGCATGTGCGCGCGTGCGCGGCGCGGCAGCGGCTCATACTGGACAGCGCGGCGCGCTGCGTGGCGCCGGGAGGGCGGCTGATATACTCCACCTGCACGTTCAACTCGCTGGAGAACGAGGAGAATGCGCGCCTGTTTCTGGCGGCGCACGGCGAGTTCGAGCTGCTCGACGAGCGCAGGCTGTACCCGCACAGCAGCGTAGGCGAGGGCCACTACTGCGCCGTGTTCGCCAGCGGGGGCGAGGCGGGCCCGCGGCGGGCGGCGGAAGCCGTCCGGGGGCACAGGCGCTGCGGCGAGGCGTGCGTCAACGCCTTCCTGACCGAGAATTTCCGGATGCCGTTCGGCGCACCCTATATCGACGCGAGGGGCGCAGTGCGCCTCATGGGGGCGGACACGGCGGCGAACGTAACGGGGTTGTTCACGCTCGGCGCGGGGGTGTACGCGGGCGAGGTCAAAAAGGGCAGATTCGAGCCGGCGCACGCGCTGTACATGGCGTCGCAGCGCATGGGTTGCAGGCATATAGTCGAATTCGAGGCGGACTCGCCGCAGCTCGGGGCCTTCCTGCGCGGGGTAGAGCTTGAGAGCGCACTTTCGGGATTTACTGCTGTACATTTGAGGCGCGGCGGCGTATCATTACCTATAGGCTTTGCAAAGGCGAGCGCCGGCAGGCTCAAGAGCAGGTACCCCAAGGGGCTGAGATTGACGTAGGAGGCGGCGGTATGAGAATGGTCGACTTGATAATAAAGAAGAAGCGCGGTGAGGAGCTCAGCTGCGAGGAGCTAAACTACATAATAGCGGGTTACTGCGCGGGCGATGTGGAGGAATACCAGATGTCTGCGTTTATGATGGCGGTTTGCTTCAGGGGGATGACGCGCGCGGAGACGGCGCACCTCACCGAGGCCATGCTGCACTCCGGCGCGAAAGCGGATTTGTCGTCCATAGCCGGGGTTAAGGTGGACAAGCACTCCACCGGCGGCGTGGGGGATACGACCACGCTCGTAGTCGCGCCATTGGTCGCCGCGTGCGGCGGAGTGGTGGCGAAGATGAGCGGCAGGGGGCTGGGTCACACCGGCGGCACGCTCGACAAGCTCGAGTCCATACCCGGCGTGCGCGTGGAGCGAAGCGTGGCCGAGCTGCGCGAAATCGTAGAGCGCATAGGCGTGTGCGTAATAGGTCAGAGCGCGGACCTCGTCCCCGCAGACAGGCGCATGTACGCGCTGCGCGACGTGACCGGCACGGTTGACAGCGTGCCGCTGATAGCGTCGAGCATAATGAGCAAGAAGCTCGCCGCGGGCACGGATGCGATACTTTTGGATGTAAAGGTGGGCAGCGGCGCGTTTTCGAAGACCATGGACTCGGCGCTGGAACTGGCGCGCACCATGGTTGGCATAGGGAAGCGGCTGAACAGGCGCACCGTGGCGGTCATAACTGACATGAGCCAGCCGCTCGGCATGGCGGTGGGCAACGGCTTGGAGGTGCTCGACGCGGTAAAGGTGCTGAGAGGCGAAATAGGCAGGGGCGACCTGCTGTACGAAATCTGTATGCTGCTGGCGCGCCACATGCTGCTGCTCGGCGGCGTGGCGGAGACGGAGGCGGAGGCCGCGCGCAAGCTCGAGCGCGCGCTCGAATCGGGCGAGGGACTGCGCAGGCTCAAGCTTATGGTGGAGGCGCTGGGCGGCGACGCGGCGTACATAGACCATCCGGAGCGGCTGGTGCGCACGCGCAGGAGGCTCGAGGTGACGGCAAGGCGTTCCGGCTATGTTGAAACGCTCGACGCGCTCAAGATAGGCGCAGCCTCGTCTATGTTGGGCGCTGGCCGGGCGCGAAAGGGCGACGCCATAGACCACAGCGTGGGCATAGAGCTGCACAAGCGCGTGGGCGACCCCGTGGCGAGCGGCGAACCGCTCATGACCCTGCTGATAAACGACGAGGCGCGTCTGGACGAAGCGCTGGCGTTGGCTGACGCGGCGTACTCCGTCGGAGCTGAGCCCGTTGCCGCGCCGGCCATGGTGCGCGCCGTAATAGATGACGATGAAACGGAGGCGGCGATATGAAGCTCATAGCCGTAGACGGCAACAGCCTTATGTACAGGGCGTACTTCGCGCTGCCCAACATGACCTCGCGCTCGGGGGTACCCACGGGCGCGGTTTACGGCTTTTTGTCCATGCTCATAAACCTTATGGCGAAGCGGCCCGAATACATGCTCGTGGCGTTTGACATGCCGGGCGGTACCTTCAGGCACGAGAGTTACGAGCTCTACAAGGCGGGCAGAAAGCCCACGCCGGACGAGCTGAAAATGCAGATGCCCATTGTCAAAAAACTGCTCGCAGACATGGGCGTGACGGTGTGCGAGTGTCCCGGCTATGAGGCGGACGATATACTGGGCACGCTGGCGTCCGCGGCTCAGAGCGCGGGAGTGGATACGCTCATAGTCACCGGCGACAGGGACGCGCTGCAGCTCATCGACGACAGGACGCGCGTGCTGCTGACCAAGCGCGGCGTCTCGGAAACGCTTGAACTGGACGAGGCGGCTTTGGCGGAGCACTTCGGCGTGACGCCGGCGCAGGTGGTGGAGCTTAAGGCGCTGATGGGAGACAGCTCCGACAACATACCCGGCATACCGGGCGTTGGAGAGAAGACGGCGCTCGCGCTGTTGAGCAAATACGGCACGGCGGAGAACGCGCTTGCCCATGCGAGCGAGGAGAAGGGCGCGCTTCGACGGAAACTCGAGGAGCACGGAGACTCTGCGCGGCTCTCGCGCGAGCTTGCGACCATATGCCGCAGCGCGCCGGTTGAACTCGCGCTGGAGGACTGCGCGTTTGACGTCCGCGGGGTGCGCGGGGCGATACCGTACATGACGCAGCTCGAGTTGAGGAGCCTGATAAGGCGCATAGAGACTGAGTTTGCGGCGGAGAGTACAGCTGCGGCGCGCGTCGTGACGGCTGAGCGGGGAGAGAGCCGCACGCTCAAGAGCGAAGCCGACGTGCTGGCGTTTGCGGACGCCGTGAGGGCGCGCGGCGTCATAGCGGTGTCGCTGAAACCGGAGGTCACGTTCGCCGCAGACGAGCGGACGGCGTATGTGTGCGAAAACTCGGGCGGGCTGCTCGGCAGCGTGGATGGAGAGCGGGCGCTGGAGCTGCTCGCACCCGTATTCGGCGATGCGCGCGTGCGCAAGCTGGCATTCGATTCAAAAAAGCTCATGCACGCGCTCGACGCATACGGCGCGGAGCTGAACGGGCCGGTATTCGACGCCATGATAGTCGACTACCTGCTGCACGCCATAAAGCCAGCCGCTTCGCTCGAGGCGCTCGCGCAGGGCGAACTCTCGCACGACGCGCCGACGGACGCGCGCGCGCTGTTCGCGCTGGAGCTGCCGCTGACTGCGGAACTGGAGCTGAAGGGGCTCAAGGCGCTGTACGATGAGATGGAGCTCCCGCTGGTGCGCGTGCTGTATTCCATGGAGAAGGCGGGATTCAGAATAGACGAGGAAGTGCTGCAGCGGCTGGGCGAGGAGTTCTCGCTGCAGGCGGGCGAGCTCATGAACCGCATATACGAGCTCACGGGCGAGCAGTTTTCCATACTCTCGCCAAAGCAGTTGGGGCACATACTTTTCGACAAGCTGGGATTGCCGCCCATAAGAAAGACCAAGACGGGTTACTCAACGGACTCCGATACGCTCGAAGCGCTGGCTGACAAGCATCCCATAGTCCCGCTGATAACCCAGTACAGATTCATATCCAAGCTCAAGAGCACGTACATAGACGGTATGGGAGGCCTCGTCGACGCCGGCACGAAGCGCATACACACGAGCTTCAACCAGGCGATAACCGCCACCGGCCGAATATCCAGCACGGAGCCGAATCTCCAGAACATACCCGTGCGGACGGCGCAGGGCAGGGAGATAAGGCGCGCGTTTATAGCGCGTGAGGGCAGCGTGCTCGTGGGCGCGGACTACTCGCAGATAGAGCTGCGGGTGCTTGCGCACATGAGCGCCGACGAGCGGTTGATAGCGGCGTTTGCGTCGGGCGAGGACATACACAGAAAGACGGCGTCCGAGGTGTTCTCCGTGCCGTTTGATGAAGTGACGCAGGAGCAGCGCTCCGCTGCCAAAGCGGTAAACTTCGGCATAGTGTACGGCATAAGCGATTTCGGGCTGGCGCAGAACTTATCGATACCGCGGTACAGGGCGGCGGAGTACATAAGGCGCTATCTGGAGCGTTACAGCGGCGTAAACCGCTACATGCGCGAATCGGTTGCGGAGGCAAAGCGCGGAGGCTGCGCCGTGACGCTCTTTGGGCGCAGGCGCGACCTGCCGGAGCTGAGTTCGTCGAACTACAACACGAGGGCATTCGGCGAGCGCGTGGCGATGAACATGCCCATACAGGGCACGGCGGCGGATATAATCAAGCTCGCGATGGTGCGCGTATACGACGAGTTGGCGGCGGGCGGCTTCGGCGCGAGGCTCGTGCTGCAGGTGCACGATGAGCTGATAATAGAGTGTCCCGTTGAGGAAGTGAGCGCGGTGAGCGAGTTGCTGCGGCGCTGCATGGAGAGCGCGTGCGAGCTGCGGGTGCCGCTCGTGGCGCAGGTCAGCAGCGGCAAGAGCTGGTATGATGCGAAATAATGGCGGAGGGCGAATATGCCTGTATTGGGATTGACCGGTGGCTCGGGATCCGGTAAGAGCACTGTGGCGGCGAGGCTGAGGGAGCTCGGCGCGCACGTCATCGACGCCGACAGGATTTCCCGGGAAATCGTAAAAAACGACGCGGTAAAGGCGCGAATAGCGAGGCGTTTCGGAGACAGAGCGCTTGCGGACGGCGAGCTCGACAGGTCGTGGCTGGCACACACCATATATGCGGACCCGAGCGCGAGAAAAGCGCTGAACGCCATAGTGCATCCCGAAGTGAAGCGCCGCTTTCGGGAGGAAACTGCGAAGGCGCATCGGGAGGACCCGAGCGCAGTAGTCGTGTGGGACGTGCCGCTGTTGGTCGAAACATCAATGCACAGGCACGCGGACCAGGTATGGTTGGTGGTCAGCCCGTACGACGAGAGAATACACAGATTGATGCAGCGCGACGGAATAAGCGGCGAGGAGGCCAAGCTGAGGATAGCCGCGCAGTTGAGCGACCGCGAGAGGGCGCGCGCGGCGGACGTGATAATCCGGAATGCCGGCACGCTTGAAGCCCTGAACCGATTTGTAGACGCGCTCTATGACGATTTTTTGAGGATGTATACAAATGAAGAACGCAAGGAGCCATAGGCTGGCGGCTGCCGCAGTCGCGCTGCTCATGCTGGCGGCGCAGGCGTTGGGCTGTACCCAGACTGACCCCGGGCAAACGGGCAGCCCCGACCCGTCGACACTGGTGCTGCCCACGCCCACGCCCCAGGTAGTGCCGCTCAGCGGCGGCGAGCTCACCATGTACATGCTGCGCAATGCGATGTCTGCAGATCCGCTTGACGTCAATACGGAGGAAGTGCTGTCGCTCTACTCGCTCGTGTGCGAGAGCCTGGTGGAGCTTGACGAGAGCGGTATGCTCGCGCCCTGCCTCTCCTCTGCGTGGCAGAGGAGCGAGACCGACGCCAACACATGGATATTCACTCTCCGCGACAACGTCACCTGGCACAGCGGGGAGGCGTTCACGGCTGCGGACGTGGCGAGCACGGTGGAGCTCATACGCGAGCGCGGCGCGGACTGTTATTTCTATCCGTATATAGAGGATATAATCTCCTGCTCATATGACGCGGGCGAGCCCTACACGCTGCGCATCACATTCGCGCACTCGGGGTTGTCCGCCGTAAAGAAGCTGGTGTTCCCCATAGTCAAGACGGACTCGCTGGAGGGTGAAAGCCCCATTGGCACGGGGCCCTATGCGGTCGTCTCGGTGAGCGACGAGAGCGTGCGGCTGGACGCAAACGACGCCTGGTGGCGGCGCGCCCCGTACATCACGACAGTGCGCTACCTCGTGCGCGATAGCGAGGAGATAGCGCTGAATTCGCTTTCGGCGGGGCAGCTCAACTTCATGCCCACATCCGTGCTGTACTCGGGCTCGTACAGGGAGGAGGGCAGGCTAAACGTGATGGATGTGCTGACGCAGAACATGGAGGTGCTGCTCTTCAACCGCGACTCCGGCCCGCTGCGCAGCGTAGACGTGCGCAGGGCGATAGCTTTCTCCATAGACCGCTCGCAGATCATCTCGTATGTGTATATGAACAAGGCGCACGAGTGCGACGTGCCCATAGCGCCCGACTCCTACGCCTACGACGGCAGCTACAAGGTGTACGACTACAACCGGAACCAAGCGATTGTGCTGTTTGATGCGGCGGGATACTCCGATACGGACGGGGACGGCAAGCTGGAGAACGTCTCGACGGGTACGGAGCTTACGCTGCGCCTGCTGGTCAACACGGTGCGCGAAAACACCATACGTGTGGACGCCGCGCGCTACATAGCGGATCAGCTGGCGGAGATTGGTGTGACTGTCGAGATAGTGGAGGCGGAGTACGAAGCGGACGGCGGCGGAGAGTACGCGCGCATGCTCCGCGACGGGGAATTCGACATAGCGCTGATGGGTGTCAACACGCCGCGCTACCTGGATCTGCGCGCGGTGCTCTCGAGCGATGGCGAGCTCAACTACGGCGGCTACGCCTCGCAGGAGATGGATGAGCTGGTCGATGCGCTGTACTTGGCGCAGGACGACGCGCAGGTGCGCTCTGCGGCGGCGCTGCTCATGGAGAAGTTTACCGACGAGCTGCCGTTCATGGTCATGTACTTCAGAATGAACAGCATAATCTACACGGATCAGCTCATGGGTCTAAACGCGGCGCGCAAGCCCGACATACTGCGCAACATCGAGAACTGGTACATGTACGCGGAGTGACGGCTGCCCGTGATGCGCGTACTGCCGAAGCCCCCGGCAAAGGCCTCGCAGAATGCGAGGCCGTTTGCGGGGGCTCCCCCCTGCCCCCGGGGCGGGGCGCCGT
>JAUNBH010000090.1 GCA_030527165.1 Clostridia bacterium
CCCGCCGCGGCGGGAAGCGCTTCATTCGTGGGTGGGCGGGCGGGGGCGCGCAGCGCCAACAATCGCGCGGACCGTCCGCAAACGTCCGCTGCAGACGCTGACGGGCGCAGAAAGCGGGCTCCCGCGCGGGCGCACGTGATACGCAGTGCACCGGCACGAGCGATGGCAAAAGGCGCGGAAACTCGGTTCCCGCGCCCCTCATAGTTGTATTAGCCTTCGATGTTCGTGTCGCTCGTGTCGACGGGCTCTGACGGCCCCTCCGCGACGACGGTATTCTCGGCGGGCTGCTTCTTGCGGATGCCCATGTAGGAGGTCGTTATCGCCCCCGTCGGGCAAGCGCGCTTACAGTCGCCGCACCTTATACACTCAAGGCTGTTGATATTCTTCAGCACGTCTACCTGCATCTTGCAGGAGCGCTCGCACGCCTTGCAGTTCGTGCACTTGCTCTTGTCAAGCTCGAGCTGATAGAGGCTGAATCTGTTAAACAGCGCGTACATTGCGCCCAGCGGGCACAGGTACTTGCAGAACGGCCTGTATATGAATACTGACGCTATCAGCAGCACTCCCAGCACGCCCGCCTTCCAACTGAACAGGAAGCCCAGCATCTGCCTCAGGAACTCGTTGCCCTCTCCGAACAGCAGCAGCGGAACCCCGCCCTCCAGCGTGCCGGCGGGACATATGTACTTGCAGAAGTACGGCTGCGACAGTCCGAACTGGTCGGTCCACACTATCGGCAGCAGTATCACCAGCGCCGCGATGACGAACTTCAGCCAGCGCAGCGGCTTATCCACCGCGCGCGGTATCGTCAGCTTCTTAAGCGGTATCTTGTACAACAGATCCTGAATCAGCCCAAACGGGCACAGGAATCCGCATACCACCCTGCCCAGCAGCACGCCGAACATCATTATCAAGCCCAGCGCGTAAAACGGGAAGCTCTTTGCGGGGTTGCCGGCGGCGTCGTAGCTCACGGAGTTCAGCTGCGCCTGGAGCGCGCCTATGGGACAAGAGCCCAAGGCGCCCGGGCACGAATAGCAGTTCAACCCCGGTACGCATACCATCTTGAGGTTACCCTCGTATATCTTGCCCTGCAGGAAGCCCAGCGCGTAGCCATTGGTCAGAGCCGCGGCGACGACCTGAATCAGCAGTCTAAAGCTGCGCTTTTTCTTCTTCGTTTCCATCAGCCCAAACCTATACACTCGAGGCATATCATGACCGCCTTCATGAGCACTATCTTGTGCTGCTCGTCGAGCACGCCGTAGATTATGAAACCGGCGGCGGCGACGAAGAACGCGGCTCTGAGAGCCCATATCCAGCCTACTTTTCGCATACTATCGCGTTGCCGTACGGAGTAAACGTATCCTCAACGCCATTCCCGCCGAGCATCCCCAGTCGGAGGTTGATCTGCGAGAGGTAATAGGACGCGGAGTTCGCTCCGATTATGTGGTCCCCAACATAATTGCCGTTTCTGTCAACGAACACCGTCGTGGGCAGGTACTGCAGATACGATGACGTTATGCTCTCAAACGTGGCATTCCAGTTGAGCGAATAGAATGTGCAGCCGGCGTTCTTGAGTATGTTTATAGCTGCTGCGGCACTGCCCGGGCAATCGGTACAAAGCGTTATCAGGTTGGTATTGCTCGGCTTCTGCGTATACACGGTCTGAAGCGCAGGCATCTCGCTCACGCACGGGCCGCACCACGTTGCCCAGATATTAATCATGGTCAAGTCGTACTGGCGGATTATGCTGCCGGTAACCGTAGCGCCCGTCATTATATCAGTGGACGAGAAGTTTGCGAACGGACCGGAAGGCGCAGAAGTGGGCGTGGGCGTCGGAGCCTACGTGGGTGTAGGTGTCGGAACCGGCGTAGGCGTAGCCGTC
>JAUNBH010000091.1 GCA_030527165.1 Clostridia bacterium
AAGGTCTTTGACATGCGCCCCGCGGCGATCATTGAGAAGCTTGACCTGCGCAAGCCGCGGTATTCCAAGTTGGCCGCCTACGGGCATTACGGCCGTCCGGAATTGAATTTGCCCTGGGAGCACGCGGACAAGCGCGACGCGCTGCTCCGCGCCGCGGAACGCATGACCTTGGAATGAGGGCACACATATGGACAACAGAATACGGTCGCCTACCGAGGGGATGTGCCTTGCCCCTGCTCTCCAGCCCCGCTCGAGCGATATGCCAGCGGGTTTTCTTATGCCCGGACAGCTTCGAGCTTATGCCCGGGCAGCATCGAGTATAACCACATAAACAGAACACACGAATAGGAGGTTCCCCTATGTCAAAAACCAAGTTGGCGCTGGACGTGGCGCGGGACTTGCGCAGCCTGGCCGACAGCCTCGAAGCGCTGGCCAACGCCGCTGCCGGCTATGTGCCTGAACGGGAAGCAGCTGAACGGGAAGCGCCCGAACAGCCTACACCCACCAATCAAGCCGTGCCGGCCAGAAACACTCCGCAGTCTGATCGGCGGGAAACACAGTCCAATGCATCCACGCCTACGCCCACCATCGTGGAGCTTCGCGCCTTCGTGGCGGAGCGCTCCACTCCGCAGAACCGCCCGAAGATCAAGGCAATCCTGACCCGCTACGGCGTGAAGAAGCTCACCGAGTTGCCCGAAGAACACTATGCGGCAGTGAAGGCTGAGGTGGCGGATCTGTGAGAAGCATTACGATTACGATTGAAACCGTTGGCGAGGTGAGCGCATGAGCGAAATCCAACACGCCAATCGCGCCCACGCTCGGCTGAACGCCTCGTCTTCCCACCGCTGGATGATGTGCCCGCCGTCCGTGAAGCTGTCGGAGAACTTTGCGGACACGACTTCCTCCTACGCGGAGGAAGGCACCTATCTCCATGAGCTGTGCGAGCTGAAGCTCCATAACTATCTAGGCGATATGACCGCTGAAGCCATCGGCGCAACCTACGCCGCGCTGAAGGACAACGAGTTCTACTCGGACGAGGCCGAAAGCGTCTCGGATGAATACGTTGCCTTCTGCATTGAAACTATCGAGGCTGTCCGCTCCTCCTGTGCCGACCCATTGATTCTGGTGGAACACCGCATCGACTACTCCGAGTATGTGCCCGAAGGCTACGGTACCGGCGATCTCATCATCGTGGCGGACGGCGTTCTGGAGGTGTGCGACTTCAAGGGCGGCCGGGGCGTGCGCGTGGACGCCACCCGCAACAGTCAGCTCATGCTGTACGGGCTGGGCGCGCTGCTGGAGTTTGATACGCTCTACGATATCCACACCGTGCGCATGACCATCGTGCAGCCCCGACTTTCCAACGTTACCACCTATGAGATCAGCACTGAGGAGCTTCTCCAATGGGCGGAGAACGACGTGCGTCCCAAGGCGCTGCTGGCCTACGAAGGCAAGGGTGAGTTTTGCGCCGGGGAGCATTGCCGGTTCTGCAAGGCCCGCTACACCTGCCGCGCCCGCAGCGAGTACCACATGCAACTGGCGGCCAAGGACTTCAAAGCGCCCGACCTGTTGACCGACGAGGAAATCATCGACATATTACCCGTGGCCGAGAGCCTGAACAGCTGGGTACAGGACCTTCTATCCTTCGCCACCCAGCAGGCCGTGGACGGCAAACAATGGCCGGGGTACAAGCTGGTAGCCGGACGCAGTATCCGCAAGTACACCAGCGAGGCCGAGGTCGTCAAGGCGGCCACGGAAGCCGGGTATACCGACATCTACAAGACAACCCTTCTGGGTGTGGGCGATCTGGAGAAGCGCATGGGCAAGAAGGCGTTCAGGGACGTGCTGGGCA
>JAUNBH010000092.1 GCA_030527165.1 Clostridia bacterium
GAATGATCACAAGAGATGGTTTGGTAATAAGCAACTTGAGCTACTCCCCGGTAACGAACCATATTTATTGGGGATTGAACTACTATAAACTACCTGCCCCCATGAATATAGGCTAACTCAACAGAATAACTGGATAACACCCACAAGGGCGACTGTTTCCAATCAGAAGCAGACGCCCTTCGAATCTCTCAAAACTCCATGCAATACAAAGCGCCCGCGCTCTGCGCGGGTGCTCTGTTTGCTGCTTCAGTTTAGCTATTCCGCATAAGAACGAACTCTCGTGAAAGCGCAAATGCAGATTGTATTTAATCACAAACACAATGAAATATTGCTACGCAATATGAAATAATCCGCTTTTGCGGATTGTGAAATTGCTCACTTCGTTCGCAGTGAAATAAAACTTGCCCTTATGTGCCGCAGCACATTTCAAATCTGCGGAGCAGATATTTCATAGCGTAAGCTATTTCACTTGCCCGCAAGGGCAAATTTCATTGAAAAAAGCATCCGAAAGGATGCTTTTTCTGGTGGAGATAGGCGGATTCGAACCGCCGACTTCCTCGTTGCGAACGAGGCGCTCTACCAACTGAGCCATACCCCCATGCCGGAATACTATACCCCAAACGGCGAGGTTTTGCAAGTACTTTTTTCCCATTTTAGCGGCAAATTGCGAAAACGCCGCCCGTGCTTGCACGGGCGGCGTCAGTAGCGGGCTCACTCAAACGGGAACTTGTACGGCAGACCGTAAGCGTCGCGTATCTCGATGAACTCGCGCTGCACGCTCGCGTTGAGCGGTACACCCCTGTCTTTTCGCTCCAACCACGCGAGGTACTCCTTCTCTCCCGCAGTGTATATTCTGTCGCACCCGGGTGCCTTTGCAGACGAACGCAGCTCGCGCAGTATCTCCGTGCAGGTGCGCTTGAAGCTGTCCAGCCCCAGGAACGCCTCCGGATCGACGACGAGGAAGAAGTGCCCCAGGTGATATGGCCGCTTCTCACCGTTCTCAGCCTTGCCGGTGAGCATCTTGAGAAAGCTGCCCGCCTGCAGCGCCGCGCTGAGCACTTCGACGACTGTGGCGTAGCCGTAACCCTTATAGCCGCCCAGGTCTTCCCCTATTCCACCCAAGGGCGCGAGCGCCGCCCGTCCCTCCGTCAAATCGACCAGTATGCGCTCGCTGTCGGTGAGCGCCTCTCCGTCATTACCTATTACCATGCCGGCAGGCGTGAGCATGGAATTACGCGCGAAGTACTCGATTTTGCCGCGCTGCGTGATACTCGTGGCGCAGTCTATCATAAACGGGAACTCCTCGTCCGTCGGGAACCCCACGGTGAGCGGGTTCGTGCCGAGCATGTTCTCCACGCCAAATGTCGGCGCGATAGACGGCCGCGCATTGGTGCCTGTAATGCCTATCATGCCCGCGTTTGTCGCCATGCTCGCCCAGTAGCCCGCTATGCCGTAGTGCGTCGAGTTGCGTATGGCGGCCATCGCCAGACCATAGCGCTTCGCCTTGTCTATTACCATGGTCATTGCACGGTGCGACGCCACCATGCCCATGCCGTCGTGCGCGTCCATGGTCACGGTCGTGGGCGTCTCCTTGAGTATCTCTATCTCCGTAACCGGCTTCTGTATGCCCGCGTTTATCCTGTCTATGTATATGGGCTTGAACCTGTTTACGCCATGGCTCTCAATCCCCCGCCGGTCGCTCTCCATGAGCACGTCGGCGCACAGAGCGGCGTCCGCTCTCGGCACGCCCACCGCCACGAACGCGTCCGTCAGAAAACCCTCTATCAATTCCCAGGAAACATACGGTCTGTCCATTGCACTTCACCTC
>JAUNBH010000093.1 GCA_030527165.1 Clostridia bacterium
GAACATCGGCGCGTATACGCACCCAAAGTGGATTCATCTGGCGGTTTCGGAGGCCAGGGAAGTGGCGGAAGGCGAGGACTACAAAAGCCTGACCGCCTGCTATGCGGATATGCGCAGGGCGGCACAAGCGGAGTTTGAAAAGGGCTGCGACCTGCCCACCGTGACGCTCAAGGTGGATTTCGTCAACTGCCCGGACGCGGAGGAATACCGGCAATTCAGCGCCCTTTCGGACATCTTTCTGGGCGACAGCGTGCGGGTGATCGCCCGGCGCATCGGTATAGAGGTGTCCATGCGCATGACGCAGTACACCTACGACTGCCTGACGAAGAAATACACCTCCGTCACCCTCGGCACGGCGGCGGACACGCTGGAGGGAACCACTATCGCCGCCCGGCAGCTTGCCTCCGGCTCCATCTCCGGCATGAAGCTGGCCATTCACTCCGTGGGCGCGGGGCAGCTGCAAAACGGCGCGGTCGGCTCCTTGCAGATCAAAAACGCGGCTATTGGTTCGGCGCACATTCAGGACGCCGCCATCACGCGGGCGCATATCGCGGAGGCACTCATCGACGTTTTGAATGTCAATGCCTTAACGGCGGTCTCCGCCAAGATACAGGAGCTTGCGGCGGGCAGCGTCACCACGGACGAGCTGTATACTTCCATCGCCATGATCGCCACGGCGCAGCTCACCACCGCCAACATCGTCAATGCCAGCATTCAATGGGCGGACATCGAGGCGCTGGCCGCTGAAATCGCGCTGATCAGCAAGGCCCAGATCACCACCGCGAACATCACCGAGGCCAATATTGACTGGGCGGCCATTACGACGCTCTCCGCTGCCGTGGCCTCCATGGTGCGGGCGCACATCGGAACCGCCGACATTGATTGGGCGCACATCAAGGACTTGGCGACCGATACGGCTATCATCACGCAGGGCGTGGGCGGAGAATTGTACATTGCAAAGCTCGCCGTGACCGAAGCGAACCTCGTTTCTCTGACTGTTGGGGAGCTTGTGGTGAAAGGCGCGGACGGGCATTTTTACTCCGTGTCCGTGGATGAAAACGGCGGCGTTGTGTCCACCTTGAAACAGGTTTCTGGCGGCGACGTTGCGGACGCCTCCATCCATGCGGGCGAAAAGCTCATTGAAGGCTCCGTGACCGCCGCCACCCTCAACGCGCAGGACATCTTCGCGGACAGCGCCATCATCCGAAGCCTGATCGCCTCCAACCTCGATGTGGACGTACTCTTTGCGCGGGAGGCGACCATTGCCGCGCTCAACGCCGCCGACATCCGGGGCAATGAATACCTGCGCCTCATGGTATCGGATAAGGCGGACAAGAGCGACGTGGACGCGCTGGGCGAGCGCCTCAACGCCGCCGAACTCAAAATCACCCCGGACGCCATTGTGTCCACCGTCACCGGCAGCACGGCCTACCAACAGGAACGCGAGCAGATTTACTCAGACATGGACGCGCTGTTGGGCTACCGGGTGGAGATTCTGGCGGATACAGTGTTTCTGACGGAGAACATCCCATCTACAACACTTCGCGCCCGCGTGTGGCGCGGGACGGAGGACGTTACCGACACGCTTGCTGCTTCCCGCTTCATCTGGACGCGAGAAAGTAGCGACAGCATGGCGGACGCGATCTGGAACGACAGCCACAAGGGGCTGAAAGCCGTGCTGGTTTCCACAGCGGACGTGCTCCGGCAGGCATCGTTTCGCTGTGATCTTGTTGACGGATAACAAAGTCACGCTTGATACATGCCCGATACCGCTGTATACTGTGATTGGTCAGGGTGAC
>JAUNBH010000040.1 GCA_030527165.1 Clostridia bacterium
CGGGAGGTCGATAGAGTTCACTGAGCCGGCGGTCATAGAGTGCTCGTTGGTTTTGGTGGGCGAGGTAGTAGAGGTAAGCGGCTCGTTTATGTCGAAGGTGCGCTCCGTGTGTGCCAGATGTGCAGACGAGTTTGCGGAGGACTTCCGGTTTGAGTTTGACGAGCGCTTCTCGCGTTCGCAAAGCGAAGGCAACCCCGACGATGTCTATTCGTATTCGGGCGACGTCATTGATTTGTCGCCCATGATACGAGATGGCATTCTCCTCAATTTCCCGATCACGAGTGTGTGTTCACCCGTGTGCAGGGGGCTATGCCCGGTTTGCGGGCAAAATCTCAATATCACGCAGTGCTCATGCTCTCCGGTTGCGGAGCGGCCGGAGAATGGAGATGAGAATCCGTTTGCCGGACTCATGGAACTGCTTAATGACGATAAGGAGGTGTAACCATGGCGGTCCCGAAAAGAAGAACATCGAAGGCAAGGCGAGATTCGCGCAGGTCTGCGAACTGGAAACTGTCGATTCCCGGCATTGTCGAGTGCTCTCAGTGCCACGAGCCCAAGCTCGCACACAGGGTATGCAAGCATTGCGGCTATTACGGCAAAACCCAGGTAATTGCGAAAGCTGACGGCGAGTAGTCACGAATGCTTAACAATAGGGTCTCTGTGAGACTCTTTTGTTTTGCTTGCAATTTGTGCGGAGCGGATATACACTTTACTAACATAGAGAGACGGAGGGACGTAATGAAGATTGTTGTCGATATATACGGCGGTGATAATTCGCCCAACGCCATGATTGACGGGGCGGTAGAGGCGCTGGCGCAGATAGGCGGCGTTGCGCCCGACTTCGGCATAGTGCTGGCGGGAGATGAGCAGATGATTGCCGTCAGACTGGATGAACTCGGCTGCAGCGCAGCAAGCGCGAATTTGAGCGTGCTTCACGCCCCTAATATAATCGACTGCGACGAATCGCCTACGGCGGCTATAAAGCGCAAGCCCGACTCATCGCTCGTAAAAGCGCTGCGAATGGTGTCGGAAGGCGAAGCGGACGCCGTCGTGTCGGCAGGCAGCACAGGCGCGCTGCTGACCGGTGCGACGTTTATCGTAAAGCGAATCAAAGGTGTGCTGCGCCCCGCACTGGCGCCGATACTGCCCACGCTGAAGGGCCCGGTGCTGCTCATAGACTGTGGCGCGAATGTCGACAGCAAGCCCGAATACCTGCGTCAGTTTGCACTCATGGGCAGCGCGTACATGCAAAAAGCATGTGGTATAAACGCTCCGCGCGTCGGCTTGATCAATAATGGCGCCGAGGCCGCAAAGGGCAACGAGCTTACAAAGAGCGCACACGCGCTGCTTGCGGCGACCGATGAGATAGTCTTTACGGGCAACTGTGAAGCGCGCGATATCCTGTCAGGAGATTATGACGTGCTCGTGTGCGACGGCTTTGTAGGAAATGTCATCCTCAAGCATACCGAGGGAATGGCGCATGCACTTACATCCATGCTAAAGCACGAACTGATGTCCGGTTTCACATCTAAGCTCGGTGCGGCGCTCAGCAGGAACGCCTTTGCGCGTTTCAAAATGCGCTTAGACTATAATGAGTACGGCGGGGCTCCCTTTCTCGGAGTCAATGGCGGCGTTGTAAAGGCACACGGCAGCTCCGATGCGAAGGCGATTGCCTCTGCCGTGCGGCAGGCGTATCACTATGTCGAAGGCGGGGTCACTGATGCCATAGCGCATGCGATGATTCAATCCTCCGTTGAGGATTGACAAATGCAGCGCATTAGGGTAGTATCCAATAGGACCGAGTGACATTGAAAGGTGGATTGTTATGGAATTTGAACAGCTTTCGCAGATAATTGCGAGTCAGCTTGGGATTGACCAATCATCGATTACGCGCGATTCACGCTTCCGGGAGGACTTAAAGGCGGACTCTCTGGACGTCGCAGAGCTCATCATTGAGCTTGAGGAGACTTTTGGCGTTACTGTCAACGACGAGGATATACCGAAAATCGTGACCGTTGGAGACATTGCGCACTACATTGAGAATCATAAGTAAACCCTGACGCGGTTTTGGGAGACGCGCCATGCGGGTACCCACATGGCGCTGTTGCTGTGTTAGCGAGGCGTGATGCGCGAGTTTAGCGAGCAAGTGTTGAGAATTGAAGACAGGCTAGGCTACCGGTTCGACAACAGGGAGCTGCTCGTTACTGCGCTCACGCACTCCTCGTACGTCAGAGGCGACAGCAATCGTACCGAATTTAACGAACGGCTGGAGTTTTTGGGTGATGCCGTGCTCGGCTTCATCATTGGTGAGGCCATATACAGGAGCAAATCGGAACTCGATGAGGGGGATATGACGCGCACTCGCGCTGCCATAGTCAACGCCACTGCGCTCCACAGCGTAGCGGTTGCACTTGACATCGGGTCTGCGATGCGCATGGGCACGGGTGAGGCGCGCTCGGGCGGCAGGACGAAGAAATCCATACTCGCCGACGCTGTAGAGGCGATAATCGGTGCGATATACATAGACGGCGGTATCGAATCCGCGAGGGAATTCATTCAAAAGCATTTTGCGCAACTCATACGCGATTCACTTGCGAGCGCACACGAGAGAGATCCAAAAACAAGGCTGCAGGAGCGCATTCAGAGAGAGCATTCGGGCGACCTGAGGTACGAACTCGTGTCGGAGAGCGGGCCGGCGCATAAGCGTACATATGTCATGGCAGCCGTGCTCAACGGCGAAGTGCTGGGGACAGGTTCGGGCGGCTCGAAACAGGCTGCCGGACTGCAGGCAGCGGAAATTGCATTACAGAGCCTGGATGCAGCTGACGAGGAAGCGGGGGCGCGCCCTTGAAGCTGCTTAGATTGGAACTTACCGGCTTCAAATCATTTGCAAAAAAGACCGTCATTGAATTCGTCGACGGCATTACGGCTATCGTCGGGCCAAACGGCAGCGGAAAGAGCAACATTGCGGACGCGATTCGCTGGGTGCTGGGCGAACAGAGTGCAAAGGCGCTTCGCGGCGGCCGCATGGAGGACGTTATCTTTAACGGCACGGAGCAGCGCCGCCCATTGGCGTACTGCGAAGTAACGCTGGTATTCGACAATTCAGACGGAAAACTGGCAACTGAATACACGGAAGTAAGCGTCACGCGCCGGGTTTACAGGACCAATGACGCGGAGTACCTGATAAATTCAAGGGCATGCAGACTTAAGGACATACACGAACTGTTCCGCGACACCGGAATAGGGAAGGATGGTTATTCGATAATCGGGCAGGGCCGCGTAGACGACATTTTGTCCAACAAATCCAATGAGCGCCGCGAGATATTCGAGGAAGCCGCGGGCGTAATGCGATACAGGACGCGGCGTGAGGAAGCAGAACGCAAGCTTGCGAACACTCGCGACAACCTCGTGCGTATAAACGATGTACTCGCAGAGTTGCGCGAGCGCGTAGGCCCTCTTGAACAGCAGAGCAGCGCTGCAAAGCGCTTTCTGGAACTGCGCGAGGAGCTTAAGCGCGCGGAGTTGAATCTGTATCTCATACAACACGAGCGCCTAAACGAACGTATTGCAGCCTATAATCAGACACTTGAGCAGCTTTACATAGAACAGTCAGACGCCGAAGTGCGCGGCGCCGAGTTGAGCTCTCAATGCCGAAGCGCTGAGGAGTCGGAACGCGCGCAGAATGCTATCATTTCCGAGCTCCAGAACAGGCTTATCGCTTTGACCTCGGGCATCGAGAGTGAAGCCGGTGAAACCCGCGTTATAGACGAACGCTTACAAAGCTTGCGGCGTGACCGCGAGCGTTTGGCGGCGTCTCAAGCGGATTGGCAACAAGCATCGTTTGAGCTCTCCACCGCGCTTGTCGAGCGCGAGGCGCTGTTTGAACAACACAAAGAGCATGTATGTCAGCTGGAGTCGGCCGCAGAGCAGATGGAGCGCGAGTTGCAGGCTCAGACTGCGGATATCGACCGGCTTCAGGCGCAATTGGATGAGAATAAGGCCACTCTCATCTCCTCTATGAGCAGGATGTCCGACGCTACGAGCGGAATTGCCCGCACGGAGGCGATGATTCAGACGTATAATGAGCGTCTTGCAGACGCGCAAGCGCAGATTCACGCCCAAGAGGGCGAGTGCGACACGCTGCGAGAGGAGAGCAGGGAGGCGTTCGAGCGGCTTGCCGACTTGAAACGCGGGCGTGAGCAAATAGACAGGCAGCGCAACGCCTTGGAAAAGCAGCGCAACGCGTGCCGCAACGGGCTTGCCGAGTTGAACAGTAGGATATCACACTGCGAGCGCGAACTCAGCGCGGCGCAATCGCGTGCGAAAGTTCTAACTGAAATGAAGGAGTCGCATGAGGGGTACTATTCGAGCGTCCGCAACATAATGCGTGATGCTGCGAGCGACCCCCGCCTTTCTGAGGCAATTGAGGGTGTGGTGGCCGAGCTCATAGACGTACCGCAGGAGTACGAGACCGCAATCGAGATGGCGCTTGGATCGTCGCTTCAGAATATAGTCACAAAGGACGAAAGTTGCGCGAAATACGTCATAGATCAGCTCAGGCGCAAAAACTACGGACGCGCTACATTTCTTCCGCTTTCTTCGATGCGTTCGAGGAATCTGAGCCCCGCGGAGCGCAGTGCGATAGCCGTTGACGGTTGTTTCGGCGCAGCCATTGATTTGATTGGCTATGAGTCCAAGTACCATAACGCAATAGGCAATCTGCTTGGCAGAACCGTAATAGTGCGGGATCTCGATGTAGGCATTGCCATAAACAAGCGCGTATCCGGCTCTCTGCGCGTAGCTACGCTGAAGGGAGATATAATCAATCAGGGTGGCTCCATAACGGGCGGCAGCGTACAAAAGCGCGAATTCAGCCTGTTGGGCAGGGAGCGCGAACTCGCGCAGCTTACTGATACAGTTCAAACGCTCATGAACACTCATGCGAGCATAAAAGCCGAACGCGATAATGTGGATGGGCAGATAGCCACATTGGACGATAAACTCGTCTTCATTCAAGTGGCGCTTCACGATGCCGACGTGGAGGTAGCTGCCCAGAATGAAAAGAGCGATACGCTTGAGAAGCTGCTTCATGACGCAGAAGCGCAGCTTGAGAAGCTCCAGACGGACAGGCTGCGGCTGCAGGACAACATTGCCGATGCAGAGCGCCGACGTGAGGAGTCCATGCGCTCGCGCGATAGTCTGGAACGCGACAGGGAAGTGACTTCGGCTGATATCGCAAAGATGCAGCGCGAGCTCTATGACATGCGGCAGCAGTTGGCGGTTGCAAACGAGCGCGTGACGCAGAAGCGCGTAGAACTCGCCACGGCACAAAAGGAACTGCAGTCTGAGTCCAACGACATTGAACGCATCATGCGCGAGATTGCGTCCGGCATAGAGCGCGGTAAAGAGGATAAAAGGACGGCTGAAACGCTTGACGATGCCGAGCGTGCGCTGTTGGAGCAGCTGACAAGCGCCAGGGCGGGCGTTGCCCACAAGCGTGAAGAGGCGAACGGAATATCCGATGAGATAAAGCGCGTCGGGGACGAGCTCGAGCGGACACAGACGCATCTTGACGAATTGCGAGAAGTTTGCTTTGGCTGCCAGGCGGAAGTCGACGCGATTAAGGAGCGCATTTCCAGAGCTCAGATACAGCTGAACAAAGCGGAAACCGACCTTGAAGCGGCGCAGGAGCGCGTGTGGCGAGATTACGCAATGACGTACGAGCACATTAAGCCGTATAGGCGCAGTGTCACGTCATCCGCGGAGCACTTGCGCATAGACGAGCTTCGCAAGGAGATCCGCCAGCTCGGCGAGGTGAGCGTCGCTTCCATCGAAGAATACAGGCTTGTCAAAGAGCGCTGTGATACCCTGGGCGCGCAGGTGGCGGATTTAGAAAGGGCAGAGCGGGATCTGCAGCAGTTGATTGAGGAGATAATCGCCAATATGCGTCTTGAGTTCTCGAAACAGTTTGCGATGATTCAGGCCAACTTCGCCGAAGTGTTCTCCGAGTTGTTTGGCGGCGGCAGGGCGGAGCTGGTGCTGTCTGACCAGAGCGACATATTGAACTGCGACATCGATATAATCGCACAGCCACCGGGAAAGAAGCTCCAGCTGCTATCGCTGCTCTCAGGCGGTGAGCGTGCCCTTACCGCAATAGCGCTTCTGTTTGCTATACTCAAGCTGAAGCCAACTGCGTTCTGCGTGCTTGACGAGATAGAAGCCGCGCTCGATGAGATAAACGTATCTAATTTCGCGGAGTACCTCCTGAACTACTCCAGAGAAACACAGTTTATACTGATTACGCACAGGAAAGGCAGCATGGCGGTGTGCAATGCGCTCTACGGCGTCGCAATGGAGGAACGTGGGGTTTCGCGCATAGCGTCCGCCAGATTTGACGAGACGGCTTAAGCAGGAGGAGATATGGGTTTTTTTGAGAAACTAAAACGTGGCCTCGCAAAGACGCGCGACGCCGTGTTTGACGGGTTGTTCGGACAGGACAGGATTACAGAGGAATTCTACGAGGAACTCGAAGAGGCCATGATAATGGCTGATATAGGCATGCGAACGACCACAAAACTGATGACTTCACTGAGACGCGGCGTATCCGATATGAAGGTGAAGACGCGCGATGAGGCGCGAGAACTGCTCATAAGCTACTTCGCAGACGTAATGCGCCCTGATGCCGAATTCTTAAGTACGCCGCAGCAGGCGGTTTTCCTCATAGTGGGCGTCAATGGCGTCGGTAAAACTACATCCATAGGAAAGCTTGCGCATATATATGCTGTGCGCGGCAGGAAGCCTCTGCTTGCAGCGGCGGATACATTTCGGGCAGCTGCGGCAGAACAGCTCGCGGTATGGGCGGAGCGCAGCGGCGCGCCCATAGTAAAGCACAAGGAAGGCTCTGACCCGGCAGCGGTAGTGTTTGACGCCATAGCTTCATTCAAGGCAAAGCGCTGTGACCTGTTGATATGCGATACTGCAGGCAGGCTGCATAACAAAGTCAATCTCATGAATGAACTGAACAAGATACGCCGCGTTATCGCCAGAGAGCTTCCGGAGGCGCAGTGCGAAGTGTTGCTCGTTTTGGACGCCACGACCGGACAGAATGCCATAGCGCAAGCGCGCGCATTCGGCGAGGCAGCGGGCTTGACGGGTATTATACTTACCAAGCTCGATGGCACGGCGAAAGGCGGAGTAGCACTGGCCGTTAAAGAGGAGCTGGGGATACCCGTAAGATTTGTAGGCGTCGGAGAGAGCATTGACGACATGCACGAGTTTGACCCGGATGAGTTCGCACGCGCGCTGATTTGATTCATTGTAATATACTATGTGAGCTGCCGAATAGCACTTGACGGCAGCTCTTTTTGCTGTATAATGGGTTGGTGTAAAGTAAATGTCTTTACAGAGGTGACTATGGATCGTGTAACGGTGAGTATGCTGCTTGATTGCTATGGCGCGCTCCTATCTAAAAGACAGAGGAGTTTATTGCGTCAGAGCGTCGATGAGGATTACTCACTTGCTGAGATAGCAGAGCGTGAGAACATATCGCGCCAGGGGGTGCGCGACGCGCTGCAACGCGCTCAGGAGCAGTTGTTGAGCTTTGAGAAAGCTCTGGGATTGCTTGAGCGCAGGAGGAGAGTCAGCGCAGCAGCCGCTGAACTGGGCGCGCTCGCGGAATCGAACGGCGCGGACGCCGCGTATGTAGAGAGTTTGCGGTTAAGCGCTCTGCGCCTTATAGATGAGTTGGAGGGAAGCGATGGCATTTGAGGGTGTAGCCGGGAAATTGCAGGCCGTGTTCAATAAGCTTTCCGGCAGGGGAAAGCTCTCAGAGAAGGATGTCCGGGAAGCGATGCGAGAGATAAAGCTCGCGTTGCTCGAAGCGGATGTGAGCTTTGTAGTCGTAAAATCATTCATAAACAGCGTTACACAGCGTGCAGTGGGCGCTGAGGTCTTGGAGAGCCTGACGCCCGGTCAGCAGGTTATTAAGATAGTAAACGAGGAGCTCACGGCTCTCATGGGCGGCACAAACGCAAAGTTGGACTTCGGCTCGCGCAAACCGTCCGTGATACTAATGGCGGGCTTGCAGGGCGCTGGTAAGACGACTGCGTGCGGTAAGTTGGCGGCATACATCAAGAAACAGTACGGAAAGAGCGTAATGCTGGCGGCGTGTGACGTATACAGGCCGGCTGCCATTGACCAGCTTCGTATAATCGGGGAAAAGGTCGGCGCAGCTGTGTTTGATGAGGGACAGGGAAACCCGGTGGACATAGCATTGCACGCGATAGAGCGCGCGAAGCACGATTTCTGCGACGTTCTCATTGTAGACACCGCCGGCCGCCTGCACGTCGACGTGGACATGATGACCGAGATTGCCGCGATAAGCGCGGCTGTACAGCCTGCGGAAATCTTGCTCGTCTTAGATGCTATGACCGGACAGGACGCCGTTAACGCCGCCAAGAGCTTTAATGATGCATTGGAGCTGACCGGCGTGATACTGACAAAGCTCGATGGCGACACGAGGGGCGGCGCCGCGCTGTCCGTGCGCAGCGTTACGGGCAAACCCATAAAGTTTGCCGGCGTCGGAGAGAAACTCAACGAGCTTGAGGTCTTCCATCCGGACAGGATGGCTTCACGCATACTCGGTATGGGCGACGTGCTCACGCTTATTGAGAAAGCTCAGAGCAATTTCGACGATAAAAAGGCGCGCGAGCTTGAGGCGAAGCTTCGCAACGATGCGTTTACTTTGGATGATTTCCTGGAACAGTTCCAGCAGCTTCGCAATATGGGCTCACTCGACGAGCTCGTCGGAATGCTCGGTATCAACCCCGTTCAGCTGCAAGGCGCTCAGGTTGATGAGAAGCTAATGTCCAGATACGAGGCGATAATCCGCTCCATGACGCCTTCAGAACGCGTTAAGCCCGCAATACTCAATGCCAGCAGACGAAGGCGCATAGCCGCAGGCAGCGGCACGACGGTGCAGGAGGTCAATAAGCTGCTCAAGCAGTACAACCAGACGCGGGACATGATGAAGCAGTTCTCCGGCAAATCGCAAAAGCGGTTTGGCAGGAAGATGAAGCTCCCGTTTGGATTCAACTAACTTCGGTTATCCGATTTAGTATATATTATTGTTAGCACAGGAGGAAGAAAATGGTAAAGATTAGACTTCGCAGGATGGGTTCGACACACGCTCCGTTTTATCGCATCGTAGTTGCGGACTCCCGCGCGCCGCGCGATGGCGCTTTTATCGAGGAATTGGGGTACTATAACCCGCTCGCCGTTCCCGCAGAGATCAAGGTAGATGCGCAGAAGGCGGCAGAGTGGATAAAGAAGGGCGCTCAGCCGACAGATACGGTTCGCGGTCTGCTCAAGAAGTCGGGTGTGCTGTAATGACTTCCGAAGAGATAATCGTTACTGAGGAAACCGCCAACTCCCTTCAAAGCGATATTGCTGCCGTAACCGAACTGGTTACCTATATCGCCTCAACGCTCGTAGACAAGCCTGAGAGCATTGTTATTACGAGCGAGGTCAATGAGAACAGCGTGTGCCTTACTCTGTCCGTTGACCCGGACGATATGGGTAAAGTCATCGGGAAACAGGGGCGAATCGCAAAGGCCATTCGGTCGATACTCAGGGCATGTGCGGTAAAACACGGCAGAAGATACATGCTTGACATCAAGTGATGGAGTATCTGCGAATAGGTTATATAGCGCGTCCTCATGGAATACGCGGAGGGTTAAAGGTCGTGCCGCTCACAGATAGCGTAGAGCGGTTTTGCGGCCTGTCCGAAGCGTTTTTGGAGCGCGGCGGAGAGTATGCGCCGATTCGCCTGAAAGCAGTGGGCGTTGACTCCGCCGCGGCGTATATCGCGCTTGAAGGCTGTGATTCGCAGGAGGACGCCGAAAGACTGCGCGGAGCGTATATATGTGTGGATCGTGCGCATGCGGTGAGGCTTCCGGAGGGCAGGTATTTTGTCGTTGACCTGCTTGGATGCAGCGTCGAGACGAGCCGTGGCGTGCAAATCGGCACGCTCTATGACGTATACGAAACCGGCGCTAACGACGTGTACCGAATCCGCGGCGAAAAGAAAGTAGCTGTCCCTGCGCTGAAGCGCCTGCTCGCAAATGTTGACGTGGCAAGCAAGCGCATAGTACTCGACGCTGACGTCTTTGAGGAGGTGGTCTTGTATGAGGATTGACATAT
>JAUNBH010000094.1 GCA_030527165.1 Clostridia bacterium
CCTCCCGGTTGCCCAGCACGGAGATGTACATGGCGTAGCGCCCCACGCCCTCACGGCTGAGCACATAGAAGGGCAGGTGGGAGAGGTTGAAATTGTCCAGCGTCACCGTACAGATGCGGTAGGTGTACGGCACTTCCTCCTCTACCTCGTAGGGAATCCATGTGACTTCGCCGGTGTCCTCGTCAACCTCCTTGTAATGGTGCGTCACCCATTCCATGCGGTAGCGGGTTTCGGATTCGACCTTCTGCGAAAGCGTGTATTGCTTTGCAAACAGGCGATCCATGAACCCGTATGCCTCATCGACCGTCCATTCATCGCCCATGTGTGCGGAAACCAGCGAAATGAGCGCGTGCGGGTCGTGCCAGATGTCGTCCAGCTCATACTGAAACTCATCATATTGGGGATGGTCGGCGGCGTAACGGTCAATGGCGCTTTGCAGTTCGTTTTCCAGCCCTTTGTAATACTGCTCAGCGGCCAGAATGTCCGCGTCCTCGGCGGGGTAGGTGGCGATGACGAAGGCTTGCAGCGCGCCTTGCACCAGAGGGGTGCAGGAGGACAGCCCGTTCATGACGAAAGCGATCATGAGGAACAGCGCGCCGCCCAGCAGGAAGGTTTTCTTATTGCGCGTGACAAGAGCTTTCGCGCCTTGCCTGGTTCGCGCCGCAAAGCCCTTTGCGCGCACTGCGCCCTGCGCTGCCGAGCTGCCCGATGCCTTGCCGGTCATGTAGCCGCGCCGGATGGCACGTTTCTGCTGCCAGCGGGAAAAGGGGTTGCTTGAAAGACGTTCCTTCCTGTACAGCACGCGCAGGCTTGCCCTGTCCAGCGCCTGCTCCGCTTGTTCGGCGTGGCGGTAGGCTTTCAGCTTCGAGGCGCGGGAGGAATGCGCCACCAGACGAACGGCGCTTTCTGTGGTCTGCTCCGCGCCATGAGCGGCCTGAACGCCAGTATTATCATCCTCCAATTTGCTGATTTGACGGTGGATTTCCCCGCCGACGCCGGGCAGGGCTTCATGGACGAGCCTGGACGGCGGCTTGATCTGCTCGTCGAAGCGCAGCCTGACGATGCTTTTCCCCGTGGCCTCATCCGTGGCGCGGGCGATGGCGAGGCGCTTTTGCTTTGGGAGCCTGCCTTGGGCTTTTTCCAGCTTCACCGCCGCCTTCTCCGCTTTGCGGATGGGCTTTTCCAGCCGGGGGTCGGTCAGCTCATCCTCCGAAAGACGCAGGCGCGTTCGGGTCAGGGGTACGTCCGGGGAGGCGCGGGCGGTGGGGCGGTTCTCATGGACATACGCTTCCGGCAAAGCAGCGGGCGCAGCGCTTTCATCCTCCGCGAATTGCAGGCGCGGTTTCGGTTCACGCTCCATGCGGCCCCTCCTTCCCGTGCGGGTCGCCGTCTATGCGCGTCTGTCTGCCAAGCATTTCCCGAAGGGCAATCTCCGTCCGTCTGTCCGCTTCCGCGCCGATGCGCAGCATCCCCAAGACCAGCCAGACCAGAAAAGACCAAAACAGAAGGATCGCGATCCACACCGTCGTGCTCATACGCCCGCCTCCCGCTGCACTTCTCCGGGCTTCGATGTCATGATGCGGTACAGGGCAGTATTCCTGGGGAACTTGTCCACAAAGGGCAGAATCACATTGCCATAGAACAGCAGCCCCTCACCTTCCCCCGAATGGGTGACGTAGGAAAGCTGATGCGGCGAGATGCCCAGCTTTTGAGCAAGGATTTCCCGGTCGCCGCCCGCCTGATTGAGCATGTAGATGAAATC
>JAUNBH010000095.1 GCA_030527165.1 Clostridia bacterium
CCATGGAGGCGGACGATCAGGCGTTTTTGCTGAAGCTGCGGGACATTGTGCGCGGCGCGACGGAAGCCGCCCGATTCGAGACCATCGTGGGCAGGCTGCGCGAGGCGACGGGCGCGCGCATCACCGGGCATGTGCCGGAGGTCGTGGAGCTTGCCGCCGACCAGTTTGGGTTTAACAAGATCGAGCAGACGAACATCCTCCAGCACCTGATTACGGGCGGTGACCTGTCGCTGTATGGGTTGTCCAATGCGGTGACCCGCGCTTCGCAGGACGCCGAAAGCTACGACCGCGCCACGATGCTGGAAGGCGTGGGCTGGCAGATTGCTACCATGCCTCGCGAAACATGGCACACGCTCAACGCCGGGAGGTGAGGATTTGAAACATCCCTTGATTTTTATCTGCTCGCCCTACCGTGGCGACGTGGATGCCAACACACAGAACGCGCGTCGCTATTGCCGCTTGGCTGTCCGGAGAGGCAGCATTCCGTTCGCCCCACATCTGCTTTTTACACAGTTCCTTGATGATTCCATAGCGCGTGAGCGCGAGAAGGGCTTGGAGATGGGACTCTACATGCTGTCTATCTGTGACGAACTGTGGGCGTTTGGCGCTCCAACCGAAGGCATGGCGCGGGAGATTTCAGAAGCCGAGCGGCTTGGAATCCCCGTGCGCCGTTTCAACGCGCTGGGCGGCGAGGTGATTGCGGATGAATGAAAAATGCTCTTCAATGCGCGAGGACTGTAAATGCGATCAGCCGTGTGCTGGTCATCGCACCCATGCGCATAGTGCGGAACACGGGGCCGGAGGAGCTTCGAACAATACAGACCGCACTGATCGACGCGGTGAAGGCGCAAATGGAGGTGCGGGTATGGGCGAAGCGATACAGCGAAACTGGCAGGACTTGGCCGAAGCCATCATCGTGCAGGCGGCGTCCGATTATCGACACGCGCGATACAGGAACATCAAGCGGCCATACCAGCAGGGCACACTGCGGGAGATTCGGGAGATCGAGCAATTCTTCCGCTCCACATGGTTTGGGACGCTGAGCAACCTCGACGGCGCACAGCTGCTTCGGGACATCAAAAAACAAATGGGACTGGAGGCGGTACGATGAACGCGAAGGAATATCTCTCTCAGGCGCGGTGGCTCGATATGCGTATCAACAGCAAACTGGGGCAGGTGGAATCCCTGCACGCGCTTGCCACCAAGGCGACTTCTACGATGAGCGATGTGCCGCCCAGCGGCACGCGGAACGTACACCGGATGGAGGACATCATCTGCAAGATCGTGACACTGGAGGACGAAATCAACGCCGACATCGACAGGCTGGTCGATTTGAAACGAGAAATCGCCGAACGCGTGAAGATGGTACAGGACATGGAGTACCAGAGCCTGTTGGAAAAGCGGTACCTGTGCCTGATGACGTGGGAGCAGATCGCCGCCGAAACCGGCTGCAGTGTGCGCAACATCCACCTGATGCACGGCGAAGCGCTGAAAAAAGTGACCGTCCCCGAAAACTTGCAGTAGATTTCACTGTTTTTCACCCACCCCCGTGTGTTATGATACACTCAGCAGAATAGAACAAAGGGAGCCTTCGCGGGACACGCTCGCGGAGGCTCCCTTTTGAGGGGGACAAACGATGCTTTTCACCAGCGAACAGGTATCCGCCGGACACCCGGACAAGCTCTGCGACCAGATTTCGGACGTAATTGTCACG
>JAUNBH010000041.1 GCA_030527165.1 Clostridia bacterium
TCCTTTTTCTTCTTGCCCCCTTCCTTTGTCCAATATGTATTGTAATCCTACAACGCGATAATCAACGATGTGCTAAATGGCGATTGACACTGTCTGCCGAATATGATACCATACGCTGACTGTGATGAAGAAGCTTAGCTGTCTGCGTTTTTAGAGAGCGGTTGTTTGGTGCAAAGCCGCAGCGCGCGCAGCTTGTCCCGTCTTCGGAGTTTCGGCGCAATGGCCGACGCTTGGTCGCGTTAACGACTTAGAGTTCAAAGTAAGGTGGTACCGCGTACTACATGTCCGCCCTTATACAAAGGGCGGATTTAGTTTTAGGAGGTTTTATGGCAAGGCAGAAAGAAGCTGATTTCGTGACTCATATTGCGTCACGGGCGCACGATTTCCCGCAGTGGTATACGGACGTCATACTCAAGGCGGACATGGTGGACTACTCAATAGTAAAAGGCTGTATGGTAATTAAACCGTATGGTTACAGAGTTTGGGAGCTCATGCAGAGCGAGATGGACAGGCGATTCAAGGACACCGGCCACGTCAACGCATACTTTCCTCTGCTCATTCCGGAGAGCTTACTTCAGAAAGAAGCAGAGCATGTAGAGGGCTTTGCGCCTGAGGTTGCCTGGGTAACGCACGGCGGCAATCAGGAGTTGCAGGAGCGGCTGTGCATTCGCCCTACGAGCGAGACTATCATATGCTCTATGTACTCGAAATGGATTCAGTCGTACAGGGACTTGCCTCTACTGATAAACCAATGGGCGAACGTAGTGCGCTGGGAGAAGAGCACGCGTCCGTTCCTCCGCACGAGCGAATTCCTCTGGCAGGAAGGGCATACGGCGCATGCCACCAGCGACGAGGCGCGCCAAGAAGCCGCCACGATGCTTGAGGTGTACAAAGAGTTTGCCGAGAATGTGCTCGCTATTCCCGTACTTACAGGTCAAAAGAGCGAGAAGGAAAAGTTTGCGGGCGCGGAAGCTACATTCGCCATTGAGGCGATGATGCAGGACGGCAAGGCGCTCCAGATGGGCACGACGCACTACCTGGGCGATCACTTCTCACGCGCATACGACATAACCTACCTCAGCAAGGAAGGCAAACTCGAGTACTGCTATACAACTTCGTGGGGAACTTCAACGAGGATGATTGGCGGCGTCATCATGGTTCACGGAGATGACAGGGGACTCGTACTGCCGCCCACGATAGCGCCCATACAAGTAGCAATAGTTCCTGTCGCACAGCATAAGGCGGGCGTACTCGATAAGGCGTATGAACTGCATCGCGAGCTCGCTTCGTTGGGGTACAGGGTCAAGGTCGACGCATCTGACCAGAGCGCGGGCTGGAAGTTTAACGAATACGAGCTTAAGGGCGTACCGCTGCGCTTGGAAGTCGGACCCAAAGATATCGAAAAAGACCAGGTCGTCATAGTCAGGCGCGACACGCACGATAAGCTGTTTGTTCCGATACCCCAGCTTGCGGATAGTATCGACGAGCTGCTTAAGGATGTACATGCTACGCTGCTGGCGCGAGCACTCGATTTCCGCGAGAATAAGACGGTCAATGCCGTCACGATGGAGGAACTTGCAGCGGGCGTGAACGGCGGCTTTGTGCGTGCCATGTGGTGTGGGGATCGCGCATGCGAGGACAGCATAAAGGCACAGACCGGCGCTACGACGCGGTGTACGCCTCCAGACGAGTTGCAGATACACCTTGATACTAAGTGCATCTGCTGCGGTAGAGAGGCCGAGAGACTGACCTACTTCGCTAAGGCATATTAGAGCAACGAACGATGCTTGGAATGATTAGATGCTCCCATAACGGGCGCTTCTAATCACTAAAGGGCACGGCATGCGCCGCGCCCTTTTATCCATTTGCGTAGTCTTAATTTATGCAAAGCTTGTGATGATGTCCACGATCTCAGCGCCAATTCTCTTCTGTGCTTCGCTGGTAGAAGCGCCGATGTGCGGCGTACAGGAAACGCGGGGGTGAGAGTAGAGTGCCGCATTCTTAGCGGGTTCTTCGGCAAACACATCAAGACCGGCGCCGTATACCTTGCCGCTATTGAGCGCATCAAGCAGTGCAGCTTCGTCGACGTTGTTCCCACGCGAAGTGTTGATGATGACCACGCCGTCTTTCATCTGAGCGATGGTATCAGCATTTATGAGCGGCTTACCGTCAATGCTCGGTGTGTGCAGCGAGATGAAGTCAGAGGCGGCAAACAGCGTGTCGAGGTCGGCGTAGCGCATATTTTCATTCTCGAGTTCGGGAATCTTGAATATGTCGAACGCAACCACTTTCATTCCCAGCGCCTGAGCACGGCGGCCCAGGGCTTGTCCTATCCTGCCGTAGCCTATGATACCCAAAGTCTTTCCGCCGAGTTCGATGCCCTTGTACGCCTTCTTCTCCCACTTGCCCTCGCGCATGGTGTGCCCGGAAATGTTGATAAAGCGCGCCACGGAGAGCATGTGAGCGAGTGCGAGTTCGGCTACGCTGTCAGAGCTCGCACGGGGAGTATTCATAACTTTAATGCCATTTGACTGAGCATACTCGTGGTCGATGTTGTCGATGCCGACGCCGCCCCTGATTATGAGCTTGAGCATGCCTGTCTCACATGCAGCGTCAATGGTGGGCTTACGCACCTTTGTGGCCGAGCGCACTACCAACACATCAAAGTGCTTTACTTGCTCGGCGAGTTCGGCCGGCTCATAAAACTGCTGAACCACTTCATGGCCCGCCTCTGCAAGTCGTTTAGCGGCGCCTTTTTCAATGCCGTCAGAAGCTAATATACGCATATCGATCTCCTTAATACAATTTCATTCAAATACGGTTAGGAATTCTCCTGCTCGAAGCGCTTCATAAACTCCACCAATGCTACTACGCCCTCGTAAGGCATGGCGTTATATATAGAAGCCCTCATTCCGCCTACCGACCTGTGTCCCTTTAGGTTAGACATGCCGGCAGCAGCAGATTCCTTTATAAACTTCGCGTTGAGATCCTCGTCATCGGTGCGGAAAGTGACGTTCATCATAGAACGGCTTCCCTCCTGCGTAGTCGGATGGAACATCCGGCTGGAGGCGAGGTAATCATAGAGCAGCTGCGCCTTCTTGATGTTGCGCTCCTGCATGACATTTAGACCGCCCATGTCGCGCAGCCACTCCAGAACCATTTTACATACATAGATGGGGTAGCACGGGGGAGTGTTGTACATGGAATCGTTCTCAGCCATGATCTTGTAATTCATCATCGTCGGGGTAAATGCCATGGGCTCTCCCAACAGGTCTTTGCGGATGATGACTATGGTCAGACCGGCGGGAGCCACATTCTTCTGCGCGCCGGCGTAAATCATACCAAACTTAGTTACGTCTACCGGCTCACTCATAATGCAGGACGACATATCGGCAACAAGGGGTACGTCGCCCGTGTCGGGTATGTAGTTCCACACCGTGCCGTAGATAGTGTTGTTATAGCATATGTGAACATAATCGGCTTCCGGATCAAGCACCAGTTCATCCTGCTGCGGTATGCGGGTAAAGTTCTCGCTCTTCGTGGTCGCAGCGATATTGACGGTTCCGTACTTCTTCGCTTCCTGCGCAGCCTTGCTTGAGAAACTGCCGGTGCAGATGTAGTCGGCCTTGCCGTTCTTGGTCATAAGGTTCATGGGCACCATGGCAAACTGCAAAGAGGCGCCGCCCTGCAGGAATAGCACCTTGTAGTTGTCAGGTATGTTCATTACCTCGTGCATCAGCCGCTCAGCAGCTACGATGATGTTATCGTACACCTTGGAACGATGACTCATCTCCATGACGCTCATGCCGGAACCTTGGTAGTTGAGCATCTCGCTCTGAGCGCGAAGCAGAACCTCTTCAGGCAGCATGGACGGGCCGGCTGAGAAATTGAAAATCCTGTCGTAAGCCATGAATAATCTCCTTAATAGTATTTGTGCGCGATTGCACTATCCATGCGGATTATACCGTGGAAACTTCGATATATCAACACCTCCTGAGTTCGTTTTTCATTTAAGCCGCAATATATAATACGGCCTTGATATAGGTGTGGCATTCTAATCGCAGAGGCTGTATAATTAGGTACACAGTAACAAAAGAGGTGAGTTATGCGCGATTACATTAGCCTTCGTTCGGAGATAGGCAAACTCAATACAGTCATGTTGCACAGACCCGGTGTTGAGATAGATCAGTTAATGCCCGACTACCTTGAACAGATGCTGTCGGAGGACATTCCGTACCTGCCTGCCGCTCAAGCTGAGCACGATCGCTTTGCCGACGTTCTCAAATCTAACGGCGTGACCGTGCTCTACCTGGAGGAGTTGTTCTGTCAGGCAGTGCGTGACGACGCGGTAAAGGCTAAGTTCATTGATGATTATGTGATCATATCTGATGTGCAGGCGGATTCCCTCAAGGATGTAATAAGAGAGTACCTCAGTTCTAAATCAGTCAGGGAGTTGTTTTATGAGGTCTGTAAGGGCATAAAACGCGCTGATTTGGAGCATTGGGTGCAAAAGCCTCTACCGCTGCTTGTAAAGGACGATTATCCCTTCTTCACTGATCCTGTCTCGTCTATGTATTTTACCAGAGACATAAGCATCTGCATAGCTAACGGCATGATTATAAGCTCTATGAGTAAGCCATTTAGACGACGTGAAACGCTGTTAATGCGTTACATACACGATTATCATCCCGATTTCATGAGCTCACCGCTTTGGTACAGTTATGACTATGGTTACGGCTGCGAGGGCGGGGATCACCTCGTGCTGTCGAATAAAGTGCTTGCCATAGGTTACAGCGAGCGCACATCGCTCGGCGCGATTGAGCACGAAGCGAAAATGCTGCTGCGAAACGGTTATGAGCGCATAATAGTGTTCAATCTGCCGAAATCGCGCAAATACATGCATTTGGACGTGTTATGCACTATGGTGGATTACGACAAATTCATAGTCAATCCCGAGGTTTATGCGGGGAGATTTGACTTATATGAGCTCACGCTCAAGCGCGACGGTTCCATTGACGCGCAGTGCAAGACCGAATCTTTGGAGTCCGTGCTCAAACACGCATTAGGCGTTCCGTCAGTGCAGTTCATTCAAGTTGGCGGCGGGGATCGCATGACGGCGGCCAGGGAGCACTACAATATGGGCTCAAACTCGTTGACGATAGCTCCCGGCAAAGTGATTACATACGAGCGTAATGTTGTGACAAATGAGCTGCTTGCGAGCAACGGCGTTGAGGTTCTCACCATACCCGGCACAGAGCTGTGCAAAGGCAGGGGAGGCCCGAGGTGCATGAGCATGCCAATCAACAGGTCTGCAGTTTAGTAAATGATGCAAAGGAGGACAAATGTATGACAGCTGCGAAGATTTGGGCTCACCGGGGCGCGAGCGCGTATGCGCCCGAAAACACGCTCGAGGCGTTCGAGATGGCGATGAACATGGGTGCATACGGCATAGAACTCGACGTACATCGCACTAAAGACGGTAAACTCGTAGTCATTCACGATGAGACGGTAGATAGAACCTCCAATGGCACCGGATATGTCAAGGATTACACCTGCAAGGAACTGAAGCGCTTGGACTTCTCGAACTCATTTGACGACTACGCCGGTGCCCGCATACCTACTCTTGGAGAGGTGTTTGGGCTGATTCGCAATTCGTCCCTGCGTGTCAACATTGAAGTCAAGTGCGATAGGGTAGTTTACTACGGCATATGGGATGATTTGATCAAACTCGTACGCGACTTTGGCATGGAAGACAGGGTGCTGTATTCTTCCTTCAACCACTATGTGCTGCGCAAGCTCAAGGAAGTAAAACCGAACGCCGATATCGGGCTGCTGTACAACTGCGTTATGCTGGATCCGTGGATATATGCCAAGTATGCACGCGCACATGCAATACATCCGCACTTCCTGGTGCCGCTGAGGGTTCCGGAGATGGTTGGGAAGTGTCATGCTGAGGGCATCGTGATTAATGCTTGGACTGCGGACTCGCCGGAGCACATTGCCGGTCTCATAGATGCCGGCGTCGATGGGATCATTACAAACTGCCCCGATGTCGCTCTGAAGCTGCTCGACGAATAGCGCGGAGCATCAGAACCGGCGGGGGAGTGTACATATCATAAGCATAGGCGGCGAGTCTCATCGGAAAACCGGTTAACTCGCCGCCACGTTTTGTTTATACGCTTATTGTGCCGCTTAGAACTGAGTGCTCGTCCTTATGAACGCCTCCAGCTCTGATATATGAAGCCGTATCTGTTCCATGCTGTCGCGGTGACGTACAGTTACCGTCTGCGTTTCCAAAGTCTCAAAGTCAATGGTGATGCAGAATGGCGTGCCTATCTCGTCCTGTCTGCGATAGCGCTTTCCTATGGCTCCGGTATCGTCGTAATCGACGTTAAAGTGCTTGGCAAGCTGCTGATAGACATCGCGCGCGGCATCGCCGAGCTTTTTCTGCAGCGGCAGAATGGCGGCTTTGTACGGCGCCAAGTACGGGTGCAGGCGCAGCACGTTGCGAATATCGCCATTGTCAAGCAATTCCTCATCGTATGCATCGCACAGGAAGGCGAGCGCAGCGCGACCTGCGCCAAGAGAGGGCTCTATACAATACGGTATGTACTTTTGATTTGTAAACGGGTCGAGGTATTCCATCTTCTCGCCCGAATGCCCCGCGTGCGCTTTGAGGTCGAAATCCGTCCTGTCGGCAATTCCCCAGAGTTCGCCCCAGCCGAAGGGGAATAGGAACTCAATGTCAGTAGTGCCGTTTGAATAATGGCTCAGTTCCTCCTTTGCGTGCTCGCGCATACGCAGCCTATCTGTGTTCATGCCCAAAGAGAGCAGGAAATCCCAGCAATAGCTCCTCCAGTAATTGTACCACTCTATGTCGGTTCCGGGTTCGCAGAAGAACTCCAATTCCATCTGCTCAAACTCACGCGTTCTAAACGTGAAATTACCGGGCGTTATCTCATTGCGGAAGCTCTTGCCTATCTGTGCGATGCCAAATGGTATCTTCTTACGCATTGAGCGCTGAACGTTCTTGAAGTTGACAAATATGCCCTGGCAAGTTTCAGGGCGAAGATATATCTCCGAAGCTGTGTCCTCATTGACACCTTGGAAGGTCTTGAACATCATATTGAACTTGCGTATTGACGTAAAGTCAGATTTGCCGCATTCGGGACAGCAAATACCATGTTCAAGTATGTACTCGTACATCGCCTCATGCGTCCAGGCATCGGGATGCACGCCCTCGAACCCCTGCGCCTGTGCATAGTCCTCGATGAGCTTATCCGCACGGAAACGCGCCTTACACGCCCTGCAATCCATAAGCGGGTCGTTGAAATTGACAACGTGTCCTGAGGCCACCCATGTTTCAGGGTTCATGAGTATCGCAGAGTCCATGCCGACATTGTAAGGGCTCTCCTGAACAAACTTCCGCCACCAGGCGCTCTTTACGTTGTTCAGAAATTCTACACCGATTGGGCCGTAATCCCAGGAATTGGCAAGCCCTCCGTATATCTCAGAGCCCGGAAAAATGAAACCGCGATTCCTGCACAGGGCAACGATCTTGTCCATAGTTACTTTTTGTTCCATAACACACTCCCTCGCTTAATCCAGAGACAATTCTATCACAGCGAGGATAGTTGTCAAGTTTCATTGCTGTCGGGGCTGGAGTCCGGTTCCGCAACGATCTCGTCGTTATCCTCACAGTCACCAGGCGCGCTCTCGTTGCTGTGCAGCTTTACGGCCTTAGCCGCCATTCGCTTTCTGTCCATGGACATGGCGGCATAGTGTCGCTTTGTGGTGTTCACGTCTTTATGACCGAGCACTTCAGCAACGAGATAAATATCGCCGGTCTCTTGATATAACATGGTCCCGTATGTGCTGCGCAGCTTATGAGGTGAAATGCGCTTTAGCGGAGCGGCGATGGAGGCGTACTTCCCGACGATTTTCTCGACAGCGCGAACACCTATACGCTTGTTCTGCATTGACAGAAACAGAGCGCCCTCGTGCCCGGGGCGGGGGAGAGCCGCCTCGCGCAGAAGCATGTACTCAAGCAGAGCTTTGCGCACATCGTCGCCAAACGCTAGTATCTCCTGATTGCCACCTTTTCTCGTGACGAGAAAGTCATCGTTATTAAAGTCAATGTCGTCTACGTCCAGACCGACGAGTTCACTCACGCGAATGCCCGTTCCGAGCAAAAGCGTCAACATGGCTACGTCGCGTACCCTTGTGGCTCGATGATACTGACGCTGCCGTTCGGTAAGGTTCTCGCCGCTCTGGGCGACTTCCAGCAGTCTTTCCACCTCGTCGATATCTAAGCGAATGATGGGCTTTTTGTGGAGTTTTGGCGTATCAATGATTGTCGCAGGATTGTGTTCAAGCTTTTGTTTCCTAAAGAAGTATTTGTAGAGCGAGCGTATGGCTGCAAGTTTACGGGCTTTTGCGCTCTCGTTATTGCGCAGGCTGCGGTCATTCTTGATATATAGCGACAAATACTCAAGATAGATTTCGATATCGGTCGAACTCAGAGCATCCAAGTCGCTGAGTTCGAGTTCAGCGACGGTTGCTTTACCAATGGCGCGTTCCTCGATTAAGTAAGTAAAGAATAAGTTCAAATCAAGTATGTAATTAAAGCGCGTCAATACGGATGTTGTGTTCTCAATGCCGCGCACAAACTCAGACAGGAAAGGCGGGGCAGTCTTAAGCAGTTCGCGTATGCGGAGAGTGTACTGCTCGTATTGTTGTTGAGAGTATGTCATTTCAGGCATGCGGTTTAACTCCTGTTGGGGATTTACCACAGAGTGGCACCATAAACATCTTAACACAACATTTCGTAAAAGGCAAGTTTTACGAAAGGTTGTGGGCGGAAATGGCTCATTTGCGTAAATCAGAAACGAACAGCGCAATTACCGGCGCTACTTAGAGTTGCCGTTGAGAACCTTGGCCTCGAGCGCCGTATGTATTGCTTGTCGCGCCAAATAATCACACCTATTATTGTGCTCATTGTCTTCGTGTCCCTTAACTTTGAAAAAGCTCACTTCGTGTACTTCAAGCAGCTGCAACAACTCTATCCATAAGTCTTGATTAAGCACGGGCGTTTTCCCGCTCGTCCGCCAACCATTCGACTGCCAGTTCTCGATCCATTTTTTCGCAAAGGCATTGCACAGATACGCGCTGTCTGTGTACAGTTCAACCTTACACGGTTCTCGCAACGCTTTCAGCGCTTTGATTGCCGCCGTCAGTTCCATGCGGTTATTCGTGGTGTTCGGTTCAAACCCTGATAGTTCGCGCGCTTTTCCGCGGTACATCAGTACTGCGCCATAGCCGCCGGGACCTGGGTTGCCGGAGCACGCTCCGTCTGTGTATACGGTAACTAACTTCATAATCCCTCGTGATTTATAAACTCCGCGAGCTCAGAATAATATATTATATTATTGAAGATTCCGGTCGCCTCTAACACATTATACAGTATTTCCAAGCAAAACGCATTGCAAACAAATGTTTGCATAAGTTCGTTTTCTGTGCTATACTGTCCAAAAGCTTAAGTGAGGTAGCAGCATTATGGAAGCTCTTTCTAACAAGCAGCAAGAGATATTCGACTACATTCGCGCATTCATTGCGGAGAACGCCTTCCCCCCCACTGTCCGCGAGATTTGCG
>JAUNBH010000042.1 GCA_030527165.1 Clostridia bacterium
CCCCCAACGACTTCCTTCGTGCCTATACTGTCCAACATGTTTGACAAACCTACAGACCATTAAGTTTTTTTAGTGCCGGAAACCCGCTAAAACCGCCGGCAAACTTGACATAGTCCGCCGCGCGTGATAGAATGACCGCTAACTATTTCGTGGAGGTAAAAACAATGTTGAAACTCAGCGAGCTCTGCTCCTCTCCGGAGAGGTACGCCGGTGATATTAGCGTGCGCGGGTGGGTAAAGACCGAGCGCCGCAGTAAATCGGTAGGGTTCATAGAACTCACTGACGGCTCGGGCTTCAACAAGACCGTTCAAATAGTGTACGACTGCGACAAGATTCCTCAAGAGCTGCTCAAGAGCGTTAATACCGGCTGTGCAATTGAAGTTGCCGGAACCTTGCTGCTGACTCCGGACGCTAAGCAGCCATTTGAGATCCACGCAGACGACATACGAATCGTAGGCGCCTGCGATCCGGACTACCCGCTGCAGAAGAAGCGGCATTCGCTCGAGTTCCTGCGCACCATTCAGCATCTGCGGCCGCGCACGAACACTTTTCAAGCCGTATTCCGCGTCAGAAGCGTGGTGGCGCAGGCCGTGCATCGGTTCTTTGACGAGAGAGGGTTCGTATACGTTCACACACCCATACTCACCTCCAGCGACTGCGAGGGCGCGGGCGAGATGTTCCGCGTCACGACTCTCGACATGGCAGACGTACCCAAGGCTGACGGCGCCGTCGACTACTCGCAGGACTTCTTCGGCGTGCAGGCAAACCTCACCGTGAGCGGACAGCTCTACGGAGAGGCGTACGCACTGGCTTTCGGCGACATCTATACTTTCGGCCCCACATTCAGGGCAGAACGCTCGAACACCAACCGCCACGCCGCCGAGTTCTGGCAGATAGAGCCCGAGATGGCCTTCTGCGACATCAACGGGAATATGGACGTCGCCGAGGCAATGGTCAAGTATGTTATCCGCACCGTGATGGAACGCTGCCCCGACGAGCTCGAGTTCTTCAACTCTTTCGTGGACAAGGAACTGAAGTCGCGGCTGGAGCACGTTCTGAACTCAGATTTCGGCAGGGTCACTTATACAGAGGCCGTAGAGAAGCTTCTGGAGTCCGGTGTGGAATTCCAATACCCCGTGTTTTGGGGTTGCGACCTGCAGACGGAGCACGAGCGCTATCTCACGGAGCAGGTTTATATGCGCCCTGTCTTTGTCATAAACTACCCGAAAGAAATCAAAGCTTTCTACATGAAACAGAATGACGACGGAAAGACCGTCGCCGCCATGGATCTTCTGGTTCCCGGCGTGGGCGAACTCATAGGCGGCAGTCAGAGAGAGGAAAACGGCGAGAAGCTCCTGAACGTTATAAACAGGCTGGGACTGAACGCCGATGAGTACGAGTGGTATCTGGAGCTTCGCAGGTTTGGCGGCGTCGTGCATTCCGGCTTTGGTATGGGCTTTGAACGCATGGTGATGTATGTCACCGGAATGAGCAACATACGCGACGTGCTTCCCTTCCCGCGTACGACCGGCAATATGCGTATGTAATCTGTTGCAGCTTTTGGGGGCCGCGATGCGGCTCCCTCTTTCATACACACATAATCAGGCGACAAACAACATATTATTAAGCACCATCACCAAAGCAGCCGCTTTGGTATTTTGTTTGTTGCATGTATAAAGCCATGCTTTAAGGTAATAATTGCAGCATACTCATAAAGGGGGTTCTCTTGAATGAACAGCAATATCCAATACCTGGGGGTGTTAAGCCGCACCGGTTGGCGAGAAGAGGAAGATGCTCTGCTCTTTAGCGAAATCAAGCGCGTGCGCGCGGAAGGAAGGCCCCTGAGAGACGCATTCGATTCCGTTGCGTCGCGCACCGGCAGAAAGCCCAACAGCGTGCGCAATTATTACTACACGAGAATTAAAGACGAGGAAGCCGCAAAACAGTACGGCGTTGGCTGTTCCGCCTTCGTACCTTTCACGGAAGAGGAGCTTCATCACCTGATACGAACCGTCTTGCTCGCGCAGGCAAACGGCATGTCCGTCAGGGCGTGTACTCTGCAGATGGGAAACGGCGAGACAAAGGCAATGCTCCGGTACCAGAACAAATACCGGGCAGTGCTGCGCACAAGGGCAGACCTGATACATCAAGTAAATTGCGAACTGGAGCAGGAGGGATTGCCCACATTTGACCCATATGCGCGGGCAGCGCTCAAGAGAGCGCGCGAAGAAGCGCCGGAACTGTCACGCGCGGAAAGGCTGGACGGCTTCGACATGAGCTCGTTCATGAACGGTCTCAGCTCGCTCATAGAGTACGCGGTTCAGGGCGCGGAGGCCATACGTCGACTCAAGGAGTTGCAAATGGACGAAAGCGCGCAAAGCTGATAGCTCAAGCGCCGACCGCGCCGCCGGTTGCCCGACCGCGGCGCGTTTTTCTCTTTTGGCGGCAGCTCCGCTTTTGCACGCATGGTTAACGATAATCCTGCTAACAATAAGTGAAAACTTAGGAGGTGTACACACCACATGAAACGATTCATATCCACTCTGCTGCTGATGATTATGCTCGCATCAGTACTGCTGACGACGGCGGCTTGTAAGCGTCAAGAAGACCAAGGCGCAGTTTATTATCTGAATTTCAAGCCTGAACAGGACGGCGACTGGCAGGCGCTCGCTGACAAATACACCCAAGAAACCGGCGTCGAGGTCGTCGTGCTGACCGCCGCCGCCAATACATACGAAACCACGCTGAAGTCCGAAATGGCAAAGCGTGACGCGCCAACGCTCTTTCAGGTCAACGGCCCCGTGGGCCTGGCATCGTGGAAGGACTACTGCTACGATTTGAAGGATACGGCAATCTATAAAAACCTCCAGAGCGATGATTTCGCACTCATCGAGGGCGACTCCGTGTACGGCATCGCATACGCCATAGAGACTTACGGCATCATCTACAACAGGTCGCTGCTAAACCGATATTTCACCATGGACGGCGCGGTCGCGCAGAGCATTGAGGATATAGACGGCTTTGACTCGCTTAAAGCGCTCGTCGAGGACATACAGGCGAGGAAAGACGAGCTCGGCATCGACGGCGCGTTTACATCGTCTGGAATGGATTCCTCGTCTGACTGGCGCTTTAAAACGCATTTGGCGAATATGCCGCTCTATTACGAATTTGAGTCGTCCGGCACTTCGGACTATTCATCCGTGCGCGGCGACTATTTGGACAACTATCGGGCAATATGGGATCTGTACATAAACAACGCCACCTGCGACCCTACGGAGATATCGGGGAAAACGGGAGACGACGCGAGCGCTGAGTTTAAGAATGCAAGAGCCGTGTTCTATCAAAACGGGACCTGGGCATACGGCGACATCAGCGATGTGGGCGACGAGAACCTTGGCATGCTTCCGATATACATTGGCGCTCCCAATGAGGAGCAGCAGGGCTTGTGCACGGGCTCGGAAAACTACTGGTGCGTCAATAAAAACGCAAATCAGGAGGACATAGACGCTACGCTCGATTTCCTCGAGTGGGTCATAACCTCCGACGAGGGCAGGTCGAGCATGGCGAATGATATGGCGTTCGTCACGCCGTTTGAGACGTTTACTGAGGAGTATCAGGCTGACAATCCGCTCATACGCGCTGCGAATGAGTACATAGCCGCGGGCAAGACGTCGGTAAAGTGGATGTTCCCGACTATGCCGTCAGAGGAGTGGAAGAACGCGCTCGGCTCCGCACTGACCGCATACGCCGCGGGCACGGGGAGCTGGGACGATGTGCGCACGGCATTCGTCGACGGCTGGGCGTCCGAATACGAGAAGGCGAACGCCAACCGATAGTATGACGGAGCCTCATTCGGGGAGCGCACAAGCGCTCCCCACGATATGCGCAGCATAATACAATAACCGGAGGTTAACGCCATGGAAAAGGCGATGAGAAAGTACTCCCCCGTGTTTGTGCTTCCTACGGCGCTCGCATTTGCCATAGGTTTTGCCGTGCCGTTCGCGCTCGGCATATACTTGTCGATGTGCCGCTTTACGACCGTCACGGACGCAAGCTTCGTGGGAATCACGAATTTCGCTCAGATAATAGGCGACGCTACGTTCACTCATTCACTGTGGTATACCGCGCTCTTTACTGCAGTGAGCGTGATAGTCATAAACGTGGCGGCGTTTGCCATTGCGCTCGCGCTCTCCGGCACGCTGCGCGGCACGACTTTCTTTCGCACGGTGTTCTTTATGCCAAACCTCATTGGCGGCCTAGTGCTGGGCTACATATGGCAGATGATACTCAATACGGTATTCTTCAGCCTACTGGGAAGCATGATGAATCTAAACGAATGGCTTGGTTTCTGGGGTCTGGTCATCGTAGTCGCCTGGCAGCAGATAGGTTATATGATGATAATCTACATCGCCGGCTTACAGAATGTGCCCGAGGAGCTGCTGGAGGCCGCGCGCATCGACGGGGCGTCGCGTTGGCAGACACTGTGGCGTATAAAGCTGCCCATGGTCATGCCTTCTATAACTATATGCTCCTTTCTGACGCTGACGAACTCGTTCAAGCTGTTCGACCAGAACCTCGCACTTACCGCCGGTGAGCCCGCGAACAGGTCCGCCCTCCTGGCACTCGACATATATCAGACTTTCTACGGACGCGTGGGCTGGGAGGGCGTCGGACAGGCAAAAGCGGTCGTTTTCTGCGCGCTCGTTGTAACCGTCGCGCTGCTTCAGCTCAGGTTTACGCGCCGAAAGGAGGTACAGCGTTGAAGTCCAAGTCGCGCTTTAGCTGGAAAACCCTCGGCACCATCGCATTTGCGGCGCTGTCGCTGGCATACGTCGCCCCGCTGCTGTTGGTGCTTATGAACTCGTTTAAGGATAAGTCCGCCATATCCACGACGCAGGCGTTTGACTTCCCCAACGGCGACACGTTCGTTGGCATCGATAACTACATATACGGGGTAGAGCAGGCTGAGTTCTTTAAGTATTTCGGCTATACCGCCATCATCACCGTCGGCTCAGTGCTCGCAATACTCCTTTGCACGTCCATGTGCGCATGGTACATATCGCGCGTGAACAGCCGTGTAACTCGAATGCTGTTTCTGGCCTTTGTGTTCTCCATGGTCGTGCCGTTTCAAATGGTGATGTTTACCCTCAGTAAAACTGCCGACGTGCTGGGACTCAACACACCCTGGGGCATAATCGTCATTTACCTCGGCTTCGGCGCTGGTCTGGCGACGTTCATGTTCTCGGGCTTTGTAAAGAGCATACCCATAGAGATAGAGGAAGCCGCCATGATTGACGGCTGTTCGCCGCTGCAGACATTCTTCCGGATAGTAATGCCCATAATGAAGCCCACTTACGTTTCGGTCGGCATACTTGAGGCCATGTGGATATGGAACGACTTCCTGCTGCCATACCTCGTGCTCGACCTGAAGAAGTATAAGACGGTTTCCATCGTCATGCAGAACCTGTCCGGCAGCTACGGACGAGTCGAAATGGGAGCGCTGATGGCGTGCATAGTGCTGTCGATAGTGCCTATCATCGTGTTCTACGTCTCCTGTCAGAAGTACATAATCAAGGGCGTCGTGGATGGCGCAGTGAAGGGTTGACAAAGCGAAAGCCGTGGTTACCCACGGCATAACGCGTTTTATCCGTGCTCTCTTACCTGCTCGGGAGAGCTGGCGCCGAACGCTACTCCTCCTCGTCTTCAGGGAGAACGGCGTTATGGTAGACCTCCTGCACATCGTCATTGTCATCCAGCTTTTCCAACAGCTTCTGCAGCTTCTGCAGCGCCTCATCGTCTATGCTCTCCACCATGGTCTGAGGTATCCTACCGAGTTCCGCGGTGAGGAAGCTGTACCCCGCGCCCTCCAGCGCCTCGCGCACTGCCGAAAAATCTCCCGGCGCTGTCCTTATCTCAAACACGTCGTCTTCGGCTATGAAATCCTCGGCGCCCGCTTCTATCGCCGCCTCCATGAGCTCGTCCTCGTCTGTCGCCACAGTGCGCTCGATAACTATGACGCCCTTCTTATCAAACATGTAGGACACGCAGCCGTTTGCGCCGAGCGAGCCGCCGTACTTGTCGAAACAATGGCGCACGTCCGCCGCCGCCCTGTTGCGGTTATCTGTGACCACCTCCACCATTATCGCCACGCCGCCGGGCGCATAGCCCTCGTATGTGATCTCCTCGTAGTTCACGCTACCGAGCTCGCCCGCTGCCTTCTTTATGGAGCGAGTGATGTTGTCGTTGGGCATGTTGCTCGCCTTCGCCTTGGCTATAACATCCCTGAGCTTTGAGTTGTTCGCCGGGTCTCCCCCGCCCTCGCGCACGGCTATCGCTATTTCGCGGCCTATCTTCGTGAATATCTTACCCCTCTGCGCGTCGGTCTTTTCTTTCTTGTTTTTGATGTTCGCCCACTTGGAATGACCAGACATGGCGTACCTCCCGTATATCGAATGGTTTGGCTTCGCTCTATTATAGTTTAGGCGCAGAGCTAATTCAAGTGTTTTTCTGATTCGCAGAGCTCATCGTACTTGCGGCGTATGCTCTGCAGGTCGCTCCATGCCTGCGGTTTCTTCGAGGCGTCGCGCAGGAGCGCGGCGGGATGATATGTGGCGATCAAATGCACGCGCTGCCGTTCGTGCCAAACGCCCCTGTCGCGCGTTATCCTCAGCTGCGGGTCGATGAGATGCCTTGCGGCGGTGGCGCCCATGCACACGATTATCGCGGGCCGCACGAGCGCGTATTGCGCGCGCAGGTACGGCAGGCACGCCGTCGCCTCCTCCTCCGTGGGAACCCGGTTCTGCGGCGGCCTGCACTTCACCACATTGGCTATATAGACGTCCTTGCGCGTAAGCGAAACCGCGGCGAGCATCTTGTCCAACAACTGACCTGCAGCGCCTACAAACGGCACGCCGCGCAAGTCCTCGTCACGCCCGGGACCCTCCCCCACTATCATCAGGCGGGCGTGCGGGTCGCCGTCGCCTATCACGACATTCGTCCGCATCTCGCACAGGCCGCACTTGCGGCAGCCCCGTATCTCGCCGTACAGCGCCGCCCAATCATACTTCATACGCCCGTGTAACCGCATCGGCAAAATCGAGTACGTCCCCGTAGACTTCCTCATTGCCGTCCTCGTTGAGTATCTCATGGCGCATGCCGGCGTACAGCTTAAACGTAACTTCGTGGCCTGCCGCAAGCAGCGCGTCATTGACTTGCTTTACGCCATCGCCAAAGCTGCCCACCGGGTCGTCCGCCCCGGCGATGAGCAGTATCGGCTTGTGTGCGGCGCTGCGGGCCCATGCGGGCGACGATATCTCCTTTATGCCGTCGAACATGTCCAGGAACGCGCCGTTTGTAAATAGAAAGCCGCAACGGGGATCCGCCTCATAGCGCCTGCGGTTTTCTACGTTGGCAGAGAGCCAGGACAGCGGGTCGCCTTCCTCCGTCCACCGCTTGTTGTAACCGCCGAATGCGAGTTTGTCGAGAAAAGCGCCCTTCGCCGCCGCGCCATGCCGCGCTATCTGCAGCTTCGCAAGCAGTCGCGCCATGCCTATCGCCGGATTCCTTCCGCATGTTCCGCATATAATGAAACCGTCCGCGTCACTGTACCGCATCATGTATGAACGCAGTACCATTGAGCCCATGCTGTGACCAAAGAGCATGTACGGTTTACCCGCGTACAAGCCGCTCGCGTATTCAAACACCGTGCGCGTATCGTCTATCAACCGCTCCCAGCCGTGAGAATCCGCCAAAACGCCCTCATGCGCGCTGTTGAGCATGCTTTGGCCGTGTCCAGCATGGTCGTGGCCTACTACCGCGTATCCCCGGCTCGCGAGAAACATCGCAAAGTCCGCGTATCTGCCTATGTGCTCCGCCATGCCGTGCACCAGCTGAATAACAGCCGCCGCCTCGCCGTCAGGCAGCCACATTCTGACGTAAATCGGCTCCTCGTTTGTCCTGGATTCCAGGAATGCCTGAACGCTGTTCATTCGACACCTCCGCGCATATATATGATTCTACCACAACGATGCGACTTTTCAACCTCTCGTACACCATCAGTGTCACAAAAAAAACCAGATTCCAAAAAATTATTTAGGTTTTTGCCTCCGCACGCTTTACAAAGCGTCTGCCAGCAACTAAACTATGGGTATCAATTAGCCGGAGGACTGCTATGATAGATTTGACCGTCAACCGCGAAAGCCGCGAGCGTGCGATAGCGCGCGCGCGCGAAAGGGGCATAGTCATACCGACTTTCGCTCAAATGCGCGACCCCAAACTGGTTCCAGAATGCATCGTCGACCAGCTCAAGCAGCTCGGGCTTTGGGACGTGCATCCCGCCAACCTGTTTAGAGTCACATGGCACAACGAACACAAGCCCGCGGGCGGGACGTATGGCGACGTTTCATACATCGAGCTGCCCTCGTCGCTCACGGGAGTGAAGGCGCGCATCATCGCCTTAGTCGGGAAATGGTTCCCGACCGGCTGTCATAAGGTCGGCGCTTCGTTCGGCTGCCTGGTCCCACGGTTGGTTACGGGACAGTTTGATCCCACTTATCACAAAGCCGTGTGGCCGTCTACCGGCAACTACTGCCGCGGCGGCGCTTACAACTCAAAGCTGCTGTCCTGCGCCAGCATAGCCATTCTCCCCGCCGAAATGAGCAAGGAGCGCTTTGAGTGGCTCCGCTCCATCGCGGGGGAAGTCATAGCCACGCCCGGCTGCGAGAGCAATGTCAAGGAGATATTCGACAAGACATGGGAGCTGCGCAACACGCGCGAGGATGTGGTGATATTCAACCAATTCGACGAGATGGGCAATCATCTGTGGCACTATTACGTCACCGGCAACGCCATCGAGGAGGCATTTAACTCCATTGCGGCCGAAGGCGACAGGTTTGCCGGCGCATGCTTCACCTCCGGCTCCGCAGGAACAATGGGCAGCGGCGATTACCTCAAGGAAGTCTTCCCGTACAGCAAGCTCGCCGTCGGAGAGGCGCTGCAGTGCCCCACACTGCTGAACAACGGATTCGGCGGTCACAGGATCGAGGGCATAGGCGACAAGCACGTCCCCTGGGTGCATAACGTGCGCAATACCGACATGGCCATTGCTATCGACGACGACGACAGCCAAAACCTGCTGAGGCTGTTTAACACCGAAACGGGCAAGCGCTATCTTTCCACCCATGCCGGAGTTCCGGAGGACGTCGTGGAACAGCTCTCGCTGATGGGAATATCGGGAATCGCAAATCTGCTGTGCTGCATTAAGTTCGCAAAACACTACGAGCTCACGGAGCACGATGTAGTTGCGACTGTGTTCACGGACTCCGCCGAGATGTACCAGTCCAGGATAGCCGAACTCGACGCACAGTGCGGCGAATACACCGAGCTCGACGCCGCACGCGACTACGGCGTACACTTGCTTGGCATCCGCACGGACAATATGCTCGAACTGACGTATGAGGCGCGCAAGCGCATTCACAATCTCAAGTACTACACCTGGGTCGAGCAGCAGGGCAAGTCCGTCGAGGAGCTCAACGCGCAGTGGTACGACGAGGATTACT
>JAUNBH010000043.1 GCA_030527165.1 Clostridia bacterium
TGCAGCATAGCGACCAACGCCACCGGAGTGGTGCAGTTGAATTTACAATCCGCCCCCAACAAAGTTTCCACTATTTTCATATGTTTCTTGTTGAAGTGCCGCGACATAAATGGTATCATGATATTTGAAGTATGTGTCGGCCCTGTATGAGGCGCGGTCGTATCCTGTGCTCGACGAGCGCAGGCCGTATGCGAGAATTCGCTTGCCCAATGGCGCGACAAATGATAGAATACAGGATGTTATTCGTGCGTAATGGCAGTTTGACTCCTCGGTTGGGTGAGACTGCGCGCGGTGAAAGGATTTACAATGGCACTGTTTGAACTCAATGACGTTGGTATTGACCTGGGCACATCGAGCGTCTTGGTATATGTGAGGAATAAGGGCATCGTGCTGAGAGAGCCCTCCGTGGTCGTGGTCGAGAAGATTACCGGGCGCATTATCGCCATAGGTGAGGACGCGCGCCGCATGCTGGGCAGGACTCCCGGCAATGTCATAGCCATCCGCCCGCTGAAGGACGGCGTCATATCTAATTTTGACATAACGCAGAGGCTGCTCCACCACTTCCTGAAGAAGGTGGTGGGCACGAGAATCTTCTTCAAGCCCAGGGTCGTCGTGTGCGTTCCGTCCGGCGTCACTCAGGTTGAGAAGCGCTCCGTCATCGACGCTACCGAACAGGCCGGCGCACGCTACGCTTATCTGATAGAGGAGCCCATAGCCGCCGCAATAGGCGCAGGCATAGATATCGCGCAACCCAGGGGCAACATGATAGTCGACATAGGCGGCGGCACAACGGATGTGGCCGTCATATCGCTGCGCGACGCGGTGCTGTCCGACTCCATCAAGGTTGCGGGCGATAAGTTTAACGAGGCCATCGTTCGCTACATGCGCAAGAAGCACAACCTGCTCATTGGCGAGCGCACCGCCGAAGAAATGAAAATACGCATCGGCTCCGCCTACCCCAGAAAGGACCAGCTCTTTATGGAGGTCAGGGGACGCAACCTCATTTCCGGACTGCCGCAGACGATAGTCGCGGGCTCGAACGAGATGATAGACGCGCTGGAGGAACCCCTCCAAACCGTGCTCGAGTGCGTGCGCAGCATATTTGAGAAGACGCCGCCGGAGCTCGCCAGCGATATAGCCGAGAACGGCATATGCCTTACCGGAGGAGGCGCGCTGCTCTACGGAATGGATAAGTTCATCTCCGAGCACACCAAGGTTCCCTGCTACGTTGCCGAAGATCCGATTTCCTGTGTGGCAATCGGCACCGGAAAGGCGCTTGAGAACCTGGACGACTTCTCGATTGGCACGAGCGCGATATACGACTACCGCCGCGGGGATTTCTTCGAGGGTTGAGTTTCGATTTATCAGCCACTTAACGGGACGCATTACAGCGTCCTTTTTTATTCCTCCTCAGGCGGTATGTACGCATGCGCTATGCGCGAACAGGCGCCCTCCAGCTCGCGCCCATCCACCGTTATTCCCGGATGGCTCGGCACTATGTAGTAGTAGTACAACTCGTCGTACTCTACCGCCATATCGTAGTACACTACTCTTCCGGTTTGCTGCGTCCATTCGCCTACGATGCGCGTTTCGCCGTTGGAGTCCTCGCGGTACAGCGTATAGACTATGTGCGGCAAAAGCGGCGTGAAGCAGATCCTCGGCACGCCGTAATCCACGCTCACCTCAAAGTCTTGCGGGGGAGCGGGTATCGCCCAGTAGTCGCTGCGCGCCGACGGCGCGGTGCCGTCCGCGAACACCTCCGTGTATATCTGCTCCTGCGGAGTGAGCGCGGTTGCGAGCAGCACCGAGTTTCGCTGCGTCAGGCTGTAAGCGTCCAGCCTGTACTCCCGCACGCCCTCAGGCATGTCGAATTCCGGCGCGTCCGCCTCCGCATAGAGCCATGCGAACACCTCCCTCAGCATCAATGCGGGATAATTGCCCCCGGTAGAACCCGATGGCAGGCGAAGCGTCCCATCGTCATAGCCCATCCATACTGCAGCGGCGTACTGCGGGTTGTACGCTGCCATCCAGGCGTCGCGTATGCCCATGTCGTCGGTCGCAGTGCCTGTCTTTCCGGCAAGAGTCGCTTTCACATCCGACAACCTCTTCCCGGTACCGTCAGCGATGACACTGCACAGCATGCTGTTGAGTATGTACGCGTTCGCCTCGCTCATGACGCGATACTCTCTCGGTTCGCACTCGTATAACAGGTTGCCGTCCCTGTCCGTTATGCGCTCCACCAGGCCCCCCTCTCTGTAAACGCCGCCGGAAGCAAAGCAGCTGTACGCGCGCGCAAGCTGCCAAGGCGACACGCCGTATGTGAATCCGCCGAGCGCAAGTGCAAGTCCTGTGTCCATTTCGTCAAACTCTATGCCGAGCCGCTGCGCAAACAGTTTGCCCGACGTGACGCCCATGCCCGACAGAACTTTAACCGCGGGCACATTTAGCGAATACGTTATCGCCTCGCGCAGCGTTACCCAACCGTGATAACTGTCATTGGAGTTTCGCGGCGCATATCCGTCAAACTCCGTGGGCTCGTCAAGTATCATGCTCGCCGCGGTGTAGCCGTAGTATTCAAGCGCCGGCGCGTATGCTATGACCGGCTTGATGGCAGAGCCCGGCGGTCGAGTTATGCCCGTGGCGCGATTCAGCCCGAACGCCACCTCGTATTCCCTACCCCCCATCACGGCACTCACCATGCCGCTCTCCACGTCGATTACTACTATCGCCGCCTGTGCGCGCTCGTCCGGATACATGCCAGGGTCGGCAAACACCTCCTCCACCTTGTCCTGGAGTTCGGCGTCAAGCGCAGTATACACCCTGTATCCGCCTGTGATCAGTTCGCTCTTGGTTATTCCCAGCGCTTCACACGCTTCATCCACCACAAGGTCGATGTAGTAGCTGCGCCTGTTTCGCGTCTCGCTCTCCACCAGCCGGACTCTCTCAGCCTGCGCGGAATTGTACTCATCCGCGGATATGAATCCGCTCTCCAGCATCAGCCTCAGCACGAGATTTCTCCGGTCTACGGAAGCCTCCATGTCTAAATGGGGCGCGTAATTCGTTGGCGACTTGATAACACCCGCCAACAGTGCACCCTGCGCGACAGTCAAGTCTGCGGCGTTTACTCCGAAGTATCCGCGCGCCGCCGCCTCTACACCGTAAAAACCACCGCCGAAATAGATGTAGTTCAGGTACATTTCGAGTATTTTATCCTTGTCGTTGTAGAGCCGCTCCATCTGCCAGGCGAGCACGGCTTCTTCCGCCTTTCTCGCTATAGTCTTTTCCGCCGGAGCGTTCTCACCCGTGAGATGACTCAGTTTTATGAGCTGTTGGCTAAGCGTGGACGCCCCCTGCTCAAACGCCCCCACCTTGAGATCGTGCAACAGTGCGCCGACTATCCGGATAACGTCTATGCCGCTATGCTCATAGAAGCGCGCGTCCTCCACAGCTATAAACGCGTTTCGCACGTGCTCCGGTATATCGTCTATGTACACCCACTGCCTATCCTCTTTCTCATAGAGTATGCTCGCTTCGTCGCCGTTCTTGTCGTAGATTATCGCCGATTGCTTTGCATTGAGTATGAGACTCATGTCGAGTTCGTGCCATTCGTCCACATTTATGGCGTCGGCGAGCAGAAATATTCCGCCCGCAATGCAGGCGAGACACGCGCAGAGCGCTACTCGCATTATCGTCCGCAGTTTGCGGTTCTTCCCGGTTTTTACGCGCTTTCTCACCAAATCACCCGCCTTTGTTTTCAGTATTCCCGCGGCTGATTCGCTATATGATATCGAAGGTTTCTTTTTTTGGGCAAATGTGTTATCATGTGAAACGAAACTGTACAAACTCTCGGAGAGCGCTATGAAGTACCCTGTTTTGATACCTGCGTATAAACCCGACGATAAGCTCGTCGCCTTGGTCGACGACCTGCTCGCGCACGAGTTGAGCGTGCTCGTCGTAAATGACGGCAGCGCTCCCGAGTACGAGTGGGTTTTTGACGCGGTGCGCGAGCGCGGCGTTGAAGTGCTCGTGCACGAGGTAAACCAAGGCAAGGGCGCGGCGCTTAAAACGGGCATCGCTCATCTTGCCAAGGATCCGCTCGTGGAGGGCGTCGTGACCGCAGACGCGGACGGGCAACACAAGTGCTCGGACATACTGCGCGTGATGGATAGGCTTTCCGTCGAACACAGGAGCATTGTTTTAGGCGTGCGGAAGTTCGCCGGCAAGAACGTGCCTATGCGCTCAAAAATCGGGAATTGGACGACCAAGTGCGTGTTTTTTCTCGTGTCCGGCCAGCGCATTTCAGACACGCAAACGGGCTTGCGCGGCTTGCCTAAGTGTTTTTTTAACGAGCTGTTGGCGCTTGAGGGTAACCGGTACGAGTACGAGATGAACATGCTGCTGAACGTTAGGCACTGGCACGCACATCTGGTTCAGATACCCATCGAAACTGTGTACATCGATGAGAATAAGGGTTCCAGCTACAACACCTGGCGCGACACGAAACTGATTCTGGTGCAGATTCTGAAGTATTGCGCGTCTTCTGTCGTATCAACTATCGCGGACTACTTTCTCTACATACTCCTTTGCAGCAGCCTTCCCGCGCTGCCGTTCTTGGAGGGGCTGCATCTGCAGACTGCCGCCGTCTGGGTCGTTGTCTCGAGAATCTTCAGCTCGGCGCTCAACTTCGCCATAAACCGCTTTGCAGTGTTCAGGCGCGGAAGCGGCAGCTCGGTGGCAAAATTCGCCCTGCTCGTGGTGGCGAACATACTGGTCGCTGCATTTGGCGTCAACTGCCTTGTCTTGATAGGCGTGCGCGACGTAGCCGCGAAGGTGATAATCGACGTGCCGCTGTTCCTGCTTAATTACTACGTGCAGAACACGTTCATATTCCGCCCCAAGACCCGTGCGCTGACTTAGTTCACGGTCGCCAGGAGTACGAGAGCTATTGCCGCCGCGAGTACAGCGCACAATAGCTTTTTCTTCTTCTCTAACAGGCAGTAGTCCGAAGCTAACAGCATTGGCAGGTACATGAGCAGCGCGACAGACAATGGCGGGCTCGCAACTGTAATTGTGCCAAAGCTTACCGACGCCACCGCCGTCACATAATCTTTAACGAGCCGCAGCACGAACAGCGCCGCCCATGCCAGTGCGTGCGCCAGCGGCGTCCATATGAAATAGAGCGCTATCGCCAACAGCGCAGGTACGACGATAAGCGGCACGAGCGGCATTATCAGCACATTAGTAAAAACGCCCACCAGCGGCAAGCGCGAAAAGTAATGCGCCGACAGCGGCGCGCTGCCTACCGTCCCACTCACAGCCACGGATATCGGCAGCGCCACAGCATCGTGTACCCGCCCCATCGCACGATGCAGGGGCGGCGTGAGCATGGCAATGGCGTAAACGCACAAAAACGACAACTGCAGCCCGGCCGTATACAGCTCAAATGGGTTGACGAGGAGTATTACGATGAGCGCGGCGCAGAGTGACGACAACACGTCATACCTTCGCTTCAACGGGTCTGCCAAGAGCACAAACAAGGTCATCAATGAGGCTCTGACGAGCGACGCCGGAAACGCCGTCAGCGCGCAGTATACAAACAGGAATACGGCTACCACGCCCAAGCGCGCCCAGGGATTAGCCCGCCTGAGCGCCAGCGTCAGCGCAGCGGCGAATATCGAAACGTGCAGGCCCGACACGGCAAATAGATGCGCTACCCCGGAATCCCTAAACGATTGCAGCACGCTGTCGCGTATTCCCGTCTTGTCGCCCAGGAGCATACCCTCGACTATTCCGCTGTCAACGCCGAACAGTTCGCGCGAAGCGTCTATCAGCGCACCTCGCATATTCAGCAGAACGCCATACAGGTCGGCATCCCTGCTCCCCACAATCCTTACGTTGTAGGTATCCGCCAGGGCAACTATACCGTTTGACAGCTGGTGGTGATAGGCGTCAAAATCTTCCGTGTCGCGCGCCAAGTACACATTGCCGCGCGCTTCAAAAGCATCTCCGTACTCCAACCCGTCGAAGTACACAAAGGCGAGCAGCCGCCCGTCCAGCGCACTCCCGTTGAGCGACACATCCTCCAGTACTACCTCGCAACGGGAATCCCTGTACACCGGTGCTTCACATACTACGCCGCAAATGCTGTATTCACCCTCGATTATGGGTGCAGGATACGCCGCAGCGCCTCGCAGCAGCGATATCAGCAGTATCGCTGTAAGGGCTGCCCACCTGTATCGCTGTACGAACATCAGGACGCCAAACGCCGCAACACAGATAAAGCACGCCACAATCAAGTATGGCGTGCCTCTTACATATCTCGAAACCGCAACGCCCACTGCAAGCAGCAGGGCGGCAGCGCACATGGGGCGGAAGTTTAGCAGCTTGTCGCCGTCCATGCGCACATCGTCAGTTGCTCACTTGCTCATCCGCGCCCTTGAACGCTATTGCCTCGATCTCTACCAGCGCATTGGCAGGTAACGCAGCTACCTGCACGCACGAGCGCGCGGGGTGCAGTTCGGTGAAGAACTTGGCGTAGATTGTGTTCACCTTGACGAAGTCGCTCATATCCTTTACAAATACCGTGGTCTTTACGACGTCCGCCAGGGTCGCCCCCGCCGCCTCCAATACGCAGGTGAGATTCGTAAGCGCCTGCACTGTCTGCGCCTCTACGCCCTCCGCAAGCTGCATCGTCACCGGATCAAAGCCTATCTGCCCGGATGTAAACACTATGCCCTCTATCGCCACCGCGTGCGAGTAAGGCCCTATCGCCGCCGGTGCATTTGCTGCCGTGATTATCTCTTTCATCTGCACATCCTCCTGTGATTATTTGTTGCCGTCCGGCTTGTTGCGCCTGAGGAATGCCGGTTCTTCCATGAGATTGCCCGTCTCGGTCTGCCTGCCGCGCCTGCGCGCGTCGCCTCTGCGCGTCGTGGGATGCTGGCCCGCGCCGTCGTCCGCTGTACCTCCGGCTTCTTCGTATGATTCCGCGCTCCTGCCCAAATGAGGGCGGGTCTTGAATACATCGCTCCTGCTGCCCCAGTCGTCCAATATGGCGCGGGGCGGTCTGGCGGCGGGTTGTTCCTGCTCAGGTGGGAGCTCTCCACCCTCAAAGCCCGTTGCAATCACGGTGACGCTCAGGGCGTCTTCAAGCGTGTCGTCTATTCCCGCGCCGAATATCACATTCGCATCGGCGGCGACCTGCTTTGTTACGAGCGAAGTTACGATCTCAATCTCCTGCATGGTCAAGTCGCTACAGCCGGTTATGCTCAAGAGCACGCCCTTCGCACCCGCTATCGACGTGTCGAGCATGGGGCTCTCTATCGCCTGCTTCGCCGCGGCCTCGGCGCGCTTGTCACCCGTAGCCATGCCTATGCCCATGTGCGCCATTCCCTTTTCACGCATGACCGTGCGTACATCGGCAAAGTCCAGATTTATCACAGCGGGCAGCGCAATCAAGTCGCTTATGCCCTGCACGCCCTGCCTGAGTATATCGTCCGCCGCGCTGAACGCCTCCAAAAAAGTGATGTCCTTGAACATTTCCATCAGCTTGTTGTTGGGTATCACCACGAGCGTGTCCACCATGTCCTTCAAGCTCGCTATGCCCGCCAATGCCTGATTCATACGCACTACTCCCTCGAAACTAAAGGGCTTAGTGACGACGCCTATTGTCAGTATCCCCATGCTTTTGGCCGTTTCCGCCACTATGGGCGCGGCGCCCGTGCCTGTACCGCCGCCCATTCCTGCCGTTATGAACACCAGATCCGCGCCCCTCAGCGCCTCCTTTATCTGGTCCATGCTCTCCTCGGCCGCCTTGCGGCCTATCTCCGGGTCCGCCCCGGCGCCGAGCCCCTTTGTCAGCTTCTCGCCTATCTGAACCTTCAAGCTCGCCTTTGACAGGAACAGCGCTTGCTTATCCGTGTTGACAGCGATAAACTCCACGCCGCTGAGTCCGCGCGTGATCATCCGGTTGACGGCATTGTTTCCCGCGCCGCCTATCCCGACCACCTTTATCTTTGCGAATGTCCTCGTGTCCATGTCCAGTTCAAATGTTCCCAACGGCATGTTCGGTTCCTCCTGTTGATTATGAGTTAGTAAAGAAATCCTTCAGCTTCTCCAGAAAACTCGCCCTTCCCCCGCTGTGCGTCTCGTCATTCGCTGCAAAGCGCATGAGCGCATGCGCGCTGGCATAGTTTGGCGAGCTGAGCCGCGGCATCCAGGGCATATTGACTTTTATATCTACGCCCATGTATTCGGATATGAACTCGCAGCTCCCGCGCATGAGTGCCACGCCGCCGCCGGTCATGTAAAGCGGCGACAGCTCGTCCGCATCCAAATCCATATTCGCGATCTCCTCAAGTATCATATCCGCCAGTTCGCTCGTGCGCGCGTCTATGACCTCCTGCACCATGGACGAACTCAATTCCACTACCTCGTCCGGCAGTTTTATTGAGACTACGCTGTCGGCGTAGTCAAGCGAGTACACAAAGTTGCGCTTCTGTTTTTCAGCCTCTATGGGCGGAAGCTCAAACATATACGCGATGTCGTGCGTGAAATTGCAGCCGCCAACGTCGATCACGCGCATATCCGCGACTGCACCGTTCCTTATCCAGATTACGTCCGTGTGCATATAGCCGACGTCAATCAATATGGCATCGCCCGCTCCCACTTCGTCCGGCACCGCAAATCCCGCTTCGGCCAATGGTACGCTTATGAAAGCAGTCACCTTGATCTTCATAGCGGACAAGACGTCCCTTATCAGCTTTACAAACAGGGAGTCTGCGTACATATGCGATACGACGCCTCCCAGCCACTCCCCTTCCACGCCGATGGGCATGTCGTAGCTTAGCGCGCCGTCTACATCGAAGGAAATGGGCGTATCGTGTATCGGCACGAAGCCCGCCGGTGCAGCGAAATTGTGCGACTCGGCAATGAGCGCCTCCACATCACGGCGCGAAACGCCGCCCTTGCCCGTCACTTGCACGCGCGCGCTGCTGACCGCCAAATCCAGGAACGGGGAAGGCACGCCTACAAGTACGCTGTTGATATGCCTGTCCGCCTCTCGCTCCGCCTTAGTTATAGACTCCGAAAGGGCGCCGCGCAAGCTCTTTTCATTGAGTATTTTTCCGTACCTGAAGCCGGCGTACCCTACAACGCCCGCGCCGCGCACGACGAGCGTCCCGTCGTCCTCCGCCTGGCATATGAGGCACACCACCTTGGAGCTGCCTATGTCGAGTACAGCAATATGTCTGCTCATGCTCTCCCATCCAGCTATATTTTATCAATTATAACACAATAGTGCGCCGCTTACAAGGCGCGCTCCCATTTCTTGGCTATTACCGCGCATTATACACAGCACGGCAGCCGTCGCTCTGCACGCACAGGGAAGTGCGGAAGCCTCATGCGCTGCCGCCGCCGCGACTTCAGCCGCCCGGCGTAATTGTAGGACTCGGCTCCGGCAAGGGCTCCGGTGAAGACTCTGGCGAGGGCTCTGGCGAGGGTGTGCTCGGCGGCGTGTAGATGACGCGCCCGGTCCCGTATACCCTGAGCACTC
>JAUNBH010000044.1 GCA_030527165.1 Clostridia bacterium
CATGGCAAAAGCCATGCCGCCTTGTTATCTCCGCATCCCGCCCGCGCCACCGGTGCGAAAGTCAAAAAATGCCGCGCCCCTTAGAGTGAGACGCGCGTAACCCGCGAGCGTTGGGCGTCCATGCGCTTCTCGCGCCAGCGAGAAGCTTCGTTAATGGGGTGGGTGGGTGGGGCGGCGCGAGCGCGCCGCACTGATGTGCGGAATCAATCGGGGAAGTGCCTGCAAAACAGCTCCGCCAGCGTCCGCTCCGCGTCAGCGCGGAAAGCATCGTAGCTGCGGATGAGAGCTCTCCCCGCCTCCGTCACGCGCGAGCGCCCGCCGTCTTTGCCTCCGCGGCTGCTCTCGAGTACGGCGCACCCCAGCTGCTGCGATACGCCCGAGAGTATATGCCTGCCCTTGCTGTACGATATACCCATGTGCCGGCATGCGTCCCTGAGCGAACCGATTTCGTCCGTCAGCTTCAACAGCTGGTGCGGCCCGGGGCCGTAAAACACCTGCTCCCGCCGCAGCATGAGCTTCAACTCCGGGCGCAACTGTGCAAGCTCGTGCGCCGCAATCAAATCCGAGAAGTCCTCTCCGGTACTCACATTGGCTGTGATTCCTGCGTCATTCACCGGCACGGCAGTTTGCGCCACACCGCAACCCGTCAGCGCATCCGCTAATTCGCAGGCGTCCGGACTGGAGCTCACGGCCCGCAGCCCGTCTGCGCGCAGCAGCACGGGGCTGCCCGCCCTGCCCTCATATGTGGGGACGCAGGCCTCTCCCGTCGCCTCCAGCAGCGCACGCACGGTCGCCGCCGAAAACAGCGGTTCGTCCACGCTCGCTACAAGCGCGCAGTCACACTTCCCCTCCAGCGCTGCAAGGCCGCGGCGGGCGTTGTAAAGCGCGCTCTCGCCGCCGTCACCCATTATAAAGTCCAGCCTTGCATGGCGCGCAAAACGCTTGACCGCGCTCTCATCACCGTCACACACCACCAGTATCCGCGCTATCCCCGCGAGCTCGAACGTCATTACGATGCGATGGAGCGCGCCGAGCGCGCCTATCTCTCTCCAGGGCTCCAGCTTGCCGCGCCCGGCGCGTGCGCCGGAAGCCACTATCAATGCCACAGCCATACGAGCGCCTCCTTTTGCGCAGTTTCGCTTCACAGATGATACCACAGATTCGCCCGCCGGGCAATTTCGCGCCGCAAAAAACGCCCGAGCGCTCCCCGGGCGTTTTAGATCATAATCTCGCTTATCCGTGGTATATCTCCGCGAGGCGTTCGTCCGTCAGCTCAACGTGATAGAAGAGCGAGAAGAACTCCTTGACCTCCTCATCTACATCAAAATCCACATAATCGGGATAAATCAAACCCGAAAGCCAGCGCATGCCCAGTATGCGGTTGGGTCCCGGCGGCCTGTCCACCCAGCTGAAGGGCGCGTTCGGCGTACCGAATACCATCTCATTCTCAACGGCGACAAGTGTCGCAAACGACGGGTCGTTGAGTATGCCGTCCGCCGCGTCGCCTCCGCTCATGTCCGCCTTTGGCTCTCCATTGACTATTATGACGTCCGGATCCCACGCCAGGAGCTGCTCCAGCGATATCTGTACCCTCGAGCCGTCCCCCAACTCCAAATCCGCCACATTGACGGCGTTTACGAGGTCGATTATCTGCCCGTGCGATGAGCCCGCCGGAGCGGTCTCCAGCGAATCCTCGCCATTTCCGTAGTAGATGGTCACCTTTTCAGTCTCCGGGACATTCATATTGGCTATGTCGCTGAATGTCTCCTCAGCATACGTCGCCAGCTGCTCGGCGCGCTCCGCCTCCCCGAGCAGCTCGCCCAGGAACCTGTACACGTCCGCGGTCGAAGTCAGCGAAGAATCCACCACCGCCACCGGCACGCCTATGCTCTCCGCCAGGGAATCCGCAGCATCTACCGTCCCCTCGTTGAGCGCGCCGACGTACAGCGCAATCGTGGGCCCCGCGGCTATGACCGCTTCGTAGTTAATGGCGTCCCCCATGCCGAAGTTGGGCAGGGAGTGGTATTCCTCCAGTATCACGCTGCGCTCGAGCTCGTTTAGCTCGTAATTCCAGCCCAGGAGCTTGTCCGGCGCGAGCGTGTACAGGTATATCGCAGATACTGCGTTATACGAGAATACCGACTCTATCTCACTCGGAACGGTCATGGTCCGGCCAGCCATGTCGGTTATCTCCCTGTCTCCCGCATCGGGAGATACGTCTGGGTCGCTCGTGCACGCAGACAACGCGCATAATGTCAGCACGAGCGCCGCGAGCAGGGCAATGGCCCGTTTGCAGATATGCATCAACTCACCTCTTTCACTTGATTTTGCCTCATGCGGACGGTTTGACACCGCCCTTTCGTTCATGGTATCCTTAACGCACGGTTGCTTTTTGCAAGCGATTCGCTTTCAAAAAACATTCGCTATACTCATTATAACAGCGGCTTCGCGGCAAGTCAACCGGCGTAAACGCGGAGGCGCAGCGAAAGTTGCTCATGAAGCAGTATGAACTGGAGGAGTTGAACTCGCGCAAACGGTACCGCGCCGTCTTGCTCATAATGCTCGCCGCCCTCTTGGGGACGCTGCTGCTGTCCTTCTGGGTTGGCTACTACCCCCTTACCCCCGCGGACGTGGTAAAGGCGTTTTTGCGGCGCTTCGGATACCAGGGCGATGTGCTCCCGCAAGCGGTCACGATTTTCTGGAGCATACGCCTGCCGCGCATACTCTCGGCAGTGTTCATAGGCGCTTCGCTCTCCGTTGCCGGCGCGACCTACCAGAGCATGTTCCGCAACCCGCTGGTCTCCCCGGACATACTCGGCGTATCCTCAGGCGCGGGCCTCGGCGCCGCCATAGCCATACTGTGCGGCATGCCCGGCTGGTTTATACAGGCGGCGGCGTTTACGGGCGGCGTGACAGCGGTTGCGCTGTCCTACGTCATCAGCCGCAAATCCACGCGCTCGCAAACGCTCAGCCTCGTGCTGACCGGCACTATGATAACCGCGCTGTGCAACGCGGGCGTCACTTTGATCAAGTATATCTCCGACCCAAATGATGTGCTCCAGCAGATAACCTTCTGGCTGATGGGCAGTCTGACAAAGACGGACATGGACGCCTTCGGCGTGAGCGCGATACCCATGGCCATAGGGCTCTGCGTGCTGCTGCTGCTGCGCTGGAAGGTCAACCTGCTCACGCTGGAGGACGAGGAGGCTGTAAGCCTGGGGGTGCCCACGAGGCGGCTGCGGCTGGTGTTCATTGGCGCCGCGACGCTGATATGCGCCGCCGCCGTCTGCCTGGGCGGGCTCATAGGCTGGGTGGGGCTGATGGTGCCGCACATGTGCAGGGCGATAGTCGGGCCCGACAACCGGCGCTTGCTGCCGGCTTGCGCCATGCTCGGCGCAACCTACCTGCTGCTGATGGACGACGTCGCGCGAACGCTCTTGTCCATGGAGCTCCCGCTCGGCGTTGTGACGAGCGTAATGGGAGCGCCGTTTTTCGTCTACCTCATGTTGAAGCGAAGGGTGGTGTGAGCATATGCTGTTGGAAATCCAAGGCGTCAGCGGGGGATACGGCCGCCGCGAAGTCATTACGGACGTCAGCTGCACCGCCGACGCGGGTGAGATACTGTGCCTGGTCGGCCCCAACGGCTGCGGCAAGACTACGCTGTTTCGCCTCATACTCGGTCTCCTGCCCGCTACGAGCGGCAGCATTCGCATAGACGGCAACGACGTGAGTGCGCTTCAGCCGAACCAGCTCGCGCGGCTCGTGGCGTATATACCGCAGTTTCACGCGCCGGTGTTCAACTTCACGGCACTCGATGTGGTAGTCATGGGGCGCGCGGCGCATTTCTCGGCGTTCGAAGCCCCGCGGCAATCCGACAGGGAACTCGCATTTGCCGCGCTGGAGAAACTCGGCGCCGCGCAGTTCGCCAACCGCCCGTATACCGCGCTTAGCGGGGGACAGCGTCAGATGGTGCTGATAGCTCGCGCCATATGCCAGTCAGCGAAGGTGTTCATAATGGACGAGCCCGCTTCCAGCCTGGATTACGCGAATCAACAGCTGCTGCTCGACACGGTGGAGGAGCTCGCGGAAAACGGCTACTGCATCGTCATGTCCACGCACAATCCCCAGCACCCCGCCTCCATAGCGCACAAGGTGCTGCTGATGCGCGACGGGCGCGTTTCCGCCTTTGGCGCCCCGGACGAGGTCATGACGCCGCAGTGTCTTCAGGCCGCGTACGGCGTTGAGATGGACGTCGTAGGCGTGCGCGACCGCTACGGCGCAGAGAGGATAATCTGCCTGCCCGTGAAGCGGCGCGGCAGCGCGGAACAGAACGCCGCCCGCGAGGATTTGGAATAGCTCCACTCGCGCGCCCCGCTTCTCGCATGGGCGAGAAGCTTCGTTTTGGGCGGGTGGGAGGGGTGGCGCGTAGCGCCAAAAATCAGCACAAAGGCGGGCCGGGCGCAGGCGCGCTGCGAGCGGCATCGGACAAATCCGCCCGTCCGGCGCTCAAAGGAGCGGAAAAAACGTAAATCCATATGTTAATTCACCATTTATTCATGGAAACGCGCGCCGCAATGTAATATAATATGCGTGACTGAGGATTGGAGAGTTCCATGAAAGCGAAAGCTATCGTCATTATGTGCGCCTCTATCACGGCGCTCCTCGTCATGATGGGCTGTTCCGTGGCGTCAGACACGTATTTCGTCGACGACCCTACCGAACCGCCGCCGTTGACGAGTTTCTTGATGGAGGACCTATACATCGAGGTCGGCATGGCATTGGTCGAGGATATGCTGACCGAAGAGCAGCGCCTTGAGGGCGCCGTTGAGATATGTTTTTTCAGCGAATACTCTGAGCAGAACGATGCGACTGGCAGAATAAACACCACTCTGCGCTGGTGTGCGCAGACGGCGGACGCACTCTTTGACATAGACAAGCGCTATGTGAAGATACCTGTATCGATTCTGGAGCGCGTTTACGCTGAGGCGTTTTCGTGCGAGCCCGATTATGACAGCTACACGGACGGCACAGATGGCGTCATAAGGATGGATGAGGCGTTCTACGTCGAGCTCGTACCGAATTGTTTCCCCATGCGCATCGAGGAGTGCCTGGGTCAAGACCTGTACGGCAATCAGTATTACGGCTATAACGTGTCATACTCGGGGGACGCCGCTGCCGCGGAGGGAGTGCTGTACGCGGTCTTTGAATCACAAAACGGCGTCAGAACCCTAACCAGCGTTGTCGACATGGGCGCGATCGAGATGGCGCGGGAATATGTCGACCTCTCGGGCGGCGAATTGACTTTCCCGGACGAGCAGGAGCTGCTGGAGCGCGTGATCCCCATACGGCTGACCGCGGATCGCGTCTACGCATACGAGCCGGAGTACTACGCGGCGTTTGCGCTCTCCTGCTATGCGTCATATCTCGCTGAGGACATGGGCGTGAATCCGGACCTGGACTACTATTATCTGCGGCTCGACGTTGCTGAGGCGCTGCGGCTCGCGGAGATAGTACTCGGCGACAACTCCGCAATGCTCGACATGACTGAGTCCTGGTGGACCGTGACGGCGGCTCCGCATGAGCAATGCTACAACATGATATCGCCCATGCCTCTGATTCGCCGCACAGGCGACTATATTCTGTTGTCGCCGCACTGCCCGACTTATGAGCGGGTAAAACTCGATGCGGCGGATGGCGGCTTCGCTTACTCGCTGGACATGAGCCATGCGCCGGACGACGGCGACATTGGTTATATAGAGAGCGGCATGGTAACTGCCGACTGCTCCGTCAACACGCGGGGAGACACGGTGGTGGGCGCGCTCGACGTATATGACGTGTCACTGCACGACTTTACTCACTACGACGCATCGCACTGCACGCTTACCGCCGCCGCGGACGACGACGCGCTAAGGCTCGCGCTCTGCTCGGCGCGCATAGCCGCGCTCTCATACGAGGAAGACGCGGACATGCTGGCGCACTCGCTCGTGCGCCTGGTGCAGCTCTATGCGGCGGACCCCGCATTTGAGTACGCAGGCGAGCGCTTTATAGCCATACCGGATGAGCTCGGCAGGGAGTATGCCGCGCTGCTCTGGGGAGATGATGTATGCGAGCTGTACGATTCGATGCGCATCGCGCTCGACAACACATTCTACCGCGACGGCGGCGTGCTGTATCTGCACTACTACCGCTCAGATGATGCGCAGGGCATCGATGTGACGCCCTCAGAAGCGGACGACGCCTACCACTACATTCACGAACAAAACGGCGGTTGGTGGTCCGGCATGGTATTCATCCGCTTCGAGCGCTCCGACAGTGCGGCGCTTCCGTGGCGCATCTGCGAGTTTGAAGTCATTTCCCGCAACTGGAACAAGCCCGGCAGATAACACTATGCTGACGTGAATACAAGGCGTGAATGCACACACCCGCGCTCCGCGCCTTTTTTGCGAGGCAACATCATTGGCGGGGGCGGCGGAGCGGTCGAGAACCGCCGCCAGGCGGGACGGTATAGCGCAGCCGCCCCCGCCAATGCCCTCCTGGGACTGACTGCGCCAAATGCGCGGCGAGGCCCTCGCCCTCGTCCTTCTGTAGGCTTCTGCGCAAGCGAAGCGGGGGGCGCGCAAACAAAAACTCCCTCCATCCAGAGGGAGCTATACATGCGTCTTACAGGTCCGTTCAGCCGCCCTGCATCCAAGCCTTCATCTGCTCAAGCGCTGCGTTGACTCCATCCACCACGGCAGTGGAGGTTATAGTGGCGTTCGTTATCTGGTCAACGTCCGCGTTAAGCGCTATCGGAAAGCCTTTGCCCGCAAACTGGGCTGTAAACTCCGCGTCCTTGGCCTTGGCCCCGAGCCCCGGCGTCTCGGAGAAGTCCGCCCCGCCCACTGATATGCCGGTTACGACGCCGTCGTTATCCATGCCGACGATTATCTCAACATCCCCGCCATAACCCGCCACCGTTACGCTCGAGACGACGCCTATGACCTCGCCGCCCGCAATGGCTTTGTAGAGGCTGTCTAGCCCGGAGGGCGCCTCGACCTGCTCAAAGCTGTCGGCTGCCGGCATGACCTCCCTGCGCCCCTGCTCTGCAGCGGCAGCGTTGCTCTCCTCTATGGGCGCTTTCGTCAGCTCATTGGTGACACCCAACAGCAAGCCCGCCACGAGCGCAATCAATGCGAGAACTATCCATGCAGGTACACTCTTCATACTGCTCAGCCTTTCGTAATGAAATCATGGAGTAATTATAATACGCGCCCTCCGTCATTTGCAAGCGCATTCCGCGGCATATGCGAAGACAGATGCGCACAGCAGCTCCGCGCCAAAGCGCAGCGCGGCGTCATCGGTGTTAAAGTACGGACTGTGCCAGGCAAAACGGCTGTTCTCGCCGCCCACGCCCAGCCAATAGAAGAATGTCTCCGCGTGCTCCGAGTACAGTGCGAAATCCTCCGAGGCGAGGCACGGGCGCGAATCGACGACGGAAGCCGGGCCCATCGCCATGCCTGCGGCAGCCCGCGCTATGTCGCACATGCGCTCGCCGTTTACAACCGCCGGCCCGTAATCCTGCAGGCGGAAGCTGCCCCGGCAACCATATCCGCGCGGCACGTTCTCCGTCACCAGTTCAAGTCGCCGCAGCAGCTCGGCACGGATGTCCTCCTCGTAGCTCCGTATGCTGCCCGTCATAACTACCTCGTCCACGGGCAGATTCTCCGGAGTGCCGCCGTGTATGGAACAGATGGATATCACGCCCGTCTCGGACGGGTCTATATTCCTGCTGACAATTGTCTGTACCGCGGATACAACGGCCGCCGCCGCCACTATGGCGTCTTCACACAGGTGCGGCATAGAGCTGTGACCGCCCAAGCCCTTTATGGTTATAATGAAGTTATCCTTAGCCGCCATGAGCGGCCCCCTGTGAACGACGACCTTGCCCGCGTCGATCTCCGGCCTGTTGTGCAGCCCAAACATCGCCTTTATCGGATAATCGAACAGCCCTGCAGCTATCAGGCGGCGCGCACCCTGCATAACTTCCTCCGCGGGCTGGAACACGAGCAGCACATCGCATGGCGGCTGCTCCGCCGCGAGCAGCGTCGCAGCGCCCATGAGGCACGCCGTGTGAAAATCGTGACCACAGCCGTGCATCACGCCGTCTACGCTCGACTTCACCTCGACGTCCGCGAGTTCTCTGTGCGAAAGCGCGTCTATATCCGCGCGAAGCGCAACCGCGTACGAGCTGTCCGCGCCGCGTATGCGCCCAATAACTCCAGTCGGCATATCTATTCCCAAGAGCTCCACACCAAGCCCCGCGAGCCGCTCCCGTATGCGCCGCGTCGTCTCGTATTCGTGCCCGGACAATTCCGGATGCGCATGGAGCTCGTCCTTAAACGCCTTTAAGGCGCCGTACTCCGCCTCCGTCAATCTACGCATAAGTTCCACCTCTCTCAACGTCTGTCATAATCCGCATTATACCACCGCACAGACGATAAAACCACTTCGCATGTGGTACAATAGTAGCGACATCACGGAAAAGGAGAACATATATGGACGGAGAAACCCTTACAATCAAGAACGCGCTGCCCTATGTGCTGAACAAGTTCAACGTGCAGGGCGATTACAATTTCATGGCGGAAACGGAACTGGCGGCTTTGGTGGCTGCGCTGCTCGAAGCGGACGACGCCTACATGACGGCGGCTAATGTGTACGATGGCGGCGTCTACGACGAAGACGCTGCTTTTGACGCGCTGCTGGAAGCTGCGAACTCCGCCTTCCCGCAGTACAAAATGTACCTCATGCGCATGGTCGAGGATTATATGGACTACGCAGAGGAATACCTGGCAAGCATAGATGCGATAGAGTGGGAATAACTCCCGAGCACCGAAAAAGCCCGTAAACACCGGACTATTTGGAGGCCAACGCCATTCGTTACGACGATTTGGCGGTACAGTCATCGTTCAATCTCATAGCGCTGATCGGCTCTCAATGAGGCGGTTGGCGCTTTGCTTTGCGCGTCAAACTGCTGCTACATGATTCCCGCGCCTATTTGCATTCTCAAAGGTCTAAATGAGTACCAAAAGACTGTGCGGTTCGTTGCCCCGCAGTCATTTGTCCTTGCCGCCATCGAGCGAAGCTACTATTTCACTCAAACAGTGAAATCCACGATTAACTGCTGAAACACCGTCGAGCTTCAGTTTTGGTATTGCAATTATTCGAGATTTAGAATATAGTATTACTGGTTGTGGAGGAAGGAGGCTATCGTGGAATTCATGTCTGCCAGAGAGGCTGCTGATAAATGGGGAATATCTCAAAGACGAGTGGCTGTCCTTTGCTCCGAAAACAGAATCGACAATGCTACAATGGTTGGAAAAATGTGGATCATCCCTACCACCGCAGAAAAGCCTGTCGATGCACGAAGCATTCGTTATATGCAGAGTGATGGCCAGAGAGTGAAGCCGTTTTTGAAATGGGCTGGCGGCAAGGGGCAGCTTCTTACCGAGATTCAGAAATATTACCCTTTTGAAGATGGAAGAATCACAAAATA
>JAUNBH010000006.1 GCA_030527165.1 Clostridia bacterium
CCTTTTTCTTCTTGCCCCCTTCCTTTGTCCAATATGTATTGTAATCCTACAGGATAAGTTGCGAATTTTTCGTGGAACAATTGCCCTTTTCTTGCGTTCAATGTATAATAAACCCGTATGTGCTGTCGGCATGGCGGCAACATTAAGATGGGAGACGCGTAATGGGAAGAACAATTCGTGGTATTGCCGCACTGTTGGCGTGCGCCGTTGCGCTGCTGGCGTGCAGCACGTCGCTGGCAGCCGCAATAGAGGTGACGATAGACCCGCCCGCGCTGAGCGAGGAGGGGCTGGTAACGCTGTCCGTAAGCGTCACGAACGATTCATTTCATGCGATGGAGAACATATCCATATCTGGTCACGGCGTGACGTTTGAGATAGACGCGCCCACGCTGGAGCCGGGCGCGACCCATGTGTACACTCACGAGATGTTCATATCGACTGATTTGATCGGGCAGACGCTGACCTTCACGGTGACGTGGACGGAGAACGGCGAAGAGCGGACTGCAGAGGCGTATGCGATAGTGCAGATGTCAAACATAGCGCTTCTGACCGTCACTCGTACCGCCAGCAAGACGGACGCGAGGGCGGGGGAGACCATAACGCTGACTTACACCATACAGAATCTCGGTACTGTCGGCGCAAACGACGTGACGCTCAACGACAGGGCCATAAGCAACCGGCCGTTGGTAGAGGGGCTGACGCTTGAGGCGGGCAGAATCCATGAGTTCGACTACGAGTACACCATGGGCAACGCCACCGTGGTATCGGAGCCGGTGCTGACGTACAGGCTGGATGGGGAGGAGAGCGAGGAGACCTACACGGGAGACCAGCTGACGCTCGGCCTTGTCAACGCAGTGCTTGACGTTTCGGTAGAGCAGGGGATGAGCACTCCGGACGGCGTCACGTTTACGCTCACCATAACAAACGACGGCAATCAGCGCATCAGAAATATAGTCGTGAAGGACCAGGACGGTGAGGAGCTCAACAGCGAGGCGTTCGCCCTCGCCATAGGCGAGCAGAAGGTTTTGACGTACACAATACTCCCGTTGGAGACCACAAACGTATACTTCAGGATAACCGGCACTACCCAGAGCGGCTTGTCGTACAGCGACAGGACACAGACTTACACCGTGCGCGAATACGTCGACCCCGCGCTGATTAAAATAGACTTCTCGGCGGAGATAACGAGCCAGATGAACAGCGAGGGCTCCATGGAAATCGTGTTCACTGTGGCGAATACCGGCAGCATGGTGTTCAGCAATGTGACGCTCGGCGAGGAGCTCTTGGGCGAACTGCACAAGCTGCCGTCGCTCAGTCCCGGCACCGTGGAGATACCGCTCACCGTCATGGTCGATGAGGAGCGAGTGCTTAACTTCACGCTTCAGTTTGAAGACCGGGCGGGCAACGTGTACAGCTACAAGGTTTCCCTTAGCGCGCAGCAGCCGTTTGATCCGGACGGGCCCACCCCGACGCCGGGAGGCATATCCATAGGGCAGATAGAAGAAGAGATAAGCCACACGCTTACCAATACGCTCACCACGGTGTTTACGGTGCTCGTAATAATGACCCTGGTAGCCGCTGCGGCGCTCATAGCGCTGACCGTGGCGGAGCGCGTGAAGCGCACGAAGCGCAGGCAGCGCAAGGACGCCGGTCAGCCGCGCAAGCGGACGGCGCAGTAGCGGGAGCGGGAGGAGAGCGAAAACTGAGGTATAGGCGCGCGTCTGCGCGCCTTTTTATGCGCACGTGCGCTGAGAATATAAAGTTGCTTGCGCGGGCAAATGCGTTGACCGTGTCGTGCTTTTGATGTATCCTATACCCACCTAAAACTCATACGGAGGCGCTTGAATTATGAAGTATCAAAACAGTGTGGGCGTGTTCGTCCCAGAGCTGCTCCTGCCAAATCGGGGCGTTGACCTGTCGAAGTGGGCGGTAGTCGCGTGCGACCAGTACACCTCTCAGCCCGAGTATTGGGAGGAGACGGAGCGCACTGTCGGCGATGCGCCTTCCACTTTGAGGCTCATGCTGCCCGAGATGTACCTTGACAAACCGGGTGAGGCGGATCGGATACGGGCGATAAACGCCTGCATGGACGACTATATGTCGCGCGGCGTGCTTGAAAACAGGGGCCAGGGCTTTGTGCTCGTTCGCAGGAGCGTGGCGGGCAATGTGCGCCACGGCTTGGTGCTCGCCCTGGATTTGGAGTGCTATGATTACAACAAGGGCGCTACGACGCTGATACGCGCCACCGAGGGGACGATTGTAGAGCGAATACCCCCGCGCCTGCGCATAAGGGAGAACGCCCCGCTTGAGATGCCGCACATAATAGTGCTCATCGACGACCCGGAGCGCACCGTGATAGAGCCTCTGACGGCGAACGCGGATGCGCTGGAGCAGCTCTACGACTTCGAGCTAATGCAGGGCGGCGGCCACATCGAGGGCTGGCTGATAGACGGCGAGGAGCAGATAAGCGGCGTTATAGCGGCGATAGAGCGGCTTGCCTGCAAAGAGGCGTTTCAGGGCAATTACGGCGACAAGCCGGTCATGGTATTCGCCATGGGCGACGGGAACCACAGCTTTGCCACCGCAAAGGCGAGTTGGGAGCGCATAAAGGCGACGCTTACGCCCGAGGAGGCGTTGGAGCATCCGGCGCGTTACGCGCTCGTGGAGTTGGAGAACGTGCATGACGAGGGCATAGTGTTCGAGCCTATACACCGGGTGCTGTTCAACGTGAACGCCGAGGATGTGATCTGCAGCCTCGAGGCGAAGCTCGGCGCCGCCAACGGCGGTTGTGAGACGTTGCGCTTCGCCACGCTGGACGAATGCCGTCTGGCAACCGAGCGCGAGGCGAAAAACGGCGCGCATGTGCTGCCATTCTGCACGGAGAACGGGCACGGCTGCTTCAAGGTAAGCGCGCCTGCGGCGCAGCTCGAGGTAGGCACGCTCCAGAGCGCGCTTGATGCCGTGCTAAAGGAGATGGCGGGCGCTACAATAGACTACATACACGGAGAGGACGTAGTGTACGAGCTTGGCTCGAAGCCGTCCAACATGGGCTTCACACTGCCTCCGATGCACAAGAGCGCGCTGTTTAGGACGGTCGTGTTCGACGGTGCGCTGCCGAGAAAGACCTTCTCGATGGGCGAGGCGAACGAAAAGCGCTACTATCTGGAGTGCAAGCGCATAAAGTAGCGGGCTAATAGCTGTTATTCAGGGGGGTGGACCGGTGTCCACTCCCGTTTTTGGGGGAACGCGACAATGTTGGAGACGCTGTTGCACTCGTTGTCCGCCGTGTTAGTCGTAGTCATCATGGCGTGTATCGGGTATCTGTTCGGGCGCAAGGGCTGGATGAAGCCGGAGCACAAGGGCCTCATAGTCAAGCTGATAATCAACGTTGGCATGCCTGCGCTCTGCTTCCACAATGTATTCGACGGGATGCCGAGGACGGAGCTGGCCTCTGCGGGCTACCTGCTGGGGATACCACTTGCGGCGATGGCGGTCACCATGGCGCTCAGCCTGCTGCTCGCAAAGCTGCTCAAGATCGAACCCAGGCGGCGCGGCGGTTTTGTCGTGATGTGTTCCCTGTCAAACACGATATTCGTAGGTCTGCCGATGTGCAGAGGGCTATTCGGCGATGATGCGATAGTGTATGTGATGTTCTTCTACATAATCAACACGTCGCTGTTTTGGACTGCGGGCAACTACATGCTGCACGCCTCGGGCGGCGGCGAGAAGCACGTCAAACTGAAGAAGCTGCTGTCCCCGCCGCTCATAGCGCTGGGGGTGTGCATTCCGCTGTTTTTGGCGGGATTCGAGCCCCCGCAGCTCATGCTGGACTTGTCCTCCTACCTCAGCGGCATAATCACTCCGCTCGGGATGCTGTACGTCGGCTACCTGCTCTGCGAGAGCGGAATACGGAACCTGCGCGTGGACAGGGGCATGGCGGCGGTGCTGGCTATGCGCTTTGTCGCCGCGCCGGCTGTTACGCTGCTGCTGTGCAAGCTGGTGGGGTTCTCGGGCATAGGGATGAGCACTTTTGTCATCGAGAGCGCCATGCCGGTTATGACGCAGGCGGTCGTAGTGGCGGGCAGCGCGAACGCGGACGAGACATATGTGGCGCAGGGAATGAGCCTGACCACGCTCGCCTGCTTTGTCGTAACGCCGTTGCTGATGCTGTTGACCACCGTGCTGAATTGATGCGGCTTTCTCCCGACGCCTGATCGCTCCGGCGCAGCCGAGGGGGGGCGCGGCCTGCGCGCTTCGCGCGCCGGCCGGCGCACTGCGTGCGCCCGCTGAAACGGCTCCGCCGTTTCGGCCGCGCCCAGCCCCGCGCTTATCTGCAAGCCGCTCATGGTCTCTTCGCTTGCCCCTGCCCGTCAATGGGCTTCTTTTTTATTGCGGTGCATCGGTCGCAGAAAACAAAAAACAGCGGGCGCAGCTCGTCGCCTTGCCCGCTGCATGGTGCCGTATGGGCCGTGCGGATTACTTCTTTCTGAATATCACTATTGCCGCGCCGCCGGCCATTGCAGCTATCGCGGCGATGGAGAGGGAAATAGCGCCGGTCTTGGGCGGGTCGGGATTCTCTGCCTCGGCGGTGAGTATCCTGCCCTCGATGTCGGCGTACGCCTCAAACGTGTCGAGCGCGGAGATGAAGTCTATGAGCACTTCGTCGAGCGACGGGTACTCGTTGACCGTAACGCCGTTAAGCGTCGTAAAGCCGTCGCCGCCGGCCGCGAGGAAGTCATTGGTTGCGAGCACGTAAGTGGCGCTGAGGTCAATGGGCTCGCCGCCTATGAGTATGTTCTCGGGGTCGACCCTGTTGCCGGCGTCCCTGTTCGTGTAAAACGTAAACGTCATGCCGGACACCTGGAGGAACCCGCCGTTTGTCTCGGGGTATACGCGCACGGCGTGCTCAAGCGCGTCGTGTATGTCCTGACCCGTAACTTCCTTGGCGACGACATAGTTGCCGAAGGGGAATACGGATATGATGTCGCCCAGTGTGATCTCGCCGATTTCAATCGAAGCGCGTATGCCGCCGCCGTTGGTGACGGCTACATCGGCATTGGCGACGAGCCTGATTGCGTCTGCGGAGAGGTTGCCGAGGTTGGTCTCGCGCGTGCGGACGTGTTCACGCTCGCCGTCGAGCAGCACGTCGGTGTAGCCAACTACTACTTGGAGCACCTCGTCGAGTTCGGTGCGTATCTCCGCGATGAGCGCGTCGACGGCGCTGTCAGTGCCGGTGTACTCAGCGCCCACCAATGAGGCTTCAATGGTGTCGGCGGCGGGGTCGATGACCACGACGCCTATGCTCTCGAGATACTCGCCCGTGCTGACTATCAGCGCGTCGTTGACCTCAAGCCCGTTCTCCAGCACGCTGTGGCTGTGACCGTCGATAAACAGGTCGATGCCGTCCACGGCTTCGCATATCTCGTCCGAGGTGACGCCCGCGTTGCTGTCGAGCCCTATGTGTCCCAGCGCGATGATGTAATCGCAGCCCGCAGCCTGAAGCGCTGCAACCTCGGCGGCGGCGGTTTCGATGCAGTCCTCAAACACGAGTCCCGCAACGTTGTCAGGATGCGTCATATAGGTCGTCGAGGGAGTGGACAGGCCGAATATGCCGTACGTTACCCCGTCGATAACGAATGTGTCGCTGGCGTCGAGCACGGTATCGCCGCTCTCATACGCGAGGTTGGCGGAGAGCATGTGGAAGCCCGCTATGCCGTCCAGCCCTACGAGCTGTTCATAGCCGTAGTTGAAGTCATGGTTGCCGGGAGTGTGATAATCGTATCCCACGGCGTCCATTATCTCCACTATGGTTTCGCCCTCCGCGAGGTTGGCAATGGGGAGACCGTGGAAAGTGTCGCCCGCATCGATGACGACGACCTCAGCGCCTGCGAGCTCATACTCATGCTTCAGCGCCGCGACGGCGGTGTAGCCGAGATTCTCGTCAACGCGCGAGTGGACGTCGTTGGTGTGGATGATGACGACCTTGCCGGTCATGTCGTCGATGTCGGCTGAAACTGCCGGCACGGCGGCGAACACAAAAACGAGTGCAACTACCAGAGCGATGATCCTCTTCTTCATACAAAAACCTCCGTATTGATTGCGTCAGAATGTGACGCAAGTAATTGTAACATATACAGCGTTACTGTACAACGGCGCGAACACCAAAATGACGAAAAAACCGGAAGAATCAGCCGATTTGCGTTACCGAGAGGTCATCCGCTATGAACACCGCGCTTACGCCGTCCAGCGAGCGGATCATTTCCGCCGCGGCGTCGCGGCCCATCACGAGAAACGCCGTGCTCAATGCGTCGCAGAGCGCGGCGTCTGCGCACGTCACGGACACGGAGAGCAGGCCGCTGTCGGCGGGAAAGCCCGTGGAGGGATCGAGCACGTGGTGGTAGAGTGTGCCCTCAAACTCGAATACGCGCTGATACACGCCGCTCGTCGATACGGACGCGTCGGACAGCTCCAGCAGCGCGGAGTACTCGCCCGCTGCCGCGAATGGCGTTTGCACGCCTATGGAGTATGGCTTGCCGTGTCTGTCGCCTATCACGGTCACATTGCCGCCGAGGTTCAGCATTGCCCGCTCTACGCCCTGCGACGTGAGAAATGACGCTATCTTGCCCGCGATGTAGCCCTTTGCCACCGCGCCGAGGTCGAGCGCGACGCCGTTTAGCTCCACGAAGTCGCCCGACATCTCAATATTTCCTGCGCCGGAGCCTTCCAATGCCTTCGCGACCTGCACCGCGTCCGGCGGGGAAGGCTCCGCGGCGGCGAAGTCCCAGAGCTCTGTGACGTTGCCCAGCCCTATATCGAGCGCGCCGTCCGTCAGCGCGTACAGCTCGAGTGCGAGCTCCAAAACGTCCAGCAACGCCTCGCTGACATGACCGGAGCCCGCCAGGTTCAGCGCGCACAGCTCGCTGTCCTCCCGCGTGCGCGAAAACACGCGCTCGTACTCGTTGCAGAGCGCGACGCACCCGGAGAGGTGCGCGGCGTCCGCCTCGTCGTACACCGTGAAAGTACAGAATGTGTTCAGCGCAAAACAGGTGCGAGTGTACTCCCGCTCGCGCTGGCAGCCGGACAGGGCGGCGGCGAGGAGCAGCAGCGCAATCAGCAGCAAGGCCGCGCTATTTGGCCTGCGTCGCATTCACATATCCCCCCTTCTTGAGCGCAGAGAGCGTGAGTTGAGCTATAAACCCCGTCAGCGCGCCGGTCACGACCGAGGCGGCCAGCAGCACGGGCGCGCACGCAAAAGCAGCGGCGGCGCCCACGAGGAACACCGCTGCGGTGAGTTGACCGAGCACATGGCAACAAGCGCCCGCAATGCTCACGCCGACCATGCTCAGCCCTTTCAGGCGGTGCAGGGGGAGCATAACGGCGAAGCTCAGCGCGGCGCCGGCAGCGCTGTAAATGAATCCGGCGGCGGACGAGAACAGCAGCCCCGTCAGCAGCACCTTCAGCGCGGAAACGCAGAGCGCGCTGCGCGCGTTGAGCGCGTACAGCGCAAACAGCACCACGGCATTGCCCAGGCCGAGCTTTATGCCGGGTATGGCGGGCGCAATGGGTATCAGACGCTCAAAATAACCGAGTACTATTGCGAGCGCCGCCAACAGCGCGGTAAAAGCTATGTGCTTCGCGCCCGCGCTCATAGGTCATGGGGGAGCACTTCCACAGATACCCTGTTAGGAAGGCATATTATCCAGTTATCGCCGGCTATGTGCGACACGCCGCTTACGCAGCCCCTGTGTACGCATACCTGGTTCGCGCAGGTGGAGCTCTCCATGGCGACGCCCTGCTCGGTTATGCGAATCACGTTTACCTCGCCCGTATCCTGTTCTATGCGCAGCACGGCGGGCTCGCCGTACGGAAGCGAGCGGTAGAGCTCGCCGTCGAGGTACACGTTGACCACGCCGCCGTCCGCGCCCGCGAGCGCCAGGGCTGCCAGGGCGGCCGCCGCAAGCACTATGCCGATTACTATAAAATCGCGCTTCTTCATTGCGATGGGGTTCAGCCCGCGCCGAATGTGTTCAGCTTGGGGTATACTCTTATTCTCACGACGCCCCAGAGGTCGTCGTAACTGACGATGTAGCTTGATGCGTCACCATCTGCGAGCGTCCGGTTGTCACATATGGCGAACACCTGCCCGGGCTCGAGCGTAACGGGGCCAAAATCACCGGAGGGAAATGCGGAATAAGTGCTCTCATCGAGCAGTGCGCCGTCTATGTAGACATTGCCGTCGCGCGCCATGACCGTTTCGCCTGCAAAGGCGATTATCCTGCCTATATACACGTTGGAATCCCGCTCGTAGGCGACCGCTTCTCCGCGCGCGGGAGTGCGGATGAGGTGTGCAAAGCGGCTGATGAGCACCACGTCGCCGTTTAAAAGCGCCGGGTACATGCCGTTCCCCGCGACGACGACCGGCGTAAAGACGACGAAGACGAGCAGTGCGGACAGTATAAGCCCCACGAGTATGCGCACGCCTATGTCGGCGGCCCTGTACCCCGCATAGGACGAGCGGTTTCTCTCGACTCGAGTAAGCGTCTGCTCCATGAGCTAAAAACTCCTCGCGTATTTTATTGGCCAGAACGATGCCAAAACCTTTCCGGTTATGCGGTAATAGGGGATGGGGCCCACGGTATCGGTACGGCTGTCTTTGCTCTCATTGCGATTGTCGCCCATCACGAACACGCAGTTGTCCGGCACGACCTGTTCAGTCAAATCCGCGTCTATCACGTCGTTCCAGTACTCGCTCTCCTGCAGCGGCTCGCCGTCTATGTAGACGCAGCCCTGGTGTATGGAAATCGTCTCGCCGGGCAGCGCCACAACTCGCTTGACGCAGGTTTCGGTGTACCCCGGATAGAAGCATATGATTATATCGCCGCGCTCCGGCTCATCGAACCAATAAGCCGTCTTGTCTATGAGTATGCGCTCCTCGTGGTAGAGCGTGGGGAACATGGACTCGCCGTCCACCACCGTGGGCTCGAATATGAACAGGCGCATTGCCAGCGCGAGCACGATGGCGAGCAGCATGACCGCATAGAAGCCGCCCGAAGCCGCGGCGCGGTAATTGCCGTCGCTCTCATGCGACTTGGTGGCGGAACGGCGCATCTCTCTTAGGCTCTTTTTGTCGGGTATCTTCGTCATTTCTCCTGTCCGGCCTTGCCGATTATTTTCTTGCCTGCGCGCATGAAGTCCAGTCGGTCAAGCATGACGACCCTTCCGCAGTGCAGGCACTTGATCTTTATATCCGCCCCGGTGCGGACTATCTCCCAGGCGTTGGTGCCGCAGGCGTGTGGCTTCCGCATGAGGACGATATCCCCGAGCTCGAATGCGGCGAGCACGGCTGTCAGCGCGCGTCGGCGCTGAGCACTACGAGCTTGTTATACGGTATCTCGATGCCCTCGGCGGCGAAGCGCTCCTTGATGCGCTTGTTCAGCTCATTCTGCACAGCTAAGTGCGTGAGGTTCTTCACTCCTATCGTCATTCTGAGCTTGACGGACGAGTCCGACAGCTCCACGACGCCGGCAATCGCGGGGTTAAAGGCGTCTCCGCCGGAGCTCTCCACATACGCTTCACCCTCCTCGAGCATCAGCGCGAGCGCGCGGTTTACATCGGCTTCATAGGCTATGCCCACGTCGATTATCGCGGTGTAGTCGTTGCGCGAGAAGTTGGTAAGCACGGAGACGTTGCCGTTGGGGACTACGTTCATCTCACCGCGCGGCCCGCGGATGGTGAGTGTGCGGAGCGTAATGGCCGTGACGGTGCCGGTGACGGAACCTGCCGTTACGAAATCGCCGACCTCCACCTGGTCCTCAAACAGCATGAAGATACCGGTGACGACATCCTTCACGAGGCTCTGAGCGCCCACGGTCAGCAGCAGACCGCCAATACCCGCGACGGCGAGTATGGAAGCCATTGCGTCCTCAAGGCCCAGCGCGCCTATCACCGCGGTAATGGCGACAAACCACACAACACAGCGCACAACGCCCATTATGACGCTGCCCACGGTGTCGATTTTGCGCGTATCGCCGGCTTTGCTCCCCTTTTGCTGGACGTTGCGGGCTATTCTAAGCGCTATCTGGGCTGCCCATATGACGAGCAGCGCTATGAGCACTATGCACGCGGCGTCGATGAGGGGAAGCAGCCAGTCCGGAAGCGTGTTTTCCGGCAACAGCGTTGCAGCTATGCTGCTGAGAATCAAGTTTGACATATCCACATACCTCCCGAAAATATAGCGTATTCTATCACAACTACAAGCTCGCGGCAAACCATTCGGCAATTTGCGACGCCCTTTCGTCAGAAATATCACGCAGGCTCTGCACATAACCGCGTGCAAACGCCTCCTGACCGAGGAGCGTCTCGCGCAGCGCATCTATGAAATCCGCGTCCATGCAGTCGGAGCTGACGCCGACACAGCGCGCTTCAGCGCCCTTGGCGGTGAACTGCAGCTCGAGCTCGCCCCAGTCGAACCTGTGGGAGAGCGACACGTCGTAGCTCCGCGTGCCGCCGTAGCGCCAGGCGTGCGAGCGATGGCGCGCCTCTTTTTCACAGAGGGCCGAAAAGCGGAGTTCGCCGCCCGCAACCCGCTCAGCGCGCCCGTACTCCCGCTCGAACTGCGCGCAGAGCTCGCGCCCTACGGAGTTCACGTCTATACTGTCGCGCACGTCCGATATGTTTCGCACGCGGGAGCGCACGCTGTCCACCCCCTTGGACGACAGTTTTTCCGGCGATGGCGCGAGGTAGCGCGCCAGCCTGTCCATGGATGCGCTGACCAGCAGCGTGCCGTGCTGCATGTCCGCCGTGCGCCCGTGCAAAAAGGCGCTGCCGGATATCTTCGCGCCGTCGGGCAGTGTAATATCGTTTCTGCCGGTAAACTGCGCTTCGACGCCCAGGCGGGCAAGCGCCTTCACGACGACGCCCAACTGCCGGGGCAGGTCATAGCTCTCCTTGGAGGCTATAAAAGAGAAGTTCAGGTTGCCGAGGTCGTGGTATACCGCGCCGCCGCCGGTAGAGCGCCGGGCGAGGTTTCCGCCCTCCTGCGCGAGGAGCTGCGTGCGGCATTCCCGATAGGCGTTTTGGTTCCTGCCTATGACCACCGTGTGTTCGTTTTGCCACAGGTAGAGCGTGACTTCGCCGGGCGCGCACGCTTCAAACAGGCACTCCTCGAGCGCGAGGTTGTGGTATGGGCAGAAGCCGGCCCCCAGCACTATGCGTCTCATAGCTCCACTTCGGGATTAAAGGCGTAGTCCGACCCGGGCTCCAGCAGGCGCACGCACGAATCCGCCATGGCGACCGTGTAGACCGCGCACTTCTCAAAGTAGGCGGAGCTCATGGTGTCCTTCATGGTGGGCATGCAGCCGTTGTCCCAGTTGGATATGAACAGCTCGCAGCAGTCGCCGCGCAGGCGGATGAACAATCCGCTGTTGGGGGACATGAACTTGACTATCTCCCGCAGCCGGAGCAGCTTATGGCAGAACGCCTCGTCGAGGAATTCCGCCGCGGCGTCTATATCCGGCGAGAGCGCTTCAAACACATTTTGGAACTCCTGCGTACCCGCGCCCACAAGCAGCATTTCCGGGCGCTTGTTGCGCACGCGGACGCCCTCCGTCTCGTATACGCCGCGTGGGCGTATCCAGAGGCTGGGTGCGCTGAGCTTTATTCCCTTCAGCCGCAGCGCCTGCCCTTCCACGGTGGCTATCGCCTCGCGCGGGAGCTTGCTCTTTTTGTTGACGCGCTGGTCTTTCGCGTAGAGCAGGTGACATGTGCTGACGTGCGTGCCGCGGATGTGGCCGCGCAGCAGGCACCGCGCCACGTGCCGCCGCAGGGACGGCACGACCGCCATTTCCCTCAGCTCGCGTGCGGACATGCCCTTAGTGGGCAGGTATTCGTAGTTGGAAAACACTTCGTCCAGCTCGGGGTAGAGGTACTCCTCGCAGAAGGCCTCGTAAAAGCGCTTTTCGTACGGGTCAACCAGCACGGCTGCGACGACAATCGACGCGGCAATGGCGGCACCGCCCGCAGCCACGGCCCAGAGCCCTATGTACTGCGTGAGAAAGAGCCCCACTATGCAGACGAGCGCTCCCAGCGTCGCCACGAGCAGGGTTGTATTGCCGTATTTCTGACGCTTTGCGGCAGCGTCGGTAAGCCTGCTTCTGTTGTGCATTTATTCTCCTTATATGTCGATGCGCTCAGGCGCAAAACGCCGTCACGCGATATTCATGGCTATTGCGCCGTACACGTTGAACATTATGCCGAGACAGCATATGAGGCGCTCTGCCGGCCGGAGTATCCACACCGAGTCGGCGTTGAACGCCGTTGGAAGATCCGCGACCATGGACTGCGCTCCCCACACGAGAAAGAATATGCCGAGGGGGATGAGGTCGACCGTATAGCGCGCGCCGAACTGCCAACCGCCGAAGGTCTTGTGCGCGCAGAGCAAAATCAAAATCAGGAGCATGGCTGCGTTCGCGGCTATGCGGACGGGCTCCATGCGCTTGCGCACTATGTCGGCTATGAGGCGCGAAAGGAATATGATGAATATCGGGTTCGCCACGATGAAGCAGAACCCGTCAAAGAGCGGGTAGTCAAGCTGCATGTTTGGCTCGAACCACACGAATCTCAGCAGTATGTTGTAGAGATTCTGAGGTATGTAGACTATGTTGAACTGACCGTGCTCCGCTTCGAGAAACTCCGGCAGATAGTTGTGCCCAAACTCGAACACGTTTCCGAATCGCACATAGTTGAACACCATGTACGCCACCCCTACGAGGGCGGGAGCCAGCAGGTATTTCCACTGTGTCAGCGCGGCGCGCGCTATCTCCCGGAAGGGTTTGCCCTTCAGTCCGTCGCAGTCCATGGACAGGAAAGCGATGAAGAACACGGGGAATACGAGCAGCGAGAACGGGCGGCAGCCCACCGCGAAGGCCACCAGCAGGTAGGCGGCAAACCGACGGTTCTTGAGAGCACAGTAGACCGCAGCGCTGCACAGGAGCAGGTTTAGCAGCTGCGCCTGGAACCATACTCCGCCTATGGTGCTCATCCACATTGCGCCGGAGCCAAATACCGCGAGCGCGGAGAGCAGCGCGGCGTGCATAGGCCGTATGGCCGCCAACAGCAACGACCGGTATATGAATATGGCCGCGCCTATCGCGTAGAGCATCACGACTATGTTGTTGGGCGTATTGTAGCCGAATATGTACGTCAGCGGCAGCATCACGAGCGTGGGGGTGGGCGGGAATGAGACGTAGTAGAGGCCCTCGTAACAGGCGAGCTCCAGGTGGTCATAGTTGCGCCCGAGGTCGAGACGCCCCTCCCTCCACGCCATGGCTTGAAGCGTATAGCTGTCCCATGCGTTGTGCTGCAGCAGCGTGCCGCCCGACAGGTCATGAATGAGCAGGTACCCTAAGAGCACTATTGCCAGCAGCGCTATGAGAGTATATCTCTCTTGCTTTTTATCGGTTGAAGGCATTTCGGTCTCCTGAATGGTTTTATGGTTTATTGTGGATTATAGCACACATTTAGCGGCTTGCATATGCCGTGAGCTCCGGCGCCGGCGCGCCGGGCGCGAAGGCGGCGGGAGGAGCGAACTCCTCCCGCTGCGCGGCGTTATTTGATTTTGGTCATGTCGACGGAATCCAGCCACTGAACTGCCTCGCGAGCGACATTGCTCAGCGCCTCCTCGCCGAAGGGCGATTCCAGTCCGGCTGCCGCAACCAGCTCGGTAAACGTCCGTGTTCCCGCGAGGGAGACGAGCTTGAGGTATCCGCTCCACGCGTCGCGCGCGTCGTGGCGCGCCGCCGCCCAGAACTGGAGCGCGACCGTCTGTGCGAGGCAGTAGTCGATGTAGTAGAACGGGCGCTGGTATATGTGCGACTGACGCTGCCAGGCCTTGCCCTCGCCGTAGAAGGGTATTTCGTCGCCCAGCGCGACCCAGGGCATGTACGTCTTCAGCAGCTCCTTCCACACGTCGTGGCGCTCGGCGGGCGTCATTTCCGGCCTCTCGTACACTATGTGCTGGAAGTGGTCCACCATCGTGCCGTAGGGTATGAATGTCAGCGCGCCTGCGAGGTGGCTGTAATAGAACTTGTCGGTCTGTTCGCCGAACCAGCCTTCCTGCCACGGCCAGGCGAAGAACTCCATCGCCATGGAGTGTATCTCACAGCTCTCAAGCGACGGGGACTGCAGCTCGTAGGGGAATATGTCGCGCGCGACGTAAGCGGCGAAGGCGTGGCCCGCCTCGTGCGTCATCACTTCGACGTCGTGCGAGGTGCCGTTGAAGTTGGCGAATATAAACGGGGATTTGTACTGTACGAGGGTGTCGCAATACCCTCCGCCGGACTTGCCCGTGCGGCTCAGCACGTCAAAGAGCTCGTTCTCAAACATGAAGTCGATGAACTCGGCGGTCTCGGGCGACAGCTCGTGGTAGAACTTCCTGCCGTGCTCGAGTATGTCGTCGGGAGTGCCTTTGGGCATCGGGTTGCCGCTTCTAAACATCAGCGCCATATCGGCGTAATTGAGGGGGAACGGCGCGCCTATGCGCTCGGCCTGCTCCCTGTATAGCCTTGTGGCGACGGGGACTATGTGCTTGATTACCGCCTGGTGAAAGCGCTCCACGTCCTCGGCGTCATAGCAGTTGCGCTGCATGCGGTAATAGCCGAGCTTGACATAGTTCTCGTAGCCGAGCTTCTTCGCCATGTCATGGCGTATGCGCGTGAGTTCGTCGTAGAGCTCGTCGAGGCGGCTGCCGTTCTCCACATAAAAGGATGCGTCCGCCTTCCAGGCGCGCAGCCTCAGCGCGTCGTCCGCGTCCTGCTTAAACGGTGCGAGCTGGCTGAGCGTGCGCAGCTCTCCCTCGAAGGGTATCTGGGCGGAGGCGAGCAGCTTGCTGTACTCCGTGCAGAGCTTGTTTTCCGCCTGCAGGTTTTCCACTATCTCCGGGCTGAACGACTTCTGCATTATCTCGTAGTTGAGGAATAGCAGGCTGCCGAGGCGCTCCTCCAGCTGCGCTCTCAAGGGTGACGCCAACAGCGCGCTCATCGCCCCGTGCATGAGCGCTTCAACATTGGGCATGATCTCGTCTATGTAGGCGACCTCCGCCTCGTAGAACTCATCTCGGGTGTCGATGCTCATGCATATTTGCGCGATAGAGCACGTCGTCATAAACGCCGCTAACGCATCGGCGTAAGCGCGATACGCCGCAACTGCATCGTCGACTGTTTCCGCGGCTGCAAACGCCTCCATGAAGCGCGAAGTGGCGGCCTCGATCTCTGAGAGCTGAGGGCGCGAATACGGCATTTCGCTGAATTTCATTGTGCTGTGTCCTCCTGCAAAACTTGATGACATGATTATACCCCACTGCGCCGTTTTGCACAAGCGCGACGAAGCATAACGCGGCTGCGCGCCGTTGCCGCGTCTGAAACACCAGAATCTTTTTTTAAAAAAACTATTGACAGTTGGTATGTGCTACTGTATGCTTAGTATATGATATTTAGCTGAACCGATTCTGGTGGGGACACGCCTTGGCGGTTTTATGGGATGAAAACCAAGTTTTTCGCTGTCGTGAGTGCGGGCGGCGCCGAAACGGATTGCTATCATGTTGATAAGCGGATGGTGCGGTTCCGAAGCCGTAGGAGTTTGTTTCGGCATTGTTCTCTCCCGCCCGAGTTACCGGATGCAATGCCGGCGCGATTTACCGGAGGTGGTTTGACGCGTATGCAACTGTTGTCAAATAGACACCGGTCTTACCGAGGTTATACGACCCGATTTGATTAAGGAGGCTCGACATGAAAAAGACACTCATTCCATTGCTCTTGGTTGCCGTGCTGCTGCTTGCAAGCGCCTGCACGGTTGCGAGAGGAGTTGGCGATTCGGGGCGGATGACCGCTTCGCCACCCGCTCAAGCAACTGACCCGACATCTACAGCCCATGCCGTTGAGCCGGAGTCCGATGTACCGGACATCGCGGAATGCGTCGACAGGATATATAGGGCAGTAGAGAGCACTTCGTTTTACGACGGCAATTCACGGCCGGATGGGCTAAGATTGGATGCCGACACCGCGTTCGAGCTGATTCTGAGCGCGTCAAGAGCCGGTGCAAACGGCGATTTATCCTATGAGTTCATATTGGGCGAGGAGACCACCGCAGGCTCCCTGACAGGCGTGCATTCGGTGTCGGGGGATATATACGAGCTAAACGGATACACATATACCGTGTATCAACACACGAGCCTGCTTACGGGCAATCCCGGCGGAGTGGGCTTTGTAAAGCGTCCCGATGACGCGCGCTGGATAGAGGACGTGATTGCGTCGCTTGAAGTGCTGGAAGCCACCGAGGAGGGCTTGGACATAGACGCCGGGTATTTCATCGAGAAGGAACCCGTGGATGCCGCGGATACAAGTGAGCGCATCCGTTACTTCGTTAATTACGCGGGCGAGGTGTTCTCAATAGAATCCTCGGAGGATTCTGAGGGAGGATTTATCGCCTACAAGACAAATGCGCGCGTGGAGCTGTCGGATATTGTGAGGATGTATATGGCCAATATGACGACAGACGCGACCTATCATAGCTTTGAAGGAAACGACGTCAACCTGTCGTCGCCGGATAGGGATTTTACGCTGTGCGTTATAATGCAGGACGGGACCCATAAGCACTTCGATTGGATGGAGGGCGACGAGTTGCTGCGCACATTGCACGGGAAGCAGAGCGGATACAGCTCCATTAGATGCGTTGCCCGTATAAATACCGAGCTCGTGGGATTCGACGGTGGAGCGATGTGCATCACGTCGACCTATCTGGATGACGATGGCGACGAAGTGACGTACACGCTATACCTTAACGAAGAGGGCACGCTGTACCGTTATTTGCCTAACGGGTTTGTACAGATGAGGAACGCCGGCATCAACGGCACGTATTTTTGGAGATATGATTGCTTCTGCACATACATCAGCGATTCGCAGCTGAACTATGACGCCTTCGTCGCAGCTATCTTGGAGTGAGCGCGGGCGGCGGGGGGTGCGAACGCAGCTGCCGGGCAGGCAAGAGCACTGTTAAAGCAGGAGGGGCATGACGCGTCATGCCCCTCCTGCTCGATCTGTTCTTAGCCGCTCATTACTCTACCGCCAGGCGGTCGCCGTTCAAATCCACTTTCAAAGTCATGCCCGGCACTACGTCTCCGCGCACTATGCGGCGCGCCAACATGCTCTCGACGGTGTGCTGTATGTATCTGCGCAGCGGCCTGGCGCCGTACTGCGGGTCGTACGCAGCGTCTATGATGAAGCGCTTTGCGTCCTCTGTGACCTCGCAGCGCAGCTGCTTCTGGGCGAGCCGCTCATTTAGCCGCTCTATCTGCAGGTCGACTATCTTCGTTATGTTGTCCCGCGTGAGGGGCTTGTAGAACACGATTTCGTCGAGCCTGTTGAGGAACTCCGGCCTGAAGCTGCGCCGCAGCAGCTGTTCCGTCTGCGCTCTGGCGCTTGCAGTAATAGTGCCGTCGCCGCCGATGCCGTCCAGCAGGTATTGAGAGCCAAGATTGGACGTAAGTATAATTACCGTGTTCTTAAAGTCCACCGTGCGCCCCTGGGAATCGGTAATGCGTCCGTCGTCGAGCACCTGGAGGAGTATGTTGAATACGTCCGGGTGTGCTTTTTCGATTTCGTCCAGCAGCACTACGCAGTACGGCTTGCGTCTGACGGCTTCCGTGAGCTGACCGCCCTCCTCGTAGCCGACATAGCCGGGAGGCGCGCCTATGAGGCGCGACACGGAGAACTTCTCCATATACTCGCTCATATCTATGCGCACGAGGTTGCGCTCGTCGTCGAATAGGCTCTCCGCGAGCGCCTTGGCGAGCTCAGTCTTGCCCACGCCGGTGGGGCCGAGGAACAGGAAGGAGCCTATGGGCCGTCCGGGGTCCTTTATGCCCGCGCGGCTCCTCAACACCGCCTCCGCAACGCGTGAAACCGCCTCGTCCTGCCCTACCACGCGCCTGTGCAGCGTATCGTCCAGGTGGAGCAGCTTGTCGCGCTCCCCCTCGACCAGCCTTGCGACCGGTATGCCCGTCCAGCGCTCCACAATCTTGGCTATCTCCTCCTCGGTGACCTTGTCTCGGAGCAAACTGCTCTCCTGTGCGTCGGCAACGCGCTTTTCCTCCGCTTCGAGCTGCTTTTTCACCTCCGGCAGCGTGCCGTACTTCAACGTGGCGGCGCGCTCGTAATCGCTCTCCTGCTCTGACTGCTCTATCTCGTTGTTAAGGCGCTCCACCTGCTCGCGCAGCTGCTGCACCTTGCTTATGGCGGCCTTTTCGTTTTCCCACCTGGCTTTCATGGCGTTGTATTCGTCGCGCAGCTCCGCTAACTCCCGCTGCAGCTCCTCGAGCCTGCTCTTAGAGAGCTGGTCGGTTTCATTTTTAAGCGCGACCTCCTCTATCTCAAGCTGTATGATCTTGCGCCTTATCACGTCCAGCTCCGTGGGCATGGAGTCCATCTCGGTGCGAATCATGGCACACGCCTCGTCCACGAGGTCTATCGCCTTGTCCGGCAGAAACCTGTCCGTTATGTAGCGATTGGAGAGCGTAGCGGCGGCGATTATGGCGGGGTCTGTGATTTTCACGCCGTGGAACACCTCGTAGCGCTCCTCGAGCCCGCGCAGTATCGCTATCGTGTCCTCAACGGTGGGTTCGCTCACCAGTACTGTCTGGAAGCGCCGCTCCAGCGCGGGGTCCTTTTCGATGTAGCGCCTGTACTCGTCGATTGTCGTCGCACCTATGCAGTGCAGCTCGCCGCGCGCGAGCATAGGCTTCAGCAGGTTTCCGGCGTCCATGGAGCCCTCTGTCCTGCCCGCGCCGACGATGGTGTGTAGCTCATCGATAAAGAGTATTATGCGCCCCTCGGACTTCTTTATGTCGGACAGCACCGCCTTTAGCCGCTCCTCGAACTCGCCCCTGTACTTTGCGCCCGCTATTAGCGTACCCATGTCGAGCGAGAATATGGTCTTGTCCTGCAGGCTCTTGGGCACGTCGCCGCGCACTATGCGCTGCGCCAGCCCCTCGGCTATCGCCGTCTTGCCCACGCCGGGCTCGCCTATCAGCACCGGGTTGTTCTTGGTCTTGCGCGAAAGTATGCGTATTACGTTTCGTATCTCGTCATCGCGCCCAATGACCGGGTCGGTCTTTTTATCGCGCGCTTGCGCTACGAGGTCTACGCCGTACTTCTCGAGTGCGCCGTAGGTGCTCTCCGGGCTGTCCGAGGTGACGCGCTGATTGCCACGTATGGACTGCAGTGCCTTCAAACAGTCGCCTTTTTTGACCGCGTAATCCGCAAACAGCTTCTTAAGCGCGGGGTCGGGGACGTCCAGGAGGCCGAGCAAAAGGTGTTCGACGGAGACGTACTCGTCCTTCATGGAGTTGGCGGTGTCCTCCGCCTTCTTCAGCGCGTCGTCGAGCCCGCGTGATATGTACACCCTGTCGGCTTCACGGCCGGCGCCCGTCACCTGGGGCAGCTTTGCCAATTCCCGGTCTGCCGCCGCGCTCATACCGCTTGCGGAAACGCCTATGCGCTTCATCAGCTCGGGTACGAGCCCGTCCTCCTGGGAGAGCAGCGCCGACAGCAGATGGAGCTGCTCCAGCTGTTGGTTGTGGAGGGCTATGGTGAGCTCCTGCGCCGCCTGAATTGCGGCCAACGATTTCTGTGTGAGTTTTTGCGCGTTCATGCTTCAAACACCTCCTGCGTTCAGCGCTCGTTGTTAGCACTCGACTTCGGTGAGTGCTAATCCGTATTGACATCATAGAACTATATGCGCCCGGTGTCAATGGCGCACGGGGAAGTAAGTTGTAATATTTCTGTGAACTCTCTCGCACGGGTCCCGTGCGCCATGTGTGAGCGCACAGCCTTGGTTTTACGCCCCGCCCCGGATTCTCCCGCGCGTGCGCGCGCCCCCGCCCACCCGCCCACCAGGTCGCTTCCCGCCTGGGGGCGAGAAGCGGCGGGCGCGACCTGAGCCGGAGCGCAGCTCCGGCTCAGTCCGCGTGCTCCTCATACGACGAGCGTGCCGTACTGGGTGTGCACTATCTTAAATATCTCGGCCTCCTCGCCGGTCTGAGCGTCGACGTATACTATGTAGTCGACGTCGCCATGCCTGCACGTAAATTCGTGACAAAGCGCCTCGGTCTGTGGGGTAATGGGGATGAGCGCGAGCCTGCTGGCAACCACCTCGAGGTCTGCGGATATTGCGAGGCGCGCTTCCGCTTCGTCTACCGTCTGTTCCGGCAGCTCCCTGACGTGGTGGCTGAACAGGTAGTTCCTCGCATCGAAGCCTATGACTTCGTTCGTGACGCGATCCAGCCAGACCTTTATGAGGTCGTTGTACACCATCACGCCGTCAAGCGACCAGGCGTAGTTGATAAGCGCCGCGCCGTCCGCATACTGTCCGTATGTGGGCTCCATGTTTGCATAGCCGTGCGCGCTTAGGAATTCGCGCCCGCTGTCCTCGTAGGAGAGCTGCAGCTCCTCGTCGGGAATGCCTTCTACCGCGCTGCTCGGCTGAGTCCGCATCCATACGACGTGACCGCCCCGCACGGATACGGATATGTCGAGCGTCCTGCCGTCGCTCAGTTCGCCCGTAAAGTCATAGGAGGGTATGGCGCCGTTAGACTCGCTCGCGAGCTCGAGGCTGTCGGTGCCGGCGAATTCGCGGGCAATTTCGAGCGCGGCGTCGGCGTCGATATCGTCGCCCGTCAAGCCTTCGGGCTGCGCCTTGAGCACGCTCTCCGAGAACGGCCCGTCGTATATCAGCGACGGGAATTTGTCGTACTCGTCCGCGCCCTTAAACTGCAGCTGGGAGCTCTCGTAATACCCGTCCGCGGTCACGACCTCCACGGGCGTGTCGCCCTGCGCTATGCGCCGCTGTATCTCCTCGGAGAGTGCGCTGCACTGAGCGTACATGGAGTTGAGCTGACCCAAATCGTCTTCGCTGAACGGTCTGCCGCCGAGCACGCTCTTGGCTAGGGAGCGCGAGTAGTCGCCCACCCGTATTACGAAGCCGTTGAGCTCCGAAGAGTCCGTGTGCGACGCGGGTATCTGTGAGAGCAGGCTCGCGCACGCGCCGCTGTAACGCCATATGTCGTCGAGCAGCAAAACGGTCCGGCTGTGTGAGTTAGTTATAAGCAGCTTGGAGAGGCTGACCTCGAGATCCGAGAGATTCTCCGCCAGTTCGAGATAAGCCCGGTTGTACATCGCTTCCGCGGTTGTCTTGTAAGACTGAGCCGCGCTGTTTGCGGATACACCGTATATAATGGCTGCCGCGAGCGCTATTGCGAGCACTGCGGGCAGCGCTATGACCAGTATTCTCTTTGCCGTAACGCTCATAGCCGTCTACCTGCAGAATGAATGGGAGCCTATCACGACCGACACGGGGCGCGAGAGCATCCATTTGTTGGTGGTCTTGGCCGGGTTGTAGTAGTAAAGGCATCCGTTTGTCGGATCCCATCCGTTCAGCGCGTCGCGCGCGGCCTGGTATGCCGTTGAGTTGGGCGTGAGGTTTATCTGTCCGTCCGCGACTATCGAGAATGCGCCGCTCTGGTACACTACGCCCGCTATCGTGTTCGGGAAAGAGGCGCTCTTGACCCGGTTCAGCACTATGGCGGCGACCGCTACCTGCCCCTTGTAGGGCTCTCCGCGCGCCTCGCCGTATACTACTCTCGCAAGCAGATTGACGTCGCTCGACGAGCTGGTGGACGAGCCGCCTGTGCTCTGCGAGGAGTCGAGCGTCATGCCAAGCGCTTTGGCGGTGGCCGGGCCGACTATGCCGTCCTGAACGAGCCCGTTTTTGCGCTGGAAGTACTTCACTGCAGAGAGCGTCTGGGAGCCGAATATGCCATCGACGCTGCCGGAGTAATAGCCCCAGCGCTTGAGCTTGCTCTGCAGCGTGTATACGTCGTCGCCTCTGGAGCCGTATTTAAGCGTGGCGCCCAGCGTGCTCGTGGAGAGCAAAAGCGCCAGCGCGGCGGCAAAGGCGATAGCAGCAATGCGTTTTTTCATCTTGTTCCACCTCCGAATATGCTCCTGAGGAGTTTAAGGAAAAGGCTCTCGAAGCGTATTTCCCCTTGAGGTAGAGTTTCTCCGCCCTGCGCGTCTACTATGCACAGCGGCGGGAAAATCACGCACCACCAGTTTTCGCCGGCGCCGTCGCCCAGCACTATGCGCAGCGCGACGTAATCCCCCGCGGGGTAGAGCTCGCTGCCGTACTGCCTGTCTGGGAAGGCATAGCATCCCAGCTTGAGTTGGGCGCCGTACTCGGCGTTCTCGCCGCGCAGCGCGGCTTCGACCGCTTCAAACAAACCCTCGCCGTCGCGTAGGATCGCTTCCACCGCCTCGCGCATGCAGTTCGCGTCCGCATTGGATTGCGCGTAGCGCAGCACGGCGTCGCGCACGATGAGCTTCACGCGCTGATCCTCCGCGGAATCGCTGTTTGCCATTATGTGCAAGCGCAGTATGTCGTTGTTGGCTTCCGCAACGGTGGTGTGCGCGGGCGCGAGCAGTGCGAGCGCGATGGCGAGCGCCAGGCAGATGCAGTGACGTATGTATTTCATTCTGTGTTTCCTCCTGATTACTGATTACTCATGGTGGGATTATTGCCATACGCGCGCATAGGTAAACGCGCGTGTGGTATAATCGTCAGCGAGATAATGAGTATCCGGCGGGCGAGGAAGGCGGTGTTTATAATATGAGGGTGCTCGCGTGCGCAAAAGTGAATCTGGCGCTCGGCGTGACCGGCCGCCGCGCGGACGGCTATCACGAGTTGAGCACTTTAATGCACACCGTCGGCGACCTGTATGACATAGTTGATGTTGAACCGCACGAGGGCGTGGACGTCGGTTTCGACTCCCGCGGGAGCGGCATACCGCGGGACAACACCGTAACGCGCGCCGTGGAGGCGTTTATGCGCGCGAGCGGTTGCCCGGGCGCACGGGTGAGGGTGGCGAAGCGCATACCCGAGCGCGCGGGGCTAGGGGGTGGCTCGGCGGACGCGGGTGCGGTGCTGAGGGCGCTTAGCGCAATGTACGGCGGCGTGAGCGAGGCGGAGATGCTCCGTATTGCCGAAAGCATAGGGGCGGACGTGCCGTTTGCCTATGCGGGCGGCGCCGCGCTGTGCACTGGAAAGGGCGAGCGCATGGCGCGCCTGGAGCACCGCCACCTGCCGTTGTTGATAGTAAAAGCCGCGGGCGGGATAAGCACCGCCGAGCTGTTTGGGAGGCTAACCCTGCCGGCAATGCCGGTTGATTCCGCCGCTGCCGCGAGCGCGTACGAGCGCGGCGCGCTCATAGAGCTGGCGTGGGCTATGCGCAACGCGCTTGAGCCGCTGGCGGCGGCGCTCGAACCCGACATAGCGGCGCTTAAGGAGGAGCTGTTCGAGTGTGGTGCGATAGGCGCGTGCATGACGGGTTCCGGGTCGGCGGTAGTGGGCTTGTTTCCGGACTTCGATGCGGTTTCCCAGGCGCGGAGCGCCATGGCAGGGCATTCGTTCGTACACGCGTGCCGCGCAGTGGTGCCGGTGCAGTAGCGCGGGCGAAAAACGCACAAAAAGCGCGCAATATATGAAAAAAGCACTTGCAAACTGCGGCTGTACATAATAGAATAACTTTTCGAGAGCTGCTCTGGCTTCATACGGGTGCGGCGGCATCCATTGCAGCAGGAGGGCGAAACTATCGCCCTGCGCTCAGCAATAACTGATTAGGAGATTACGTAGATGAAGAAGGAAATCCACCCCTCGTACGGCGAGTGTCTCGTGCGCTGCGCATGCGGCGAGACGTTCACATCCGGCTCGGTCAAGGGCGAGCTGAAGGTTGAAATATGCTCAAAGTGCCATCCGTTTTACACGGGGCGTCAGAAGCTGGTCGACACTGGCGGACGCGTCGACCGCTTTAACAGGCGTTTCGACAAGGCGAGAAAGGGCTGATTTTTCGGCGAGTTCCCGCGGGAATGCGGTGGGGGCGTGAGTGACACGCCCCTTTTATTCGCCGCTCGGCGGCGCTCCACCCACCCGCCCGGCGCGGCCGGCGCGCAGTATGCGCGCCTGGCGGGGGCGGTCGGCGAACGCCCCGCCGAACGGCGTTGCCGTTCAGGCCGCGCCGGGCCCCCGTGCTGCAAGGCGCAGCGCGCCAAAATGCCGCCGCGAGTTCTCGCGGCGGCATCCACGGATAGGTATCCAAGCAATCAAGTAGGGAGAAAGGAGGGGGAAAACCTACTCAATCAGGTGCTACGTCAATAATACGGCGGTACGGGCGTCAAGGTTGCACGGCGGCAAAAAGTTTTTCGCGTGGCGGACGAGCCCGAAGGCGCTTCATGCATCGAAGCGCTCTGCGAGGAGCTTGGCGGAGATGTAGGCGCATATGGCGTCGATGGCGGTTCGGTTGTGACCGCCGCGCATGACGGCGAAGTCTGCGTCGCGTATGTATTTGCTGATGTACTCCTCGTACATCGGCTTGACGGTCGCTAAGTACTGCTCCGATATGCTTGAAATCGACCTGCCGCGCTTGATTATGTCGCGCTGTATGCGCCTAAGCAGGCAGACGTCCGTATCGACGTGCATGTAGACTTTCAGGGACATCAGCTTGCGGAGCCGCATGTCATGGAAAACGTGTATGCCCTCGAGTATAAGCACGTCGGGCGGGGAAATGAGCTCGTCCGAGTCGGCGCGAACGTGGTTGGCGTAATCGTAGCCCTTTGTGGTGATAGCCCTGCCCATGCTCAGTGCGGTTATGTCGGCGAGCAGCTCGTCGTGGTCAAATATCTCCGGCGCGTCGTAGTTGATGTGAACGCGCCGCTCGAACGGCAGCGACGAGTGATCCCTGTAATAGCAGTCCTGTCCGATAATGCGGGATTCACAGGTGAGCGAGTTGCGGATCATGTCCGCGAGCGTGCTCTTGCCGCTTCCGCTGGCTCCACAAATACCAACTATTATCATAGCGCATCTCCTGTCGGTTGATATGTCAGATTACACATTATAGTTTATCGCATTTGGTTCCGGTTTTCAACGGTCATGCCCAATACAGTGGGCGGAGGAATCTGCGCGCGGAGGTTGAAAAGGCGCGCGGCATGCAATATAATACACTCATGCGGAAAAATGAGGATTATATGAGGTTCTGCCCGTTATACAGCGGGTCGTCCGGCAACGTGTCGGTGGTATGGCGGCGGAACGAGATAATACTGGTAGATGCGGGCGTCAGCGCGAGGCGCATAGTGTGCGCGCTGAAGGCGCTCGATATAGACGTCTCAGAAGTGGACGGCGTGCTCATAACTCACGAACACATAGACCACATACGGGGGATAGGCGTGCTCGCCCGGCGGTACCGGCTGCCGGTTTACGCCAACGAAGCCACTTGGAACGCCATGCCGGCGTCGCTTGGGGACATACCGGGCGAGTGCGTGCGGATAATCGAGTCGGACGCGGAGTTCTACATAAAAGACATGCGCATACGGGCGTTTAGGACGTCGCACGACGCGGCGGAGCCCGTGGGTTACTCCTTTTGCGCCGGGGAAAGGCGGATGAGCGTGGTGACCGACATAGGGTGCATGGACGCGCGCGTTATAAACGAGCTTTGCGGCTCATCGCTCGTGCTCATAGAGTCCAATCACGATGTGGAGATGCTGCGCGCAGGCAGCTACCCGTATCCGCTCAAGCGGCGCATATTGGGCGAGTTTGGGCACCTGTCCAATGACGACTGCGCACAGGCGCTGCTGAAGCTCTACCACACCGGGCTGAAGACCGCCGTACTGGGACATCTTAGTCAGGAGAACAACATGGAGCCTCTGGCGTACGAAACCGTGAGGGCCGCACTCAATTCGGACGGCATATTCGAGGATATGCTGGCGGTGTCCTTAGCGCACAGAGACAGAATGGGAGGCGTATACGATGTATACTGATTCATACCTGATGGAGAAGCGCGGTACTGACACGCTTATTTTGGCGACGCTGCTGTACATCGCAATGCAGCTGGCGGCGGCGGTGCTGCTCCTCTTTGCCGGGGACGGCGTAGCGGTGCAGATAGTGATAAGCGCGGTGTGCGTGTCGGGCGTTGCGATACTCTTCCCGGCGCTGTTGGCTATCGTGCGGGGCGGCGCAAAGCGCTATGGCCTGCTGTGGCCCGGCTGGGGTGTCGTGCTCCTCAGCGCGGCGGCGGGAGTTGGCATATTCATGTTCAGCACGGGCATAAACGCGTTCGCCATGACCGCCATGGAGGCCCTCGGTGCGAATCCGGACATTTACGCGCAGCAGATACCGGCAGCTGCCACGGTTTGGGAAACAGTGTTTTACATCGCCATGCTGGCGCTGGTGCCGGCGGTGTGCGAGGAGCTGCTGTTTAGGTCAGTGTACGTCAACTCCTGGCGCGGCATGGGCAGGTGGAAGGTGGTGCTCGTCACGTCGGCGATATTTGCGCTGGCGCACATGACGCCCGCGTCCATAGTGTCGTTTTTCGTCATAGGCGCGGTGCTGGGGCTGCTGACATACGAAACGCGCTCCGTCTACCCCGCGATGATTATACACTTCATCAACAATACGATATCCATATGGCTTTCGAGCGCGAGCTTCGACAGCGCGCAGGCGGAGGCCATCGACAACGTGTCCACGACCCAGTTGGGTGCGGTGCTGTTGGCGGCGGGCGCGCTCGTGGCGGTTCCGGCGCTGTATGCGACGTTCAGACTGGCAAAGCGCGCGCGGAGCGGCGCGCAAGCGAGTCCGGACGCCGAAGGCGCTCCGGCGGTGCACGGCGACGCGGCGTTGGAGGAGCTGAGAGAGCAGCTCACGCAGGCGAACCGCAGGCGCACGCGCCGGGTGATAGCGGTAGTAATGGCGGCCATGGCGCTGCTAAATGCGCTGGTATTCGCGCTGGCGTTCGTACAGCTGTGACGGGGATAAAGCTCATATGCGTCGGGCGGCTCAAAGAGGCGCACTACATTCGGGCGTGCGACGAGCTGCTTCAGCGGTTGGGGCGTTATTGCCGCATAGATGTAATTGAGGTCGACGACGAAAAGTCGCCCGAAAAGCTATCGGCAGCGCAGCGGGAACAGGTCAGGCAGCGCGAGGGCAGGGCGGTGCTGTCGAAGCTCTGTGAAGGCGAGTACTTCATCGCGACGGACATAGGCGGCGTGCAGCTGGACAGCATGAGTTTCGCGCAGCGGTTGGACAAGCTCGCCGCGCACGGGGAGAGCCGCATAGCGATAGCCGTCGGCGGCTCGCTGGGCCTGTCGGCGGAGGTGCTCGACAGGGCGGCGCTGCGGCTGAGCTTTTCGCCCATGACGTTCAACCACCGGCTGTTCCGGCTGATGCTCCTGGAGCAACTGTACCGTGCGCACAGGATAAACAGGGGGGAGCCGTATCACAAATGAGCGGATATTGCGCGGACGCGCGGGAGGCGGAGGTACTGGCGTACTTGGATGGTTTGGGCATAGCGTACGAGCGCTTCGAGCACGAGCCCGCCGTGACCATGGAGCGCTGTGCCGCGCTGCGCGAGCTGACGGGAGCGCCGCACTGCAAGAACCTCTTTTTGACGAACAGGAACCGGACGGAATACTATCTTGTGATAATGGACGGGGCGAAGCGCTTCAGAACTGCCGACATAAGCAAGCAGCTCGGCGCGTCGCGGCTAAGCTTTGCCTCCGACTGCGCCCTGCGGGACAAGCTCAATGCGGACGCGGGCGCGATAACGCCTCTTGCGCTGCTCTACGATGCGCGCAGGGAGGTGCGCGTTGCGGTGGACGAGGACGTGCTCAGGCTCGAGCGCGTGTGCGTGCATCCGATGTCCGCAGCGTCGTCGCTCAGGCTGGCCACGGCGGATTTGACGTGCGCGATAGAGTCGCTGGGCTACGTTATATGCCATATATTGCCGCAATAGACGGGCGAAAGTTTACTTTCTGTTCAATTATCGGGGCAGACGCTGTGCTATAATGTTTGCGAAAAAGCAAGATAAGGAGCGATTATGCGAGAGTATATCAGGAGGGCATTGACGGCGTCGGGCGACTGCGCGAAGCGCTTTGTCGCGTGGATAAAGCGGCAAAAGGCGTCGACGCTCTGCTGCGCCGGAGCCGGCGTGCTGGCGCTCGTGCTGCTGATAGTCGTGCTCGCGGCCACTGCGAACGGCGCTGGCGGGGCGCCCTTAAGCGCCGCCGTGGAACCGGAACCGCTCGAATCCGGGCTGGCAGAGCCCAATTTCGACGAACTGACAATACCGGAGCCGAACGACGGCGATGGGGCGGAGGAAACGCCCGCACCCACCATGGCGCCCGCAGTGGATGAGCCGGTCATATTGTTGACGCAGGGAGACACTGACGAGTCGTTGGTGCCGCTCGTGCAGAGCAGGCTCATGGGGCTGTACTACATGGATGCGGACGAGCCCACGAGCTATTTTGGGCCGGCCACCGCGCAGGCGCTCAGGCTGTTCCAGCGCCGGCACGGCGTGGAGGAGGACGGCGTACTCACCCAGGAGTGCTACGACATGCTCATGGCGTCGGACGCGCTCCGCTATGTGGCGAGCGTGGGCGACGAGGGGACGGACATAAGCGAGATACAGCAGCGCCTCTATGAGCTCGACTATCTGGGCAGCGTGACCGGCTATTTCGGAACCGATACGGAGGCGGCGGTCAAGCTCTTTCAGAAGAACAACGGTCTGACGTCCGACGGCAAGGTGGGCGTTGAAACGAAGGAAGCGCTGTACAGCGCCGATGCAAAGGCAAACTACTTCTACCTGGGCTCGCGCAGCGAGGTCGTGCAGCGCTATCAGGAGATTCTCAAGTCGCTGGGCTATCTGACCACCACGCCCGACGGCATATACGGCGAGGATACAGTCGCCGCGGTGAGGCGTTTCCAGGAGCGCAACAGCCTCATACCGGACGGTTACTTGGGGCCCAAAACGCGCGAGGTGCTCACGTCCGGCAACGCTCAGGCAAACGCGCTCATGATAGGCATGAGCGGTGAGGACGTGCGCAGGGTGCAGGTAATACTCAAGAACCTGGATTACCTGTACGAATCGCATTGCACGGGGTATTTCGGCTCGATCACGGAGACGGCGGTTAAGGAATTCCAGCGAAGGAACGATTTGGGCGTGGACGGGAAGGTCGGCAGGCTGACCATGGCCAAGCTCACCGGCGACGACATGGTTGGGCCAGGCTCGAGCTATGTAGTAGGCGGCGGCTCGGGTTCCGATTCGGGCGGCGGTGGCGGCGAGTCCGGCGTGAGGCTGCTGATACAGATTGCCCGGTCGAAGAAGGGCTGCCCATATGTGCTGGGGGGCAAGGGGCCGAATGTGTTCGACTGTTCCGGACTCGTGTACTGGTGCCTTAACCAGGCGGGCGTGTCGCAGCCGTATCTCACGTCCATAGGCTGGCGGAGCGTAACGCACTATCAGCGCATATCGTCCATAGACGACGTTCAGGCGGGCGACATACTGGTATTCAAGATGTCGGAGACACAGGGGCATGTGGGCATAGCGGTTTCCGGCAGCGTGATGGTGGATGCGTCCAACAATCAGGGCGAGGTCGTGGAGCGGAGCTTCATGTCGAGCTACTGGGACACGCATTTCTACTGCGCGTACAGGGTATTCTGATGCGGTCGCCGGCGAGAGGCGGGTATTAGCTTGGAAAAGCGTTTTGACTTGACGGAGAATATTGAGAAGGCAAACGCGGCGAAACTCGCGCGTGCGGACGAGTCCGTGCGCCACGAGCCGTCCCCCGCGACAGCGGACAAACCGGTCGGCGGAAGCGGCGATAAGCGGTTTAAGTTCGTAGCGCTCGCCGCACTTGCCGTTGCGCTAATAGTCGTGAGCGCACTGCTCTACGATGCTGCGCCCGCCGGGGTGGCGGACTCTGCGCTGCCCACGCGGACGCCGGCCGCGGTGACGCCGTCGCCCGCCCCGAGCGGCGAGCCCGAGCCGTCGCAGGCACAGTACGTTCGCACGAGCATAGCCGTGGACGGCGAGATAGTGGCGACGCTCGCGAGCCGCGAAGCGGCGGAAGCCGTGCTTGACGACGTATTGGAGCACTATGCGCTGTTGTCACAGGCGGATGCGGCGCATTCGCAGTTCGTATCCGAAGTGGAGCTTCGAACTGCGGCGTACTCTGCCGCGGTGCTCAACAGCGAGGAGGCGTACATACTGCTCACATCCGCCGAAACGCCGGTGCGCGTGCAGAGCAGGACGACGCGGGTGACGACCGTATCGGTGCAGCACGAGGTGTTAGAGGTGGAGGATTCCAACCTGATGCGGGGGATGCGCGTATTCGAGTCACTGGGCAGAGATGGCATACGGGGCGTCACGGTGCAATATGTGTTCGAGAACGGCGCTTTAAGCTCCGAAACGGTGCTGTCGGAAGAGGTAATAAGCGAGGTGCACGACACCGTGATACTGGTGGGCACGCTCGAACCCAGGGACGGCACGCCGGGGCGCAACGAGGGCAGCCGCGGTATAAGCCAGGGCGAACTGCGATTTGCGAGCCCCGTTGACGGTGTGGTGTCGCTCAATTTCGGCCGCTGCAACTACGGATTCCATCAGGGCTTGGACTATGAGGCGGACGAGGGGACGGATGTGACCGCGTCCTGCGGGGGAACCGTGATATGCGCGATGGAGCGCGGCGGTATGGGTTTGGTCGTGGAATTGGACCACGGCGACGGCTTCGTGACGCGCTACGCTCACCTCGGCGAAATACTCGTCGAGGTCGGCGACGAGGTAGCTTCCGGGGATGTGATAGGGCTTGTGGGCGCGACGGGCAACTGCGATGCGCCGCACCTGCACTTCGAGCTGAGGATATTCGGTCGCGCGTACAACCCGCGCTATTATCTGGATTGAGCGAATATGAAAAACGGCGCGCAAGCGCCGCGTTTTATTTTCCGCCCTTCAGCGCACCAGCCCTTCCGGCAGCCTTCGCAGCGCGAACAGCAGCGGCATGCCCAGCGCGTAGCACGCGATGAGCTGACCCGCTCCGACGTAGAGCGCGCAAGTCCAGTAGGGCGCGCCAACTTCGTAGCCATAGCACAGCACCGCGCCCACGACGAGCGCGTTTAACACCACTGCCGGCAGCGGGGCAAACCAGTGCGAGAGCTTGAGCTTTGCTATCAGCGCGGTCAGCAGACCGGCGGCGAGAGTTGCAAGACTGCCGAACACGACGTCCACGGCTATGCCGCCGCTGAGTAAATTGCCGAGAGCGCAGCCTATGAACAGCCCATAGGCCGCATCGGGCAGTAAAAACGGCAGCACGCAGAGCGCCTCCGAGAGCCTGATTTGCATCAGGCCGCTGCTCCAGGGTACAACAAAAGTCAAAGCCGCGTACAGAGCGGCTATGACGGCACATTTCAAGACCAGGTGCAGCTTGACGCTCATAGAGCGTTTATTTTTTCGCGTCCAGATAGGCGTTGATCTTGGCTATCAGCGCGTCGGCGTCTATGCCATGGACGGCGCAGGCCTGTTCCAGATCCTCAGTGTGCGCCATGACGCAGCCGAGGCAGTGCATTCCCGCGTCCATGAGTATGTCGGCTATGCCCTCGTCAGTCTGAATGAGCTCCATGATGTTCATCTTCTTGTTGACCATTTTTTACCTCCGTATTGCCCGATTTTCATCAGCAAGTATAATCTATGCCCAAAAGGCGCCCGTGTCAAGCGAATTATGTCCGCTTGACGAATTTATGCCCGCATCTGACGCAGGTTATTCGTATTTTACCCTTGCCGCGCGGCACGCGAAGCCTCTGCGAGCACTGCGGGCACGCATAGAACTTAAACTGCCTGTGCGCCTCGATGGAGGCGAAGTCCGGCGCTATGAAGCGCTTTATGCCGGCGAGCAGCCGCTCGAAGCGCGCGCACTCCGCGCGCCGCTTGGCGGTATTGCGCGAGAACATGCGCAGGCACACGAACACGAGCAGCACGCACGCGAGCCCAAAGAATACCCAGTAGAGCGCCGGGGCCGACAGACCCGCGCACAGCAGCGCAACTATGGAGAATACGCCGCCCGCGATGAGAAGCGCCCAATTCAGCTTATCCAAGCCGTAAAATCGTTTCATAACGAACTCCTTTTTATCAGAAGCGCGCCTCCGAGCGGGGGCAGCGTCAGTCTAATATTGCCATCGGTGCAGCGCAGAACTGCGCCGGTGAGCGCGCACTCGTACTCCCCCGCAAACGCAGTCAGCACGCCGTTGCACTCCGAAAAGCCCTTCGCGCACAGTGTGACGCTGCGCGCATCGCTCGACCGGTTGACCGCCGCCACAGCCTGATGCTCGCCGTGCGTCCTGCATATGGTGAACACGGACTCGTCGACGGCGCACATCGCTATACCGCCCAGCTTGAGCGCGTCGCTCCGACTTCTGGCGCGCGACAGCGCGCGAATGGCGGCCTGCAGGGCGGCGTCCTCGTCCCCCCACGGGAAGGTCTTGCGGCAGAAGGGGTCGGCGAGGCCCGTCAAGCCCGCCTCGTCGCCGTAGTAGATACATGGTACGCCTATGAACGCCATCTGTATAACCGCGGCGAGCACATAGCGCGCCTTGCCCAGGCGCAGCGCCTCGTCTGACAGCTCAAAGCGCGCCTGTTCCTCCCGAGTGAGCGCATCCCTGTGCGGGCAGCCGCCCAGCACCGAGATTATGCGCTGCGTGTCGTGAGAGCTCAGCAGGTTCATCTGCGCGCGCAGGAACGGTTCGGGATAGCCCTCGCATATCGCGCCGAGCCGGCGCAGCAGTCCCCGCGCATCGCAGTTGCCGAGGAGGTACTCCACTACCGCATCGCGGAAGGGATAGCCCATGCAGCTGTCCAGCATATCGCCGTTTGCGTAGCCGCGACGGTTGCCCAGGCCGTCCGTCTTCGTCACTGCGTCCTCCCAGACCTCGCCCAGGAGCACGCCGTTGGGGTCGTTGCGCTTCAGCTCCCTGCGCAGCATGCGTATGAAGTCGTTGGGCAGTTCGTCCGCAACGTCGAGCCGCCAGGAGTGAATGCCCAAGGCGGCATACTTGTCGAGCACGGAGCGCACAAATTCCATATAGCTTCCGTCAAGCTCATTCACCTCCGGAAGCGTGTCGAAGCCCCACCAGCAGCGATAGCTGTCCGGAAAGCTGTAAAAGCCGTACCAGGGGTAGTACCGCGACTCGCGCGACTGGTACGCGCCTGCGTCGGGGTAGGTGCCGTAGCGGTTGAAATACACGCTGTCGTCGCCCGTGTGGGAGAACACTCCGTCCAGCATGAGGCGAATGCCATACGGCGCCGCCGCGTCCGACAGCGCACGCAACTCCGCCTCGTCGCCGAGGAACGGGTCTATCCGCATGTAGTCAGACGTATTGTAGCGGTGGTTGCTGGGCGACTCGAACACCGGATTGAGGTATATGCAGGTAACGCCCAGGTCTGCCAGATACGGGAGCTTTTCCCGTATGCCGCGGAGATTTCCGCCGAAAAAGTCGCAGGGATTGTAGCAGGCGGCGCCGGGCAGCGGCTCAAAGAGCGGCTCGTCGCGCCAGTTCTCGTGCTTGTACACGGGCCTGCCCAGGCGGCTGTGATAGGCGGCTCCCGCCTCGAACGTATCATCGCCGCTCTTGTAGAAGCGGTCGGGGAATACCTGGTAGATTATCGCCCTTGCAAACCAATCGGGAGTCTCAAACTCCCTGTCAAACACCGTTATCCTGAAGGACGGGGGCAGGTGGTCGTACACGTCGCCCTCGCCGCTGTCGCCGCCGTAGTAGAGCGTGTGACCATCGGTATACAGTATGAAGTAATACCATATCACGCAGGGTGCATCGGGCGCGGCGATCTCAAAGTGGTAGAGCATTCCGCCGTCGCGCTCGTGGAGGCTCACGGGCTCTGCGAGTTCCTCGTGGTCATCCGGCCAAAGCCGGAGCTTTACGCTGTGAAGCCGCGAGTTCAATTCGGCGGACACAAACAGCGACAAAACGCATTTGTCGCCGGTTCTGACGGCCCCAAAGGGCGAGCGGTACTCATGTAGCCTCGAGTTATGCAGGGCAGAACGCATATACACCTCGAGAGCTATTATAATGCATTTGGCCGCCCATATGGACGCTCGGACTGAACTTGTTTCAGTTTTGTCACAATTTGAGGTGAATTGCGGGATGGATTGTGGAGTTTACCCGTTGACGTAGGCGCGCCGTGCCCTCGCCGTGACCAGGCAAGGTATCTCGTAGTTGATTGTGCCGGCCCTTGTGGCGAACTCCTCCAGGGACATGCCGCCCTCCCCAAACAGCACAACCTCATCGCCGCGCGCCACGTCGAGTCCGGTGACGTCCGCCATGAATGCGTCCATGCAGACCGTACCCACCTGTTCGCAGCGCCGTCCGTTCACGGTTATCCAACCGTTGTTGGAGAGCTTGCGCGAGTACCCGTCGGCGTAGCCCGCGCCTATCACCGCGAGCGTGCGCGCGCCTGCGGCGGTATACCTCCTGCCATAGCTCACCGTAGCGCCAGCGGGCACTTCCTTCAACTGGACGACACGCGACTTCAGCGTCATCACCGGAGACAGCGCGCCCGCTTCACGCGGGAGGTTGTCCGGATACAGGCCGTAGAGCATTATGCCCTCCCTGACCATGTCGAGCCGCATCCACGGATAGGAGAGTATGGCGGCGCTGTTGGCTATGTGACAGACGCCCGGGTCTATGCCCAGGGCGATGAGGCCGTCGCGCACGGCGATAAAGCGCTCATACTGAGTCCGCGTAAACGCTTCGCCCGAGGGCGCGTCCGCCACGCAGAGGTGGGAGTACAACCCGGTGACGCGTATTCCGGCGAGGGAGTGCATGCGCGCGGCGGCGGTGACTGCGTCATGGGGCTCTCCCTGCGCGAAGAGGCCGCTGCGGCTCATGCCGGTGTCGAGCTTTATGTGACATTTCACCTGCACGCCCATGCGCGTTGCCGCGGCGTTGAGCTCGCAGGCGTGGGCTTCGTCGACCAGGGTCTGCGTGAGGTCGTGCTGCGCCAGTACCTGCGCGTAGTCGCCGCCGGTGTACCCAAACACCAGTATGGGCAGCGTTATGCCGGCGTTTCTCAGCTCAAGCGCCTCAGACAGGCACGCCACGGCAAATGCATCCGCGCCGTTGGCCTGCAAAAACCGGCCGCACTCGATGGCGCCGTGCCCATAGGCGTCCGCCTTGATGACGCACATTACTGCCGCGCCGGGGCGCTTGGCTATATCCAGATTGCGCTTCAGCGCGCCGAGGTCTATTTGCGCCCAGGTGCGCGCATCCTTTGCGGTTTGAAACATCAGCGTTTTCCTCCGAATCCAAAGACGGGCCCCGGACGACATATCGCGGGGCCCGGTAGACTTACAGTGCCGGTCTATTTGCCTATGGTGGCTACCATGACGGCCTTTATGGTGTGCATGCGGTTCTCCGCCTCGTCGAATACTTTGGAGTACTTCGAGCGGAACACCTCGTCGGAAACCTCCATTTCGCTTATGCCGAACTTCTCATACACGTCGCGGCCGACGGCGGTCTCAAGGTCGTGGAACGAGGGCAGGCAGTGGAGGAATATGACGTCCGGATTGCCGGACATACGCATCAGGTCCATGGTGACGCGGTACGGCTCGAGCAGGCGTATGCGCTCCGCGAACTGATCCTCCTCGCCCATGGATACCCACACGTCGGTGTACACGGCGTCTGCGCCGGCGACCGCCTCGAGCTCCTCGGAGAAGCTGATGCTCGCGCCCGTGACCTTGGCAACCTCTTCCATCTGCGCCACCAGCGCGGGGTCCGGGAAGAGCGATTTGGGCGCTATTCCGACGAAGGTCATGCCGAGCTTGGCCGCGCCTATCATGAGTGAATTGCCCATATTATTGCGCGCGTCGCCCACGTACACGAGCTTGACCTTGTCTATGGGCTTGTGAACGTGCTCCTCAATGGTCATGAAGTCCGCGAGTATCTGCGTGGGGTGGTACATATCGGTCAGTCCGTTCCACACGGGCACTCCCGCGTGCTTGGCGAGCAGTTCGACGGTCTCCTGCTTGAAGCCACGGTACTCTATGCCGTCGTAGAAGCGGCCGAGCACCTTTGCGGTGTCCTCGAGCGACTCCTTCTTGCCCATCTGGCTGTTGGAGAGGAAGGTCACCTGGGCGCCCTCGTCGAACGCGGCGACCTCGAAGGCGCAGCGCGTGCGCGTCGACGTCTTGTCAAACAGCAGCACTATGTTTTTGCCCTCGAGGAGCTTATTGCGTATGCCGAGGCGCTTCTTGGTCTTCAGCTCATGCGAGAGGTCGAGCAGATAGCGTATTTCCTCGGGCGTAAAGTCCTTCAGCGTGAGAAAGTGACGACCTTTGAGGTTGACGGGCATTGTAGTTCTCCTTTGCGTAAAGTTGTGTTGTCATTCATTGATATAAGCGCGCTTCACATACCTGCTTGTGAACAGCCTAAGCAGGCTTCCATAGCCGGGTCTAAAGCGGATAACATCGCCAACATTGTAACCAGGGGCATGTGTCAAGTCAACAATTAAATGGTCAGAGCTTGCGCCGAGAATAGATATATTATCATCGAGCGCGGCAAGCGATTCGGCGTCTGCATCCTGACGCCCTATCGCGCAAATGGCGCGGAGCTGCTCGCCCTTGTCCTCGAAGCGCACATACTCGCCGAAGGCGTTGGGGCCGGCTTTACCTATCGGTACGCTGGGCTTGCGCTTCAGCTCCACTATTTCCGCTTCGAGCGTGAACGCGTCCGTGCAGAGAAAATCTACCGGCGTGCCGGTGGATGTATCGTTGCCGAGCACGAACGATTCACCTAGGCGCAGATGGTTTATGCCCTTGGGCACGCTGCCCTCGAGCAGCATGGCCATCGTGCTGCTGTTGCCGCCGGATACTATGGGCAGTTCAACACCCAGCCCCTCGCGTATGCTCTGCGCGATATCCGCCAGCGCCGTCAGGTTTTCCCGGCTGGGCAGTATGCCGCCGTAGCAGGTGAGGTTGACGCCTATCCCCGCGAGCGAGAGCCCGCTGCAGCCGGCAGTCAGCCGCGCGGCGTCCAGTATGGCGTCGCGCTCTGAGAAGAACAGCCCCTCGCGTAGGTCGCCCATGTCCACCATCAGCAGCACCGCGTGGCGCACACCCAGCTTCCGTGCGGCGGCGTCGAGCGCGAGTATCGTGGCGGGCTCTGACTGCAAGCTCATGTCGCTGTCGGTCACTACCGCCTCCGCCTCGGACGGCATGGCTATCCTAAGCAGCAGCTTGGGCTTGCAGGTGCTCGCCGCGCGGAGGTTTTCAAGCCTGCTGTCGGCTATCATGTCGGCGGCGCTGTCGTCTATTAGCTTCACTATGCGCTCGTCGGCGCAGAACACCTTTGTCACTATCGCCACGGCTATTCCCTGCGAATGGCAGAGCGTGGTCAATGCGTCCAAATTGCGGCGCAGCTTAGGCAAATCGACCGTTACCCTCGGATACAATGTGCGCACCTCCGTTTCAGGCTGGTTTAAGACTGCGTTTCATTAGCTTGAGCGCGTCGGCAGGGAAGCGCCTTGCGAGCACTCCGGCTGACGCCATTATGTAGTCGTCGTCGTGGAGCGTCGTTAGCTCCCCGGGTTTGGGGTAGAGCATTGCGCCGTGCTTGTTGCAGTCGGCTATGCCGCGCAAGAGCGCCGCCCTGTCCGGCAGTCGCGTCAGCGCGCCGCCGGTGCCAATTATGCTCGCGGTTATGGACAGGTCCTTGCCCTCGGCGATCGTCTGCCTGCCCTGCGGCGAGTAGATATAGCGCAGCTCTCCGGCGTGGCGGCGCACCGCGGTGATACCCGCCTCGAGGCACAGCCTCTGCGTGAGCGCGAACTGCTCCGGCGTGTCGGGCACGGGCTTGTAGCGTTCCATTGTGCGCCCGACGTCTATACCGAGTTCGGCGCGGAGCCTGTCCTCGCCTATAAGGCGGACGAGGTTGGCGGCGTTGACATAGAGCCCAAGGTCGCCCTCGACCGTGCGCTTGGCCATGGGTTCGGGTGAAATGAGCATGGCGGCTATCTCGGGCGAGCCCTCAGTGACGGAGTGAACGTCCGTAGTGGCGCCGCCTATGTCCACGACGAGCAGGTCGCCCATGTCCTCGTACAGCAGCCGCGCCGCCTCCATGACCGCGCCGGGAGTGGGCATTATGCTGCCGGACACCATATCGCGTATGCGCTCCATGCCCGGAGCCTTGACTATGTGCTCCTCGAACGCGGCGTGTATGAGCCGGCGCGCGGGCTCTATGTTCAGCTTGTCGAGCTTGGGATATACGTTTTCGGTAGTGTAGCAGGGTATTCCTGCCTGCTCGAGCGCCGCTTCGACCTCGCGCCGGCACTGCACATTGCCCGCGAATATGACGGGCGTCTTAAGTCCGGATGCGGCTATGGCGCGCGCGTTGAAGACGGCGGTGTCGCGCTCGCCGTAGTCGGTGCCGCCGGCGATCATTATGAGGTTGGGGCGCTGCGCGTGGAGTTCGTCTATGTCGCCGGGAGTGAGCTTTCCCGCCGTCGCCATGCGCACTATGGCGCCCGCGCCCAGCGCGGCGGCGTGCGCGGCGCGCACGGTCATGTCGTAAACCAGGCCGTGCACGCACATGCGGAGTCCGCCCGCGGCGCTCGACGTGGCGAACATCTCGCGGTAGCTCACCTGAGTTCCCAGGCGGCGGGACAAATCCTCTATGGCGGCGCGCAGACCGATTCTCACGTCGCCGTCGAGCACGGAGGTGGCGGCCTGCCCCTGGCACACGAAGCGCACGCCGTCCGTGCCGATGCCGTCAAATGCGTTCACGAGCGTCGTGGTCGAGCCTATTTCCGCAACCAGAATGTCAACAGTCATACTCTTGTCAAGGAGGAGGCGGAGCGCCTCCTCGCCCGGTATGGGCTATATGCCCTCGAGCTCGCGCCTGCGCTCTACGAGGAATGTAGCCACGTGGACGCCCTTGGTACCCCTTCCGAAGCCCTCGTCTGCGCCGTGGGCGCGCGCGAGCTCCGGCGTGACCTGGGTACCGCCCGCGCAGAACATCAGCTTGTCGCGGACGCCCATCTCGCGGGCGAGCCGGTCTATGCGCTCTATGTTCTTGTAGTGAATGTCGTCATGGCTGATTATCGTGGACGCGAGCACCGCGTCGGCGTTGAGCTCAATGGCGGCGTTGACGAGCTTCTCCGGCGGCACGGACGTGCCGAGGTAGTGGACTTCGATGCCGTACTTCTCTATGCCGCCGTGCTTTATGTCGATTATCTCGCGCAGCCCGACGGAGTGTTCGTCCTGGCCGATGGTGGCGCACACCACGCGCATGGGCCTGCGCTCGATCTCAGCCCGTATCTCGTCGTCGCCCATCACCTTGGGCTCCTCCGGTATCACGAGGTCGCTCAGCCGTATGGAGAACGGCGCCTTCGCCTTGACCTCTATGCGCGTCCCGTCCTGCTCGTGCATTACCTCCCGGTTGATGACCTCGCACTCCGTGAGGTTCATCTTGTGGGCGGCTTCCAGCGCGGCAGCCTCGGCGATGCGCCTCGGGGCGGGGAAGAACATCGTCAGCAGCACCGTGCCGTCGGCTAACCATTCCATCTCCGGCCGCAGCAGCTCTCCGCCGGGCTTGTGGTCGCGCACATCAGCCATGCGGACGTTGACGTTGTCCGTGTCGTCGAGTTCGTCTATGTAGATTATCTTGTCGGGGCGCTCCAGCGTACAGCCGCCTATCAGCGCCGAGGGATTTTCGCGGTACTCCGCGCCGTACTGTTCTGCGTTATTGTAGCCGTAGTGGGCGGTTACGGGCGCCATATAGTCGGCGTCGCGCTTAAACACCGTGCCCGCGCCTATGCCGCCGTCCGCCTTTCTGACTATGCCGTCGCCGTTGCGCTCCGGGTAGCAGCCCGAATCGACGAAGAAGCCCTCCTCGACGGCGTTGAAGTAGCCGCCCATGTCGAGCATCTCCTCCATGAACAGCACCGCGCGCTCCTTGAGCTCGCGCGCCTTCTCGCGCAGATAGCCGTCGCGCTTGAGCTCTACCATCTCCATGAGCCCGTCCAGCCCGACCAGCGTCTGCTTCGCGGTGTCGCACGCCTCTATGTTGTATATGTGCCACGGCACGTTCCTGCCCTCGTCCGGCGTTATGGTGGACTGTATGTCCGCGCTCGTGAGCTTGGATATAAACATGTTTAGCACATGCGTTACGGTGGCCTCGCGTGTGGAGGCCTCTATGTACTTGGTGTTCATCTGGGCGCGCATCCTGTACTCGTGGAACAGCTCCCGCAGCGCCACGGCGTACGGGAGATCCATGTAGACGCAGGGCGCGGGGGTGGCGGTAGGCGGCACGGTGGAGAGGCAGATGTTCTCCTTGGGAACGCCTACCCGCGCCGAGAATATGGAGTTGATGGCGTGCTGCACCATCAATTCCGGCATGACCTTCCACGCCTCGCGCGCTGTCGCGTTTGCGTTGTGCGCGCCGTCAATCTGCGCCATGCCCGCCCATGCGATGAGCTTTTTGGATTCGCACGCGTCCACGAAAGAACGCACCATGTTGATGTTTCTGTATATGACGTTGTACTGTGGGTCCTGGTGGACTCCGTTTACGCCTTCCTCCGCGAACATCACGGCAATATCCGGGCCTGCCACGCCCGAAACATAGCTGTGGTAATTGATGGGTCTGCCGACCTCGTCCTCTATCATGTCGAGCGCTTTGCGCTGTGCGCGCACTTGCTTCCGCGTTATGGGGACGCCGCCCATGCCCTGGGGCGTGCCCTCTATCAGCCCGTCAAAGTGCGACTGGCCCGCCGTGCGGATTACCATAATGTGATCCGCGCCGTGATGCGCCGCCATGCGCATCCTGCGAATGTCGTCCTCAAAGCGGCCGGAGGCGATTTCCGTGGTTATTACGGGCGCGGGCTGCGGGTCTATGTTGTCGAAATAGTGCGCCGGGGGGAGCGGCGTGGAGCGCTTGAGGGGCTCGGTGCAGTCGCGGTATGTGAATGGCCCCAGCTTGAGCCCGGGCGCGGGCTTGCGCCACGTCCAGCCTCTGCGCCTGGGCCGGTAGGATTCCAAGTCCTTGAGTATTTCGTCCACGTCTATGGGCTTATTGGGGTCGAGCCTGTATTCGTTCATCACTTAGCGCCTCCTTCAAACAGCTTTTCCGCGTCGTCCCACATCTCGTTCGCGCACAGCGCGAGACCGGCGTCGCGTATGCTCAGGGCGCGCGCCCGTGCGAGGCGGTATACGACGTTGCCCGCGCCGTGGCTTATGAGCCTGCGCTCGACGCAGCCGTTCACTATCTCCTTCGCCTCGAGCGACGAGAAGCCCATTCGCAGCAGCACGGAGCGCTCGACCGCCGGGGACGTGTACTCGTAGCCCATCTGGAGCATGGGGTCGACGAGCTTATTGGCGAGCTCCCAGAAGCGCGCCTCCAGCTCCGCGTCCGTCAGCGCCTTGAGATGGGCGCTCCTGGATTCGTAGTCGTCTGTTCTCTTCATGCCTTAACTCCTCCTCTAAGTGTGTCGAGCGCTGCGCGCACATATGCCTCGTCCGTGTTGGTCTCCTCGACGAGGAACCGGATGTCCGTGGGCGTGAGCTCGTCGAGCTTCGAGCCCACGGCGTTCTTAATAGCGGAGCGCCTGAGGTGATCCATGTCAACGTCGGCGACGCTCAAAAGCGAGGGGTGGGCGGGGAGCACTATGCTCTCGCCGGGAACCTCCTGCGACGGGTCGCCGAAGCGTATATCGATGCCGTTTTGCCTGGCGAACCAGAGCTGCGGGTTGATGTGCTTGCCCGCCCCGGTGTACTCCGTCTCCTGCACGACTATTATCTCGTCCTCGTCCATGTCCTGCGCTATTCTAAACGCCGCGGCGAGCGCGGTATTGCCCGCCGGGCCCTTCTCGAGTCCTTCGAGCGACGCGAGGCATTCGGTGATATAGAATACGCTTCCCTGCGCGACGGTTACATATCTGTCCATGTAGCGCAATGGGCGGCCGGCGCTGCGCGGCACGTCCGAGCGGTCCGGGTTAGTCGCAAAAGGCACCCCGAAGCCGGTGTGGCCGGTGGTGAACGATTTCCTGTTAAACTGCGTGTCGGACGCCATGTGCAGGCCGGAGAGGTTCACGCTGGCGCCTATGAGCTTGGCATGGCAGCCGGCCTTGCGCAGGCCGCGCGCGGTACCTGTGAGGTTGCCGCCGCCCGCGTTGGTGCAGACCACCGCGTCGGGGTCGCGCCCGAGCTTAGCGCGGAATTGCTGCGCTATCTCGTAGCCCAGCGTCTCGATTCCCGCTATGCCGAAAGGCGTGTAGAGGGAGGAGTTGAAGTAGCCCGTCTCCTCGAGCAGCTTGAGGAACGTGTAGAACAACTCCGGCCCGACCGTGAGCTGTACGACCTCCGCGCCGAGCGCCTCGCACTTGCGCGCCTTCTCGATTATCTCCGGCTGGCCCACCCCGCGCGAGTCGTAGCACTCCTGCACGACTATGCACTTGAGACCCGCCATGGCGGCATGGGAAGCCACTGCCGCGCCGTAGTTGCCGCTCGTGGCGGCTATGACGCCCCGATACCCGTGCGTCGCCGCATGATAGACGCTCGTTGCGGAGCGGCGCGCCTTGAAGCTGCCGGAGGGGTTCGAGGCTTCGTCCTTGACGAATATGCGCGCACCCTTGCCGCGGGGGGCGCACTTGCGCGCGAGCGCGGTCAGGTTCTTCAGCTCTATTATGGGCGTGTTGCCCACCGAGAACAAGCTCTGTATCCGTATGAGCTCGTCGATATCGTAGCCGGTAGCGGCCATCATCGCCTCGTAGTCAAAGGCTATCGTGCCCCGCTCGAACTGCGAGTAATCCATGCCCACTGCGGTGCGCATTATCTCATTTCGGCGCGACATGACGCCGTTGTAACTCATATCCCTCATGCGTCCTCACCTCCGAACAGTATCTCGCGGACGCTGTCGCCTATTTCGAGCACTTCGGGGACGAGTCCGCCAAAGCTGTGAGTGAAGTACGGGGCCTCGTCTACGAGCGTACCGCGCTCTATGCGCCCTGTGCGCGTCCGGACAGCTGCCTCGCAGCCCGGCTCCGCGTTCGCGAGCAAGCGCCCCTTCACCCACATTTCGAGGGGTACGCGCTTAGTGTCCTGGGGCAGGTTTGCGGAGCGCTCCCCGGGTTGCAGCACTATGCTGTGTATCTGTACCCAATCGCCTTTTTTTGCCATATATGCCTCCATATCGCGAATAGACGCGGCGGTGCGCCGCTATCTCTCTATGTAATCCCTGAAGTCGCCCATTATAGCCCTCGGCACGGGCAGGTCGAGCATAGTCCTGAGGCCCGGCTTGGCGTTTATTACATGAGGTATCATATTGACCACCATGGCAATGGTGCCTATGCCGCCGTCGACCTCCGGGTTTATTGCCATGTTCACCGCCGGAGAGCCCTCCAGTATGATGTAGTCGCCGGTGTGCGTCCCCTCGAGCTCCGGCTCTATCTGCTGCGGGTGATACATATCTATCTTCACCTCGTCCCCGCAGTAGCCCTGCCCGGTCATGTTGACGCCGGCGACGTCGCCCGCGGCGGCGAAGCCGTAGGGAGACTTGCGGTCAACCGACGTGACTATGGGCTGCATCTGCTGCTCGAACCTGTCAATCTTCCAGCCGAGCGCCTCGGCAATCATGCCCACGGATTCCGCAAAGCCGACGTGCCCCGCGAGTGAACCGGAGTTCATCTCAGCCGTGAACTTGTCTACGCTCATCCCGACGCCCTGCTCCTCCATGACGGCGGGTCCGAAGGGCGAGAGACTGTTGACCCTGCGGCAGGTGACCTTCCTGACGTCAGTCATGCAGCCGGAGAGGCATATGGCGAGCAGATCCATCATCAGTCCGGGATTTATGCCCGTGCCGAGCACGGATACGCCGTTTTCCTTGGCGAGGCGGTCAATCTCCGCCGCCAGCTCCGGCTCCTGCGCCCGCGGATAGCTCATTTCCTCCGCCGTAGATACGACGTTCACGCCGCGCTCTACGACGAACTTGATCTTGTCGAACGCCTTGCGCGTAAACGAGTCCGTCGCAATGACGCAAACATCGCACAGGCCGCTGCGTACCACCTGGGTTATGTTGGGATTGACCACGACGTCCGCCCTGTCGCCGCGCTCTACGCCCAGCAGTTCAAATATGCTCTTGCCCACGCGATTCGGATGTATGTCGCACACCGAGACGACGTCCACGCCCTTCTTTGAAAGGAGCACTTCCGCTACGCCACCGCCCATCGCGCCAAAACCCCAAATTGCAACCTTCACGTTTTCCATGCATTGCCTCCAAAACCGTTATTTCGTTTTCAAGGGATTATATCACGGAGCCATACCCTTGTTAAGCGCAAGCCAGAATATATCGCGGCGTTTTGCGGGTTTAATGGCGCTTGTTATGAGCGTGCACAGGTGATATAATGTTTTTGAATATCTTACGCTTCCGGCGCAACCATTGCCGGCGCGAATACGTTTAGATAGTAGGATTCGGTGATGATGGACTTCGATGCGGCATACGAACAGTATTCCCGCCTTGTTTACTGGGTGGCGTTCAATGTCGTTAAGAATCAGGATGAAGCGCTCGATGTCTCGCAGGAGGTCTTTCTGCGCATGTACGACCGCAGGGAGTCCGTGCTGAGGTACAATGACCTTCAGCTCAAGGGCTGGTTGTACAGGGTGGCTACGAACGCCGCGCTGGATGTGGTGCGCAAGCGCAAGCGCGAGACGCTCTACGACGAGGCGCCTTTCAATCTCGCGGACACGTCGCTGAACCCGCTGGAGCAGCTGGTGGACGATGAGCGGCAGCGGCTCTTGATGCAGGCGGTGGACAGACTTTCGGACATATACCGGGAGCCGGTGATGCTGCACTACTTTTCCGGGCTCAACTACGCCGAGATAGGCAGGCTGCTGAATCTCACGGAGGGCACGGTAAAGTCCCGCATGTCGAGAGCGAGGGCGAAACTCGCTGAACTTATAGGAGATGACGAAGGTGTATAGCGAACACGAGATCGACAAACTGATGGCGGACGGCGCGGAAACCGCGAACCGCTCCGTGGACTTCGGGGCGCTGAGGGACAGGATAGAGCTGGAGCGCAAGCGCCGCGCGAAGCGCAAGAGGACCGTCGCGCGATTGACTGGCATAGCGGCGGCATTTGTGGTATTCATAGGCGTCGGGGCATTTGCCATGAGCGGCCTCTGGGGAGCGAGCATCGATCGCGAGGAGAGTCCGAAGGTGGCGGATGGCTACACCGCGGCCCCGATAGACCAAGGGGACGCGCAGCGCCTGGATCCGGAGCGGCTGGATGCGAGCGAGGATGACATAGAGGGTATGTACAGCGCATATAAGGGCGGCAGTTCGTCGCAGAGCCCGTCGGACCTGCAGCCGGCGGCGAGGTCGTCGCTCATAACGACGTATTTGAGAAAGATAGAAGCGTTTGACGAGGAGCTCTCGGAAATAGTCGTGATAGGCGCGGGCGGTGATTTCGCAAAGAAGGGCGTCGTGCCGGAGCTCGTAATACCTGATCAGTGGAGCACGACGCAGATAGACATAACGCGCAAGTACGCGATAGCCGAACTCAATGAGGACAACTACTACATGGCCGCGCTGTGCGCCGGCGTGGAGTCCGTTCAGCTCAATGTTGGCGAGTGCATGATAGAGGTGCGCGAAAGCGGCATGGTGCGCGCGCTCTGGCGGGTGGATGCGGAGAGGCTGATGTATGTGGAGTGCAAGGGGCTCACGCGCGACGATGTTCTCTCGGGTCTCAAATCGCTCAACTACACCGATGCAATGTAAGTGGCTGACTGCCGGCTCGCGCCGGCTCTGCATATTAGAATAGATTAAAGGGGGCTTGACCATGAGTAGAAAGAAACTGTTCGTAGTGTTGTTGGCGTGCGTGCTCATAGCCGGCATAATAGTCGCCGGGGTAACGCTTGCGCAGAACGCAGGCGGCGAGGATAGCGGCTACAACACCCGCAAGCTGGTCGAGGAGGAGCGCGCGCCGGAGCTGTTTGACTGTGATAACATAACCAGCGCGACACTTGACGCAGCGGAGAAGAAGGCGGCGCCGTAATCCGGAAATAACGGTCAAATATGGCGAATAAGGCTTGTGATATGGCGGTATACCGTATGTCGGCGTACCGCTTTGCTGCGGTTTTTGCGGCTTTTTGGCGCGCTAATGCGGACGCGCCGCGCATATGCTATAATTACGGATACAGGCACTGACGGGAGGCTGCGGATGGATAAAAAGGTGACGCTGGGCGCACTGTTCTGGGCGTTCGTGCGCATAGGCGCGCTGACATTCGGCGGGGGTTACTCGATGTTGCCCATGCTGGAGCGCGAGTGCGTCGAAAAGACCGGCTGGGTGACGCAGGACGAGCTGCTCGAGTACATGGCGATAGGGCAGTGCACGCCCGGCATAATAGCAGTAAATACGGCGACGTTTACCGGAAACAAGCTCAGGGGCGCGCTCGGCGCGGCGGTGGCGACGGCGGGCGTGGTGCTGCCATCGCTCATAATAATCACCGTAATAGCCGCGCTGCTCTCGAGCTTTTTGGACGTTCCGGCGGTGCGCTATGCGTTCGCGGGTATACGCGTGGCGGTGTGCGCGCTCATAATCAACGCGGTGGTGAAGCTGTTTCGCAAAAACGTGCGGGACATATGGGGCATAGCGCTCGCGGTGGCGGCGTTCGCGGTGGTGGCGGCGCTTGGGGCCTCGCCGGTATTCGTGGTGCTGGGCGCGGCGCTGTTTGGCATAGCGCGTATGCTGATCGAGAATGCGCGCACAGGGAAAGCCGGTGAACCGAGATGATATACCTTACGCTGTTCCTTGAGTTCTTCAAAGTCGGCTTGTTCGCAGTGGGCGGGGGACTTGCCACCATACCGTTCCTGATGGACATGGCGGACAGATACGAGTGGCTTACGCGTGAGATGCTCGCCGATATGATAGCCGTATCCGAGGCGACGCCGGGGCCGATAGGCGTCAACATGGCGACATATGCGGGCTTTCAGGCGGCGGGCGTGTTGGGTTCGCTCGTGGCGACGTTCGCGCTGGTGCTGCCGTCGTTTGCAATAGTGCTGATAATTGCGAAGTTCCTGGACAAATACAGGCAGAACAAGCTGGTAGACGGCGCGTTCTCGGGCATACGGCCGGCGGTGACGGGGCTCATCGCCGCCGCGGGCTTCTCCGTATTCCGAATCGCCCTGTTCACCGCGGAGAGCGGGACTCCTTTTTGGGAGTATGTGCAGTCGATAGACGTGCCCATGCTCGTCTTGTTCGTCGTCGTGCTCGCAGCGTCAAATCTCAAGCGCATAAGGGAGTGGCATCCCATTGCGTTCATAGGCCTTTCCGCCGTAGCGGGCGTGCTGATAAACTGCGTGCTTCGCTGAGGCGCGCGGGAAGCCTCGGCGCAGCGGCTGGCTATTGGCGGGGAAAGACTGTCGGTGAATCAGTAGTATCATCATGCCGTTCTTTCTCCCTCAGAGCGTTTTTCGCGATTGAATATTACCCTTTGCGTATTGATACTACAATTCTCAGGGCAACGAATACACACAGGTCAGTTTATCGCGAATTGTATCCCTGAGATTGTGTGTGATGATGATTACGCCAAGCTCCGGAGCGTCCAACAGGCTGGATTCAATATCCAGAGCGTTCGCCTCATCCAGCGCAGAGGTGCCTTCATCAAGTATGATGTACTTCACTTTGCGTATCAGGGCACGAGCCAAGGCGATGCGCTGCCGCTGACCGCCGGAGAGGT
>JAUNBH010000045.1 GCA_030527165.1 Clostridia bacterium
AAGTGGTAATAAGCAGCCACAATGTATCCAACATGAGTGAGCATAGCGTCAGCGAAAGCGCTACTGCCGCCAATGAGCGCAATAATCCTGGCTTGTGCTCATATAGTACGATACCGAATATTACTCCGCTCAGACATGCCGAAAGCGTATATCCCGGAAAGAACGGTCCTATTGGAAATAACAGCGCGCCCAGTAGGTCACCCGCGCCGGCTATGACGCCGGACCACACGGGGCCGTAAAGCACTGCCGCTATGACCACGGGTATAAAGGCAAATCCGATTTTGACAACAGGAGTCGAGATCGATAGAAAACGCGAGAGAATTATCTCGCACCCCAACAGCACGCCGAGCACAGCAATAGACTTCGGTGACAGTTTCCACATGGCAGCAGCCTCCGTAATTCTACCCGATAAAAAAGACCTGCTCAAAACAGGTCTGTCAGCAAAGCCCAAAAACGCATGCCGTATTTGAACAACAGCGGACGCGGATCGCCACCGCAAGGTCACCCTTTTCGTCACGGAGCAACTTCCCATCTCCGAGCACTTAACGCGACGAACCTACTCTGTTATCGAGTTATTCGGATACATGATACACTACAATGTCCGACATCACAACATATTTATCTCAAATTGAGAATATATGTTGCGTTTATGTCAAACTCATCCAAGGCATAATGCATCACATATATTGCCGTCGGATTAGTGGGACTTGCGGTTATGTACATAGTGCTCAAATCAGCATGACGCTTTATCTCGCGTGAAGCTATCGTATATGAATAGAGCGTATAGGGATAGGCGTCAAGCGCTTCAGTCTCGCCGTCGGGGTCGTCCTGACCATCCTCACTGTCACTGCTTATCCTGTTCTCAAAGTACAAGAGACGCGAAGAATCACAAGTCCACGCCAGAGAGTAGACCGGGAATCCCGGGTCGAACTCCGTCACATCGCCGGTAGCAGTATCCATTATGTACACGGTAGTATTGGTATCCTCGTAGAGATAATCGCCTGTGTCGATGTACGCAAGATACCTGCTGTCCGGTGAGAGAGCAAATGAACTGCCCTTGAGCATGCGCTTCTGCGAGCCGCCGTCCGGCATTATGCTGTAAATATACGCGCCCTCCTCCTGGGAGGAACGCACAAACAGGAGTTCGCCGTCCAGATAGCACAAGCCCGAATCGTCAAAACTCTTTTGGTATACAACACTGTGCCTGTTGAGTGCAGCGCGCACGGACAAATCATATTGATGAATCCCCAATTCCGTGCTTCCGCCTATGGCGTACAGCTTAGTACCGAAGAAGTCCCATATGACGCTGCTCACCATGTTCCCGAATCCCGCGCGGGACAAATCGGAAATCAGCTCGTTTGTATACCCGTCGTACAGATACAGCGCGCTGCCGGACAGGGTGCGTTCCAATACGATGAAGTAGTTGCCGTTTGGCGAATACGACACCGACTCAATGGAATAGAACTGTTGGCGCAGCATTCTGCTCTCGTTGCCCTGCGCATCTTTGGTCCAGAGTTCCTCCGCGCTCTGACTGGAACCCTCTATGTCGCTGAATCGAGCGTACACTATGCCGTCATTGTTCGGATTGACGCACATGTATACGCCGTTTGCCAGCGATAACTCCAACGCGACCTCTATACCCTCTATGCGCGCCGCCTTGTATGAAGCGGCGACCTGGAACTCATATGTACTCGAGAGCTCCGGCAGTTCCGCATCGTCGAGCGTAATCACTTCCCAATAGGCATTCGCAAGAGTATCGTAGCGAGTCATGAGCTCATTGCGGAACGCCTCCGCCTCCGCCATGGTGCCAAACGGCTCCGAAATCATCACTATGGTGTTGAGGTTATTGGTGAGCGTGGGCGTCAGTGCCTCATCGGAGGATATGACTCCGTTTAGATACGATCTGTATGTGTTGCCCATGCAGTAATACCTCGAAGTATCGAGTTGCTCCACGGAATCGGTCGCCACCGGGACCTCGGCGTCTAAACTCTTAGCCAACAGCCTAATGACGATGTTTCCGCCGTCGGCCGCGACGTCAAACACGCATTGCGCCGATAACTGCATGTAGAGCGTGGAAACTGCGCTGTCAGACACGGTTGACCTAAATGTCTGCAGCACACAGCTGTCCGCATCTGTGCTTGTGTTGTAACCGTAATCCCAATATGTGACGCCCGTGAGCTCAACCGCCAGGCGCGTAGGCGCGTCGGTTAAATATACGCGGTATTGCGGAAGCGCAGCCACTTCCGACTCATCCGCATCTCCCGCCACTTTACTGCCCTGCACGAACGACAGCGTGACAGTGCTCACATCCTCAGCGTATTCAACGCTGTACTCGCGAAGGTTTACGCCCTCTTGCTCCGCAACTCCGCCGCTGAACACGGCGCCCGCCTCGGAAAAGCCTTCGGCATAGTTTGGCGTGGGAGAAGCGCCAATGTCCGCAGGATCCTCAGCCGGATCGCATGCCGTCAATAAAAGCGCCATGCATATGCACAGTATAAGAGCGATATGTCTTTTCAACATATTACACCCCCGTCGTTTTAATGAATTATACCATAGCATAGTCATGGAGATGAGAATAATTTGTGAAATCGAACTCGTGACAGGCGGTAATTCGTAATGTATAATCAGCGCATGGTCAAGAATCGTGACAATACAAGCGCGCGCACGCACCACGCTGTTGTGATGCTCTGTTTCGTATTGGCGGCGTTGTTTGTGATAGGCGCGGCGATACGCGAATTGTCGGCAGAGGAGACCGGCAATCCCACCGCTTCTTCGCACACCGGTACACTTTCGCACCCGTCCTCCTCACCTTCGCAGGCGGATAGCAGCGCTTTTGAAGCATATTTCATCGATGTAGGACAGGGCGACTGCACGCTGCTTATATCGCCGTCCGGACGCACAATGCTTATCGACGGCGGCGAAGCGGGCAATTACGACACAATATCGGACTACATGGAGCTCCTTAATATTGAATCCATTGACGTCATGGTGGCAACGCATGCGCACAGCGATCATATAGGCAGTCTCAGTGCAATCGTTGAAGCGTATGAGGTCGATACGTTCTACATGACCAAGTACGACAGCTCCTCAAAGACTTACGAGAACCTCATGGATGTGCTCGAGGAGCGCGATGTGTGCGTCGAGATAGTTTCTGCTTCCTTTGAAGCCTACATACCATGGGACGACGAAGTAACCGTGCGCATACTATCACCGATAGAGGAAGTGCGCTATCCTAATCTCAACGATTCGAGCATAGTACTCAAGTGTACGTACGGCACTCAATCGCTCCTGCTGACCGGCGACATTGAAGACTTCGCTGAGGAGCAGATGCTCGAGGTGTTTTCGCCTGATGTGCTTCGCTCGACTGTGCTCAAGGTCGCTCATCACGGCGCCGAAACTTCCTCAACCGAGGCGTTCATATCCGCTGTTTCGCCCCAGGCGGCAATAATCAGCGTAGGCGACGGCAACACATACGGTCACCCTCGCATGGAAACGCTCCAGCGGCTACGCTCGCATATGATAGACTATTATAGAACTGACGAAAGCGGTACAATCCTCGTATCGTTCACCCCGCGCAGCTTTGTCGTTACGCCCGGCGTATGACTCAGCCGGCGTTGAGCTTGAGGGTGCGGCTTTTTCTCGCGTTGTCCGTCACCACTACATACACCATCATAAGCACTGTCATTATGTAGGGCATCATGCCAGACAGGTTGGAGGATATCCCCACGAACTGAAGCCGCAGCGCTAACGCATCCATGAAGCCAAACAGCAGCGACGCCAAGAATACCTTGGGCGGATTAGCTCTGCCAAAGATTATGCACGCAAACGCTATAAAGCCGCGCGATGAACTCATCCCCTCCGAAAACTGCGTCAGATATCCCAGTGCCAAGTGCGCGCCCGCCAGTCCGCACAGCATGCCGCAGAGCATAGAAGAAATGTATTTCAGCTTATTGGGATTGACGCCTGCCGACCTCAGCGATTCGGGATGCTCACCCGAGGCGCGCAGCCGCAAGCCAAAGGGCGTCTTGTACACCGCTATCCAACAGATCAGCACGAGCAGCCAACTGACATATACCAGTATCGAATTGTTGTTAAGAAGCGGGCCAATAAACGGTACGTCGTTTAGGAAGTCCAGGCTAACATACGGCAATGCCTTAATCGCAGGGTCTGCGAACGCCCCGGCCACGCCGAATATTGTGCGCAGCAGGAATACCGTCACTCCGCCGGCGAATATGTTGAGCGCAACGCCTATTATGAACTCGTCGCTCCTGAACCTTATCACCAGCACCCCGAATAGTATCCCCATCAGCAATCCTATGAGTATCGCCGCCAACACGCCCAATGCGGCGCTCGCCAAGTAGTAGCTTGCTAACACTGCGAAAAACGAACCCATGAGCATTATGCCGTCCATGCCGATGTTCATTATTCCGGCGTGCTCTGTAAACTGCCCGCCCATAGCCGCCAATATGATGGGCGTGGCGGAGCGGAGAGTATTCTGCAGTATCGCCAAAACTGTCTCAAGCATTGCTCTCACCTCCGTCGGCAGCATCGCTGACTGCGCACGCGATGAGCGCTTTGCGCGCGTTTCTATCGGTAATAATCGCCCTTACGCCCGTTTCCGCCGCCATAAAGAATATTATTATGGACTGTATTATGGATACAAGTTCGCTGGAGACGCCGGCGGCAAGCTCCATTGATGCAGACCCGACTTCTATCGCAGCGAAAAACACGCTCATGAGCATTATGCCTACCGGTTGATAGCGCATAATCATCGCTACGAGCATACCGTCAAAATAGAACTCGTTGCTGACTTCCTCAATAAAACGTCCGTGCAAGCCGTACACCTCGAACATACCCACCAGGGCGCACAGCGCGCCGGATACTATCATTGAGATGATCGCCAGCCTGTCTGTCTTGATTCCCATATAGCGCGCAAAGCGCTCGTTTTGTCCGGTCAGCTGCATCTCGTAACCAGTCACGCTCTTGCGCATCATGTACCAGACTATAAAAGCCAACCCCGCTGCGATGAAAATGCTCGTCGTCAAATTCGACAGCGGTATCAGCTTTGCAAGGCGATACTCCGGCAGAAGCGCATCAGTTCCCGCGGCGATTCCCGACTCAGATGTCTTGAACGGCCCATTTACTAAGTATGAGCAGAACAGTATGGCAGCTGAGTTGAGCATGATAGTAGTTATGACTTCGTTAACTTTGAGCTTTGCCTTCAATACCGCAGGTATGAATGCGTAAAAGCCTCCGGCGAGCACTGCTGCGAGTATTGCGCACGGTATCACTATCCACGCGGAACAGCCCCTCAGCCATACGCCTACCATGGATGACGCTATGGCGCCCAAATACAGTTGCCCCTCGCCTCCGACGTTGAACATACCGGCTCGAGCCGCCACTGCCATCGCAAGCCCTGTCAGGCATAGCGTCACGGTCTTTGCCCCGGTGTTCCCTATTGCGCGCAATGAACCGAATGAGCCCTTCAAAAGAGCGCCGTACGCTTCAAGCGGATTGTGTCCCGTCGCCAGGATAATGACGGCCCCGAGCGCAAACGCCGCAAGCACCCCTATGGCAAGTGACAGCGAGTGCCGCGCCCTCTCAGCGCCCGCAGGCGACATACGCTTAAACATCGTGATTCACCCCGCCTATCGCCCCCGCCATGTACGCACCGACCTCGTAATGATTAGTTTCGCCGGTCACAAACTCCCCGGTGAGCTCTCCCTCGTACATGGTCACAATTCGGTCCGAGATTCTGAACAGTTCATCGAGGTCAGCGCTTATGAGGAGTATCGCGCAGCCATCCGAACGCTTTGCAAGTATCAAAGAGTGTATGTATTCCATTGCGCCTATGTCCACGCCGCGCGTCGGCTGACAAATGACCAGCACATTGGCGTGCTCGAAGGAGAACTCCCTCGCAACGACGAGTTTCTGGATGTTGCCGCCCGACAGCGAACCAGCGGCGACATCGGAACCGGCAGCGCGAATGTCAAACTGAGTTTTGACCTCATCCACATAACGGGAGATGCTCGCGCTGCGCCGGTGTATGCGCGCGCGCGCAAAGCGATTGTCCCGCTGCTTTCCCGCCAGCAGGTTGTCCGCTACTGACGCCGGCGCAGATACCCCCGTGCGCAGCCTGTCCTCAGGTACATGGGATACGCCCAATGCACGAATCTCGCCCGGTCCGAGCCCCGAAACGCTCACGCCGTTTATCGAAACAACGCCGCTCGCTATCTTTCGCAGTCCTGTAATCGCTTCGGCAAGCTCGCTCTGACCGTTACCCTCTACTCCGGCAACGCCCAGTATCTCGCCGGCTCGAACGCTCAGCGAAAGACCTTTTACAACGTGCAGGCCGCGGTCGTCATATACGTTGAGATCCTTTATTACAACGCGCGGCTCGCCAACCGTGGTACTGCGCTCAACCGCATCGAGCAGCACTTCGCGCCCTACCATCATGGACGCCAGCTGCTGCGATGTAACTTCGTTCGTATTGCACACGCCCACAAGTTTGCCTGCGCGCATCACCCCTACGCGATCCGATATTTCCATTACCTCGTTCAGCTTGTGCGTGATGATTATTACGGTAACGCCCTTTTCACTTACGATGCCGCGCAGCACGTCAAAGAACTCCTTCGTTTCATTTGGAGTCAATACGGCGGTGGGCTCATCCAACACGAGTATGTCCGCGCCGCGATATAGCGTCTTGAGTATCTCGACGCGCTGCTGTGCACCGACGCTTAGGTCTGCTACAACGGCATTGGCATCTACTTCAAGTCCATACGCTTTAATGAGTTCGTGCGTTATCCTCTCCGCAGCGCGCTTGTCATAGAATACGCCGGATTTCTTGGGCTCGCGGCCGAGCACGATATTCTGCGCGACAGTGAACGAAGGCACGAGCATGAAGTGCTGGTGCACCATGCCCACACCAAGTGAAATGGAGTAGGCCGGGTCGTATTTCTCAAGGCGCGAACCAAATACAAACACCTCGCCTTGTGTCGGACGGTTCATACCGTACAGCACCTTCATCAGTGTCGTCTTGCCCGCGCCGTTCTCGCCGACCAAAGCAAATATCTCACCGCGCTTTACGGTCAGAGAGACCGAGTCGTTGGCGAGCACTCCGGGAAAGCGGACGCTTATGTTGCGAAACTCTACTGCCGCTCGCTCATCCATACGCAACCGAACCGCCAATCAATCAGCTGATTGGCGGTTCATCACCTCACAATCTAATTCCTGGTCGTGTCTACTACGATTTCACCCGAAACTATCTTAGCCATAATATCCTCGATCTCAGCCTTGAGCTCGTCGCTCACCTGCTGTGTCATTGTGTCGTCGCCGTAGCCTATACCGACCAAGCCCGTCTCCATGTTGGCAGTCCAGATCGTACCACCAGCCCAAGTGCCGTCCTCTATGTAGTTGGCTATTGTCTGATAGATAGAACTGCCCACCTGCTTTATCATCGAACAGATAATGACATCAGGGTTAATGTACTTCTGGTCGCTGTCTACGCCTATTGCAAAGTTATGTGTTTCGGCGGCGGCATTGAACACGCCGTCACCGGTCTTACCGGCTATCTGGAATACTATATCACAGCCCTGGTCGTACAGCGCGAGAGCGCATTCCTTACCCTTTGCGGGATCCTCGTATGTACCCGCATAATTCCACAGTACTTCTACATCGGGGTTGGCGTGCTCCGCTCCCTGTTTGTAGCCTACTATGAAGTCGTTTATAGTGTCGCCATCCATTCCCCCGACTGCGCCGACTTTTCCGGTCTGCGTCATTTTACCCGCAACATAGCCTACGAGGAATGAGCCCTCATTCTGGGCGTACTTGATGTTGAATATGTTGTCTATGCCCTCAACCGCTTCGTCAACGTATATGAACTTCACTTCGGGCATCATGGGGGCAACTTCGTTGAGCGCATCCCAAAACTGCCAGCCAACGGCAATCACAAAATCGCTCTGTTCTGCCGCCTGTACGAGCTGCAGCTGGTACATCGACGCATCCTCTTTGCATTCAATCACATTCCCGTTGACACCGTAATCCTCCATCAGGCGCTGGAGACCGTCGTTTGCGGAATCGTAGAACGAGCGGTCACCTAAACCTCCGGCTACGACAACCGTGACTGTCAACTCCGCCCCGGAAGCCGGTTCGTCGCAGCCAAAGCAAGTTACAGCGAGAATCAGCCCAAGCGCAACAGCAAGAAACCTTTTGAACATTTCTCCATCCTCCCCCGTGAATCTATTTGCGCAATTATACCATACGTTTGCTGCGAACGGAACACGGCGTCGTAAAATCTCGTCGTTTGATGCACTGTTTTGCGCATAGTAAACGACGGCGTGACCACCGCCACACGGTTGATACAATGCATCAACAATGATAGCTACCAGGTCCAGCCGTCAATCGCCGTTCGAGCCAACTCAAACTAAGCGTCAGTAGTCTTCTAACTCCGACAACAGCTTCTTTACCGACTCTAAATGTGTTCTTAGCACCGCATCCGCGAGAACCATGTCCTTGTTGCGGCATGCATCGATAAGCTTCATGTGGTCAGCATTGCTCGCGCCCTCGTCCGTGCGGTAATACTGCCGCACATATCTGTCGACATTGGCGTGAAGCTGCTCAATGAGCTGCAAAAGCACATCGTTATTCGAGCACTTATACAGCGTAAAGTGAAACTTGAGGTTTAAGTCCTCAATAGTGTGCAAATCCGTCTCACCCTCCGACTGGTGGATTATGCTCTCGGCCTCATCGAGTATCGCATCAGTAAGAAACGGGAATGCACTCTTGAGTGCGCCCAGCTCGAGCATTATCCGCGTGTCCATAATATTCGCCATGTCGTCTTTTGTGAGTTTTGTGACGACTGCGCCGCGGTTTGGATAGATACGCACGAGTCCCTGCGCCTCGAGCTGACGAAAAGCTTCCCTGACGGGTATGTGACTTACGCTCAGTGCTGCGGAGATTTCATCCTGCCTCAGCGGCATCCCCCCGGGGAGCACCCCCCGAACGATAGCGGTCCTTATGACCTGGAAGACCCAATCGCGGGCCGCCATGGTGCGTGGCTGCATCTCATCAGCTATTCTCTTTAGTTCCATATTACCCCTCCGTGCCGTTATATATGTTATACCCATATGTATTATAGACACTTTTCGCGCATACGTCAATAGTTCTCTGCAACAAACGTTTCGCTTGACTGTAGGATTACAATACATATTGGACAAAGGAAGGGGGCAAGAAGAAAAAGGA
>JAUNBH010000046.1 GCA_030527165.1 Clostridia bacterium
CTCACTTCGTTCGCAGTGAAATAAAATTTGCCCTTATGTGCCGCAGCACATTTCACATCTGCGGAGCAGATATTTCATAGCGTAGCTATTTCACTTGCCCGCAAGGGCAAATTTCATTGAAAAAAGCATCCAAAAGGATGCTTTTTTCTGGCGGAGAAGGAGGGATTCGAACCCTCGCGCCAGTCACCCCAGCCTACTCCCTTAGCAGGGGAGCCCCTTACAGCCACTTGGGTACTTCTCCATGCGCTATGAATGCTTTTGAGCAGAAATGGCGGAGAGAGAGGGATTCGAACCCCCGGTGCCTTTCGGCATCACTGGTTTTCAAGACCAGCTCCATAAACCGCTCGGACATCTCTCCTCGGCTGCTTTGAACAGGGACGATTATACCAAGCCGCCTCGTACCTGTCAAGCGGGTGCGCCAGCTTTTTCCCGAAAATACGATGATTCGCGCCGGCAGCGCACGTCCGCCACATCTGTCGGCGGCGAGGGAAGCGCGCTCCGGGGCGCGTGGAGCTACCTGTCCGCGCCGGTCAGCGCCTCTATGAGCGCCTCCAGGTGCTCGCGCGAGTAGTACTCCAGCGTAAGCGCGCCACGGTCGAGCGTGCCGCGCAGCGTCGCCTTTGCGCCCGTCTTGTCGCGCAGCTCGTTGAGCACATACTGCACATCGGCGTCCTGCGCCAGCGCGTCGGGGCGCTGCGACTTGGAACGGGCGCGTGTGCGCACCGTGGATTGCGCGGCGCTCGCCCTGCGCTCGACTTCGCGCACTGACCAGTCCTGCGCAATCGCTTCGCGTGCGAGCTTCTCCGCGGTACCTGCGTCGAGCGCCGCCAGCGCCCGCGCGTGGCCCATCTGCAGACTGCCGCGCTTTACTTCGTCCTTTACGGAGGGAGGGAGCTTGAGCAGCCGGAGTATGTTGGTCACGGCGGTGCGGCTCTTGCCTATGCGCTCTGCGACCTCCTCCTGCGTCAAGTCGTGCTGCTTTATGAGGAAGTTTACCGCTTCTGCGATCTCTATGGGGTTCAAGTCCTCGCGCTGGATGTTCTCTATAAGTGCGACTTCCATTATGTCTGCGTCGGAAAACTCGCGGATTATTGCCGGAATGCCCGACAGCCCCGCCAGCTTTGCCGCCCTGAAACGCCGTTCGCCCGCGACGATTAGGTACCTGTCTCCGCTGCGGCGCACGATTATGGGCTGCACCACGCCGTGGCGCGCTATGGAGGCGCGCAGCTCTTCCAGCTTATCGTCGTCAAAGCGCTTGCGCGGCTGATCCATGTTTATGTCGATGAGGCTCATGTCCACGTCGTGCACGCCCTCCGCAGGCGCGGAGGTGTACTCGCCGAGCAGCGCGTCCAGACCGCGGCCGAGTCCCTTCTGCATTCCCCTCTTTTGTGTTGCCATCAGGGTAATCTATTCCTTTCCGATTATCTCTTTTGCCAGCGCCTCATACGCCCTTGCGCCGGAGGATTTGGGCGCGTACAGCGAAATGGGAACGCCGAAGCTCGGCGCTTCGCTGAGGCGCACGGAGCGCGGTATTATGGTGTTATACACCTTGTTCTTGAAGAACTTCTTAACCTCCGCGACCACTTGGGAGCTGAGGTTTGTCCGCGAGTCGAACATGGTCAGCACCACGCCCTCCACCTCGAGTGCGGTATTGAGGTGCATGCGCACGAGCTTAACCGTGTTCATCAGCTGGGAGAGGCCCTCCAGCGCGTAGTACTCGCACTGTATGGGGACTATAAGCGTGTCGGCGGCGGTCAACGCGTTAAGCGTCAGCAGCCCGAGCGACGGCGGGCAGTCTATGAATATGAAATCGTACTCGCCCACACGTTGCAGCGCGCGCTTGAGCACCTGCTCACGCGCCATCATGCTCACCAGCTCCACCTCAGCGCCTGCCAGCTCGATGTTGGCGGGCAGCAGCCACAGATTTTCGACGCCCGTCTTTATCACGGCGTCCGCGGGATTGAGCCGGTTTATCAGCACGTCGTACACGCTCGCTTCGACTGCGTTCTTGTCCACGCCTACGCCGCTCGTCATGTTGCCCTGCGGGTCTATGTCTATTGCGAGCACGCGCTTGCCGTTCAGCGCCACGCACGCGGACAGGTTGACCGCGGACGTGGTCTTTCCCACGCCGCCCTTCTGGTTAGCTATTGCGATTATTCTCGCCATGGGCAGACCTCCAAACATAAAGACGATTACATACATATACAGTATAAGTCATTTTGCGCGCCAACACAAGCAAATAGCGCGAGAGGCATATCGGCCCCGCGGCGGAGCATATAATCCTCAAAAGCGCACGGAGGTTATCTGCATGGCGATAGAGTACATGACGGTGTCGGACGGCAGAGTCCGCCTTAGCGTCGCCATTGCCACGGGCGGAGGCAAGACCCGGCTGCGCCTGTCGCGCTGTCCGGACTGCAAGCCGCTGAGCGCATACCTGTTCTTCAACAGCGGTTCCGTGCAGACTGCGCTGCTGGCCGATGGCGAGTGCGAGCTCCCGGGGGAGCTGCAGCCGTGTGCGCTCGCGCTCGTAAGGGCGGACGACGTCGCAGCGCACAGCCCAATATGCGGCAGGAGGAGTGGCTGCGCATTCGGCGCAGAGGCCATAAAGGCGCGCACGCGGCTGATGCACAGGCCGCCCGAGGCCCGCGACACCGCGCCTTCGGAGGAGCCCGCGGCTGCTTTGCCGCCCAAGTCGCAAGGGGGCGGCGCCGGGCCTGCGAATAAGAGGCTTGCGCGCAGGACGCGCACCGCTGTGCACCGTAAAAACCAGCCCGCTTCCGCCGCCCGCGCCGGCGCGTCCGGAGCAGCAAGTCAGCGCTCCGCGACAGATGAGGGCGGCGTTGCACCGGGCGGGCATCCCCACGTGTCCGCCGTTCTTAGCGGAATACTGCAAAAGGCCGATGAGCTCTTTGGGGATGCCTCGCCCGAACACCGGTTGAAGCCGCCGCCGCTTCCCGCTGAAGGCGGGAAGGTACCGCATGGGGCGGGTGGGCGGGAGCCACAATCGCCTCCAGGCGCGGCGAAACCGTCGGACGGGCAGCGCGCACCGGAACCGTTGGCTGTGCGGCCGGGCGAACACCGGCGCGCCGCGCTGCCGCAAGGCGAGGGCGCGCAGCCGTTGGGCGAGCAGCGGATACTAAACCCGTTCTTCAGGCGGTTCCCAAACTCGAGCTGGAAGCGCGTGGGCTACGCCCCGGGCATGTACTACCTCGAGGGCGTGGTGCGCGGAGAGCGCGGGGAGTATACGGTCACAGCCGTGCCCGCCGACAGAACGCGTCCGCGCCGCGGGAACGGCTTCGCAGAGCTCGTGCGCTCCGACGAGGGCGTGGCGTACTACATACGGCTTAGCGGCAGAAGATAGGCGCATGCAATCGGGCACGCCATTTGTTTTAATATGCTTTAGCTGCAGCTCGTACGGCGGCAGCGGTTTGCTGCGCGCCCGCCCCCGCATCAGCGTGCAAAATTGGTTTCGCTATGGCACAATTATATCGCGCACACTTGTGTTTTGCATCTAAAATGTGGTATAATTTAATGTAAGTAGAGGTGCGTATAGGTGTACATCAAAACGCTAAAACTGATGAATTTCCGAAATTACAGCGGTTTGAGGCTTTCGCTCTCTCCCGGGCTCAATGTATTCGTAGGCGACAACGCCCAGGGAAAGACGAACATACTCGAAGCTGTTTTTGTGAGCACATACGCGCGCAGCCACAGGACGACCAAGGACGACCAGCTGATTATGAACGGTGCGAACGAGTCGTACATAGGCCTGACTGCACAGACGAACGAGGGCGAGGTGACGGTGGAGGTAAAGCGCCAGCGCTCGCTGCCGAGCAGGTTCTCCGTCGATTCAAAGCCCGTCAAACGCCTGGGCGACCTGATGGGCTCCATAAACGCCTGCCTGTTTTCGCCGGAGTCGCTCAGCATAGTCAAGGGCTCGCCGGAGGACAGGCGGCGCTTTCTCGACATGGCGCTGTCGCAGCTGCACCCGCAGTACTTCTACCGGTTGGTGCAGTACAACACTGCGCTAAAGCAGCGCAACGCACTGCTCAAGAGCGATGTGCGCGACCCGGCGCAGCTCCTCATGTGGGACGCGCTGCTCGCGAGTCACGGTGCGCAGCTCATGGCTGCCAGGGAGGCGTTCGTGCGCGACCTGGCGCAGCGGGCGTCGCGCCTGCACCTGTCGATAACCCAGGGCAAGGAAGTCCTGCGCGTGAGTTACGCGCCGTCTGTGGAGCCTTCGGACGACATGGAGCGGAGCCTGCTCGACGCCCTGTCGCGCTGTGTGGAGGACGACCTGCGCCGCGGGTTTACGACGCGTGGCCCGCATCGGGACGATATAGCCCTCTGGTTGAACGATTCGGATGTGCGGTTCTTCGGCTCTCAGGGGCAGCAGCGGACGGCGGCGCTGGCGCTGAAGCTCTCCGAAGTACCGTTAGTGCGCGAGACGCGGGGGGACACGCCGGTGTTGCTGCTGGACGATGTGTTCTCGGAGCTGGACGACGCGCGCAGGGATGAGCTCGTAAAGGCGATGTCGCAGTGCCAGTGTCTGCTGACCTGCACATCCGTGGAGGGGCTCAAGTGCATGGGGCTGCCCCGGACCAAGGTGTTCGCCTGCAGGGGCGGCGCGGTCGAAGAAATGACAATCTAACCGAAAGGATGAAATAATGGATACTCACAACTACGGCGCAGAGCAGATTCAGGTGCTCGAGGGACTCGAAGCGGTTCGGAAGCGGCCCGGCATGTACATCGGCTCAACGGACCAGCGCGGGCTGCACCACCTCATAACGGAGTTGGTGGACAACTGCATAGACGAGGCGATGGCGGGCTACTGCAAGAACATAGAGGTCACCATAAACGCGGACAACTCCATAACCGTGGAGGACGACGGCAGGGGCATACCCGTGGATTATCACGAGAAGATGAAGAAATCCGCGCTCGAAGTGGCGCTGACGATGCTCCACGCGGGCGGAAAGTTCGGCGGCTCCGGCTACAAGGTTTCGGGAGGACTTCACGGCGTGGGCGTGAGCGTAGTCAACGCGCTCTCGGAGCGGTTTACGGTCGAAGTGCGGCGCGACGGCAAGGTGTACAGACAGGAGTACATGCGCGGGGATCCGCAGACGCCGGTAGAAGTCGTGGGCGATTGCGCGCCGGAGCGCACCGGCACCAAGGAGACCTATTTCGCTGACCCGGACATATTCGACGCCGTGGAGTACAACTACGATACCATTGTCACCAGGATGCGGGAGCTCGCGTTTCTCAACAAGGGCATAAGGATAACCGTGGAGGACAAGCGCGAGGGAATAGAGCAGAAGCAGGTGTTCTATTACGAGGGCGGCATAGTCGAGTATGTGAAGCACTTAAACCGGAGCAAGGCCGCATTGCACGAGCCGCCCATCTACTTTGAGGCGGTCAAGCGGGACGCCGACGGCGCGCACCTCGCGAGCGTCGAGATAACCATGCAGTACAACGACGGCTACAACGAGAACATATTCACGTTTGCCAACAACATATCCACGAGCGAGGGCGGCAGCCATCTCGTAGGCTTTAAGAACGCGCTGACGCGCGTCGTTAACGACTACGCCCGCAAATATGGCATGCTCAAACCCAGCGACGCAAATTTGTCGGGCGAGGACGTGCGAGAGGGGTTGACGGCGATAGTATCCGTCAAGCTCGTCGAGCCGCAGTTTGAAGGGCAGACCAAGACCAAGCTGGGCAATGCGTACATACGGCAGGTGGTGGAATCGGCGGTGAGCGGCTCGCTGGCGGAGTACCTCGAGGAGAACCCGGCCGTGGCAAAGCTCATAGTGGAGAAATGCCTCATGGCGTCGCGGGCGCGAGATGCGGCGCGCAAGGCGAGGGAGCTGACGCGCAGGAAGTCCGCGCTGGACTCCACCGCGCTGCCCGGGAAGCTGGCGGACTGCCAGGAGAAGGACGCTTCGCTGTGCGAGATATTTATAGTGGAGGGCGACTCCGCGGGCGGCAGCGCAAAGATGGGACGCGACCGGCGCTATCAGGCGATACTTCCGCTGCGGGGCAAGATACTTAACGTCGAGAAGACGCGGCTCGACAAAATACTGGCTAACAACGAGATCAAGGCCATGATAACGGCATTCGGAGCGGGCATGGACGGCGACTTCGACCCGAGCAAGCTGCGCTATCACAAGATAATATGCATGACGGACGCCGATGTGGACGGAAGTCATATACGCACACTGCTGCTGACGTTCTTCTACCGGCACATGCGGCCGCTCATCGAGCAGGGCTATGTGTACATCGCGCAGCCGCCGCTGTACAAGGTGAGCAGGGGCAAGTTTGAGCGCTATGTGTACTCGGACGAGGAGCTGGAGGAGACGCTGGTCGAGATAGGCCGCGAGCCCAAGCCCACACTGCAGCGCTACAAGGGCCTGGGCGAGATGAATCCGGAGCAGCTCTGGGACACTACCATGAATCCCGAGACGCGCATAATGCTTCGGGTGGAACTGGAGGACGCCATGCTGGCGGACGAGACGTTCTCAATACTGATGGGCGACAAGGTGGAGCCGCGGCGGGAGTTCATACAGAGCAATTCCAAGCTCGTATCCAACCTGGACATATAGGCGGAGGGAAATATGAGTGACAACAGCAGGATAATGCCGATAAACCTGGTCGAGGAGATGAAGCGCTCGTTTATAGCGTACTCCATGGCGGTAATAATCGATCGCGCGCTGCCGGACGTCCGCGACGGGCTTAAGCCGGTGCACCGGAGGATACTCTACGCAATGGACGAGCTCTCCATGCAGCCGGACAAACCGTACAGAAAGAGCGCGAGGCTTGTAGGCGACGTGCTGGGCAAGTACCATCCGCACGGCGATACGGCGGTGTATGACGCCATGGTACGGCTCGCCCAGCCGTTCTCCACGCGCTATCCGCTGGTAGAGGGACACGGCAACTTCGGCTCCGTGGACGGCGACGGCGCGGCGGCAATGCGTTACACAGAGGCGCGCATGTCCAAGCTGACGCTTGAATTGCTGCGGGATCTCGACAAGAACACGGTGGACTTCTACCCTAACTTCGACGAGACGCTGATGCAGCCCACCGTGCTGCCTTCGCGCTTCCCAAACCTGTTATGCAACGGCACGGGCGGCATAGCGGTCGGAATGGCGACGAACATACCGCCTCACAACCTGGGCGAGGTCACGGACGCGCTCTGCTATCTGATAGACAATCCAGAGTGCACAAACGAGGAGCTGATGCAGCTCATACCCGGGCCGGACTTTCCCACGGGCGGCATAATAATGGGGCAGGCGGGCATACGCCAGGCGTACCGGACGGGGCGCGGCAGAATAGTCGTGCGCGCACGGGCGGAGGTGGAGCAGTACAAGCCCAACCACGCGCGCATAGTGGTCACGGAGATACCGTACCAGGTCAACAAGGCGCGGCTCGTGGAGCGCATAGCGGAGCTCGTGCACGAGAAGAAGCTGGAGGGCATATCCGACCTGCGCGACGAGACGGACAGGACGGGCACGCGCATAGTCATAGAGCTCAAGCGCGACATCAACGGCAACGTCGTACTGAGCCAGCTCTACAAGCACACCGCGATGCAGGACACGTTCGGCGTGATAATGCTCGCGCTCGTAAACGGCGAGCCGCGCGTGCTGAACCTGCGGGAGATGCTCTACTACTATCTGGAATTCCAGAAGGAAGTGGTGAGGCGGCGCACGCAGTACGACCTGGACAAGGCGAACGAGCGCCTGCACCTCATAGAGGGGCTGTTGAAGGCGCTGAATCACATAGATGAGATAATTCAGCTGATAAAGCGCTCGCAGACGCCGCCCGTCGCCAAGCAGGGGCTGATGGACGAGTTCGGCTTCTCGGAGCGGCAGGCGCAGGCCATACTGGACATGCGTTTGCAGCGGCTGACGGGCTTGGAGCGCGACAAGCTGAAGGCCGAGTACGACGAGTTGGAGAAGCTCGTGGACTACTATATGTCGCTGCTCGAGTCGGAACAAAAACTGCTGGGCATAGTGAAGGACGAGGCGCTGGAGGTCGCACGCCGCTTCAGCGACCCGCGCCGGACGGAGATAACTCAGCTGACGGAGGATATAGACCTCGACGACGTCATTCAGGAAGAGGAAATGGTGGTCACACTGACCCATTACGGCTATATCAAGCGGCTCGCCTCCGATACTTACCGCGCGCAGCGCAGGGGCGGGCGCGGCGTACACGGGCAGACCACCAAGGAGGAGGACTTCGTGGAGCGCATATTTGTCACCAGCACGCACTCCTACATAATGTTCTTCACGAACAAGGGGCGCGTATACAAGACGAAGTGCTACAACATACCCGAGGCGGGGCGCAACGCCAAGGGCACGGCGATAGTCAACCTGCTGCAACTGCAGAACGGCGAGAGCATAACGGCGGCGTTCCCCGTGGCTGAAGGCGCGGAAGACGGCTACCTCGTCATGGCCACGCGCTTTGGCGTCATAAAGAAGACCGCCATGAGCGAGTTTGGAAATGTGCGCAAGGGCGGCATGGTGGCGCTCGGCGTGAGGGAGGGCGACGAACTCAATTCCGTAAACCTCTCCGATGGCAGCGCGGATATAATGGTGGCGACGCGCAACGGCATGTGCATACGCTTTAACGAGGACGACGTGCGGGCGATGGGCAGAACCGCCACGGGAGTGCGCTCCATACTGCTGGAGGAGGGCGACGAGGTTGTGGACGCGCAGCTCGTCGTTCCGGGGGCTTGCGCTACTTTCGTCACGGAGCGCGGCTACGGCAAGCGCACGCCGGAGGCGCAGTTTAGAACCCAAAACAGGGGCGGCAAGGGCATGATAGCCATAAACATAACCGAAAAGACCGGCAAGCTCTGCTCCATGCGCTTTACCTCCGGGAACGAGGACATGATGCTCATACGCGACGACGGCACGGTAATACGGCTGCCCGTGGGCGACATAAGCGTGGTGTCGCGCTATGCGCAGGGCGTGCGCGTAATGCGCGTGGAGGCGGGGACGCGCGTCGCGTCGGTGGCGCTGCTCGCGGCGGAGGCCTCCGAAGCCGATGACGGCGCTCCCGCGCCGGAGGGGGCGCAGTAGAGGCGCAAGCTGCATAATAGGCGCGGCAATGCGGTCCACCGCCCTGCCCCGCGTGGAGGTTGCCATGTTGCCGTGTGGGGGGGCGCGCGTACAAGAAAAGCCGCGGGGGGTGGTGGGGCGCGCGGCACAG
>JAUNBH010000096.1 GCA_030527165.1 Clostridia bacterium
CCGTGGTGTACTTTATAACATCCGCATCCGTAAAGAGATACGCCGGTGCGCAAAAAAAGCTGGATTACAGCGCGATGCTAGTTCGCGAGTCGCTAAGCGGCGCACGTGTGATACGCGCATTTTCCAAGCAGGAGGACACCAACCGCGAGTTTGCCGATTCCACAGAAGAGCTCTACGCATCACAGAAGAGAGCCATGCGCCTCTCCTCGGCCATGAACCCGCTTACGCTGGCGGTCGTAAACGCAGGGATAATACTGATACTGCACTTCGGCTCGCGCACGGTCTACACCGGGGGAGTGACTCAGGGCGAGATAATCGCCTTGACAAACTACATGACGCAGATGTTCGTCGCGCTGGTTATGCTGGCAAACCTCGTCGTGACTGCCACTCGCGCAATCGCATCCTCCAAGCGAATACTCGGCCTGTTGAATGAAGAGCCAACGCTCACATATGGCGATGAGACAGATATTGCCGGTGATTCGATTGCGTTCGAAGGCGTCGCGTATTCATACGAAGAGGGTTCAAACAGCGCCATAGAGGCCGACTTTGAAATAGGGCGCGGCGAATTCATAGGTGTGCTGGGTACGACCGGCTCGGGCAAGACGACGCTCGTTCGGCTGCTCATGCGCGGATTTGACCCCAGGCGCGGTGTTATACGCCTGTTTGGGCGCGATATGCGCAGCTACAGCAAGGAGGCACTCACAGGCATAGTTTCCGTCGTGCCGCAGAGGGCGGAGGTGTTTTCCGCCACAGTGCGTGAAAACGTGGCTCTCGGCCGAGATTACAGCGACGAGGATATAATCGCCGCGCTAAAGACCGCTCAGGCATGGGATTTCGTAAATGACATGGGCGGCCTGGATTCGCATATATCCGCCGGAGGAAAGAACCTCTCCGGCGGACAGAAGCAGAGGCTCACGATAGCCCGCGCACTGCTTGGGAAGCCTGAGCTGCTGCTGCTCGACGATGCCGTTTCCGCGCTGGACTACATGACCGAGCGCGAGCTGCTCTCACAGATTCGAAAGAACTTCTCCACAGTGATACTCGTTACGCAGAGGACGTCCTCGCTGGCGGGTGCGGACAGGATAATGGTTCTAAAAAACGGCAGGGTCGCGGGATTCGCCTCGCACGACGAGCTCTGCGCAACCTGCGAGGAGTACAGGAGTATATACGACATGGAGCACGAGGAGGATGAGGCGCTATGAAAAAGCCGGGCATTCGCAGGCTCTGCGCCCTGCTGCGCGACAAGCTGCCCACCGTTGGGCTGATAATCTTCCTCTCCCTCTGCTATTGCGCGCTATCGCTCCTAATACCCATATTGACGGGGGATGCTATCGATTACATAGTATCTACAGGCGACGTCAATTTTGACATTGTGCTGGAATGTATGCTCAAAATAGCTATTGTATCCGCATTGACGGCCATAATCCAGTGGCTATGCACACTGCTTTCAAACAGCGTCGCGCTATACGCGTCCAAGGTTCTGCGCGACGCGGCATTTGCTAGGCTTATGCAGGTGCGCATAGCCTATATAGACGGACATTCCCACGGCGACATGCTCTCAAGGCTCATAAACGACGTAGAGCGCGTGAGCGAGGGCATACTCATGGGGC
>JAUNBH010000047.1 GCA_030527165.1 Clostridia bacterium
TGACTTTGGTTGTTTTATCCCGACATCCGGCGGTTAGTTTCTCCCGACCCGAACATTTATTATACATGCGTAGCGTCATGATAAGATTTACGTATAATTTGTAGGCTAATAAATGGAATATACCAATAAACAAAATTCCGCATGCATTATACGATGTCAATCTGGTGAGACTGTACAGCAACTCGTAACGAGATATAATATCTCTCGTAGCACCATCTATGCCTGGATATCTATATATAAAGCACAGCAAAAAACAATCCCTGTGCAAGCCTTAAAGGCTACACACCTTAAAACGCAAAGACGAACGACAGAAACGAGTTATTAGAATCCTGTAAATAGCGCATTGTCCCGTTAACACTCCGCTACAAAACCGGCTCACAGCAATAGAGGGTCTATCTAACGAATATAAGTGAATACATTGTGCGATGCGTTGCATGTCGCCAAAGGAACACATTACAATCGCATTTTGCGGAACGAGCGGAATAATTCCTTTTACACTCAAAAGCGTACTGAACTAAAACCTATCATTGAAAACAGTTCTATGAAAATCAGGCCTTCGTTTCAGTCAAGATAACAGCTGAACGGAAAGACATAGGATATGCGGTTTCTGCGACAAAAGCATCTAATCTCATAACACGAAATGGGATTGTTCAGCATACGGGCAAGCACAAAGACGCCTGTTTGATGAATAAGAATACTAAAAACAATCCGCTTAAGCGGAATTTCCACGCCGCTGAGCCACATCATGTTTGGATAAGCGGTGTCACTTACTTGAATTTTGGAAATTCAGATGCTATATCTGCATAATCCTTGATCTGTTCACACGGAAAATACTTGCCGCCGCATCTTTGCCAAAAACAGAACCCAGCTTGTTAAGTCACGTTTTCGGCCGCTTATGAAGCACGTAGCCTTTATGATAATGCGGTTTGCGCACCTTTCTTTGCGGGGATGAATCGTGAAGAGCTATACTAATCAAAGTACCAGCCCGATAAAGGTTTTCGTATGAGCGTTGTGGATTATATAGCGTTCTATACTGCTCAGCAACCTCATTGCCATTAACCGATACAAAACGCACGATAAGTATAAAGCATAATTCGCCTTACGACAATAGAGAGTCCTCAACACATAGCGAGACATACTACATGGTTCGAAAGTAAGGTCTTTCCGTTCCCCATTCCGTATTGCAAACATTCAGGGAATTACATCCTACTTTCTGAACACTGCTTTCCATCAGAACGCCGCATGAAATCAGGCTATTAACATGAAACGAGGTCGTTTTACTTTGGAGTCACCACACAGGCCCGTCCCGGATAGGCTTCGCCATCGCCTGCCGGAATCACCAATTCAAAACAGCACCCTGATGGGTGCCGCTTTGATTTGGTGGAGCATATCGGATTCGAACCGATGACTTCCACACTGCCAGTGTGGCACTCTAGCCAACTGAGCTAATGCCCCAAACAAGAGTCATTATAGCCTATGATAAGCATGTTGTAAAGCACTTTTTGCTTCACTCGTTGTATATGATTTCATGCTTGAGCTGCCCGCTCGGCCTTCATCCGCATCAACACTTACCGCTCCTTTTGCGCTTTTTCGTATGCGCCATACCTGCCATATCCACCGTATCCGCCATAGCTGCCATATCTGCGGCCGTACTTAGAATAGCGCTTCCCATCCGTGTCAAATACGCTGAATGATGTGCTGCCCGCACCATTTATTACAAAGCCAAGGAACGATACTCCGCTGTTTGACAGGTGCTCTATACCCTCTATAACCTGACTACGTCGGGCGTAATCCTCTCGCACTACGAATATAGCGGCATCTGCGTAGCTCGCCAGCACCGTTGCGTCCGCCATCATGGAACACGGCGGCGTATCCATAATTACATAGTCCGCCCGCTCGCCCAGTTCGCCGATGAGTTCGCGCATAGCCCCCGACGAGAGCGTCTCGCTCGCGAAGTATATGGGCTTGCCTCCCCTCACTACCTGAAGATTCGGAGCGACCTCCTCGATTATATCGTCCAGCTGCGCCTCGCCCTTTATGTAGTCAGATATGTCTACCACAGCATCGTCTTGAGATGTGCTACCGAGTATGCGCCTCCCCACCGATGGGTTGCGCAAATCGCAGTCGATAATGATGACTTTGTAGCCGCGCTGCGCCAGTGATGTGGCGATATTTATCGTAACCGTCGTCTTGCCTTCTCCCGGAATGGCGCTCGTGATCAGTATCCGCTTGTAGCCCTTTTCGCGTGAAAGCTTGTCCACCCTCGCGCGCACTATCCTCATGGCATCCGCGTAATTCTGGGGCGCATTGTTGTTCATCAGCAGGAGCCTGCTGTTCGCCCTGTCGGAGCGATTCTCGCTTCGGCGGCGCTCCATAACGGCCGGTATGGCGCCTAACGCTCGCAGGTTTATCATGCGCTTCATGTCGTCGATGTTGCGCACGGTCGGACGCGCGATCGAAATGAGCACCAGCACTACAAGCCCGCCCATGGCGCCATAGACCGCCCCCCTAATCGCCATGTCCCTGTACGATAGCGTATTTGAAGGCGACGTTGGTATGTACGGCATCTCCAACAGCGTCAGAGTGGTGGCGCCGATGACATTCTCCGCAATTGAAGGGTACTTCTCAATGGTCATGACAATCACATCGTAGGCGATTTGAGCGCTGTCTGACGTCACGCTGATAGTGAATAACGGCGTATCCTCAACAACGCTCGCCGATATTGGCGGCAGCTCCTCTATGCCCAGTTCCTCGGCAACCATGTTGCTTAGCACGCCGCTCTCCAATATGTACGGGAAAGTCCGCGCCAACTGCTGTGCAGTGGCATTATTGTAGTAGCTGCTGCTAACGCCCAAGCCCGACATGACATCCACTGTGAAAGTCGCGCTCACCGTGTACAGCGGCGTATACGTCATGCCGGTGTAAACGCACATGGCTGTTGCGGTCACTATCGCGCCTACCAACAGTAACCAGAAGAAGCGCTTGAACGTCTTCATCACGCCAAATCCTATGCTCTCCAGATCTATCGCGCCCTGCGCCGCTTCCTGTGATCCAATTCGCCTTTCGCTCATGTACTGCTCCTCAATTCGGTTGAGAGTCTGCCGACTCATCGCCGTTCACACCATGCCTTGCGTACGAGTAATACGAATACCTGCTTGAATAACCTCCGTACGCCTTGCTGAACATATCGGCCCGCACGTCATTAAACACACAGCCCAGCACTTCTGTACCCGCGGCGCGCAGCGCGTCCGTCGCATCGTTTATAGCCACGGTCTTCGCGGAATTCTGCCTCACAACCAGTACGGCAGCATCCGCATACTCGGCTATTCCCTGCGCGTCGGGCGAAACGCTTACGGGCGGGGCATCAATGATTATATAATCAAAATGCCGCTTTACATCATTCATGTAATCTATGAATGCCGCGTCGGTAACCACGTCGGTCTGTCCCGCTGCGGATGGCTTGCACAGCAGCAGCCTCAACCTCAGCTTAGTATCGTATGGCTGCAGCTCCATGACCGGTATTGGCGCCGAAACTACATCCGTCAAGCTCTTTCCCTGAGCAGGGCGCTTCCTCAGCATACGACCTATCGACGGATCCTTCGTGTTTGCGTCTACGAGCAACACGCGCCTGTTATTCTCCGCCATTACGAGCGCCAGGTTGGTGGCTATCGTAGACACGCCTTCGCCCTCCGCAGCTGCCGTCACAAGCAGTATATGCCCGGTCTCACGGCCGCAGCGCAAATCTATCTTCGTCCGCGCTATTTTGAACATCTCAATGAACCTGAAGCTGGTCGTAGCGAGGCTTATCAGGCACGCGGGCTTTGCGCGCCTGCGGCTTCGCAACGCCCTGTTGCGGCTCTTTCGCTCGTGCGGTATGCTGACAATGAGCTCCGTATCCAGCTTCAGCGCCACGTCCCGTTCGTTCTTCACCTTATCACTGTAATATGAAAGCACTCCCATGCCCAGGACGAGCACCACCATCGCTATCGCGGTATATTGGATTACCCCGTTGCGCCTGTTCATTTGGTCGATGGGACTTGTGGGAACCTCCGGCGCCAGCAGCACCTCCATCACGACATCACCCAGAACGTGCTCCGTGACTATGCTATGGTTCTCTATAACGGCTTTGCACATGCGAAACGCAAGCCCCGGCGACGACGCGTCAACGCTTATCGCCAAGAGATTGGTCTCGGGTATCTGCTCCGCTACTATGTCTCCGTCAAAATCGCCGACGCCTATCTCCTCCGCGACGGCGTTTTTAAGCACCTCGCTATTGAGCACCCTTGAGAGCACGTTCGCAAGATTTGCAGTCATACTGAAGCTGCTTGCCGAGTAGTATGTACTCGTCGACATGGTCACGACCATGGTCGCCGTCGTCCTGTAACGCGGCGTATAGGTCTCCGTTATGAACACATAGCTCGCCATGACGAATACCATCCCTGCAATCAGTAATACCCACCATCGTACGAGTATGTCGCGTATTATACTCGACAGGTCGAACGAGCCATTCGCTCCCTTCTGTCTTGATGCGCTTGAAGGCATATTACTCAGCCCCCCTTACAATCACTATCAGACGTGCGGTCCCGAGGTTGGCCTCCTCCGATACGGAGCGATACACCACCTCGTACTGCCCCGGAGTATTGTAATCGACTCCGGAATCGTCAATTATCAGTGTATGCTCGCGCCTGTATCCTTCCAAAGTGTGAAGCTCGTCGTAGAGCACGATGCCCGCGACATTCCCCTCTACATCGACGCGTTCACCCACGTCCGTGTACAGTATATAGTTGCTGAGACGAATGTCCGGTGTGCTTCTGGAGTCCGAATAGCCCCTGTTGTGTACCTCGAGTCTAACCACTGCCGTCGCCGTGTCACCCAGGCTGTTTGTTACTCGAAGCTGCACATCGTACTCGCCCACCGCGCCTATGCTCACCACTCCCCCGAGGAGGCTGACCTTTATGTTTCTCGATATGTCGCCGTCCTTGCAGTCATACGCTTGAACGTAAGAGGCTAAATCTGCCGTCAGCGCTTCGCTAATGGGTATGCTCAACGGCTCCGTCATGACAAATACCGGCGGAGTATAGTCCGTGTATTCGACAATTCTGCTGATCTTGGAGACATTATTGCTCTCGTCAAACGCCACATACGTCACTATGCAGCGGTTCTCCGCGTAAAACGGAGATATGCCCTCGACGATGAGAGAGTCCGTTACATCGCCGTTTTCCCTGTCCAACGCTGTAACTCCGGCGAGCAACTCCTCATCGGTCGCAGACACGCTCACCATTATGGTATCCGTGTCGAGCATTATCATCGGCGAGTAACCGCCTCGCAGCCTATTCTCCCTATCACGGTAGAGCAGAAAGCATACGATAAGCACGCACATCGCCAATACGGTAGCAGTAATAATAAGCGCCGTCTTTTTCTTCACAGCAAACTCCTTAGTCGAACGGTATCGCACCGTCGGTAGTAATAGATTGATTGTCGATTATCCTCGCTGGGTTGTCCTCAAGCAGCAGCTTTGCGGCACCCGCGCCCATAACGGACTCCAGTATCTCCGCAGTGCGTGCCAATCGAGGCGTTTTTGCGACGTTGCCGTACTCGCCGTACGACCAGCGTCCCCTGGCTTGACACCTGTGGGCGTCGGTTGCCACTGCGTGCACGAGTCTGTGCTCTAATAGTTCAACGGAGCACTCCAACGCCTCGAAGCCCAGGTTTCCCAGCAGGCTGTCCTTGTCCAACTGCAGCAACGCCCCCGCTTTGACTAATGCGTACGCCCTCGCCGCATCCTCCTGAATGCAATGATAGCGTTCCGGGTGCGCGATTATGGGCGTGTAACCCGCGCCTGCCAGCTTGTTCACGGCGCGCGCCACGTCGCTGTACATCTCGTCAAAGCTGAACTCAATCAGCGGGTATGCGGTGTCGTTTAGCGTTATCAGCCGTCCGTCGTTGAGCTGTTCCAGTATGTTCCCGTGGCCGGTGCACCTTATCTCCATGCCCGTGTACAGCTCTACGCCTACGAGATACTCCTCCGCAAGCGCTCGCAGCCGCTCTACCTTGAGATAGTACCCCTCCAGCCCGCGCGATCTATATGCGAAGGACTCGCTGTGGGGCGTCAGCACTATCGCGCATATTCCCTCCTCTTCCGCCATCTCGAGCATTGCCAGCGATTCGTCCACGCTCGCAGAGCCGTCGTCAATCGAATACACGCTATGATTATGAATGTCCACCATTCTCATTGCTTCACCTCATCGATCAGTCTTTCGCCGTCTCACGGCGCCGTAGGCGCGTATCATCGCAGGGCGCAGGTGCCGCAACGTCAACCACACATGCTCGAAAAACTCCCATAAGAGGTCGCCCTTCTGCAGGCGCTTGCCCTTTCGTACCACTGTCGACGCCACTGCGCGCAGCTGCTCACGCCGCACGCCCACCTCTACAAAGGTTTGGGCATCACCGATCACATCGAAATCATGCTCCCTCGCGCGGAACACCCTGTGTACCACATACTGCCCGCTGTCGCGGCGATAGAGCACTATGTCCCCGCGCACTATCTCACGGGTAATGGGCGACAGCACTATGCCGTCCCGCCCGTCCGCCAAAAACGGCGTCATGCTGGAGCCGTGCGCGAGAATAGTAACGCTCTCGCCCTGGTCGATGAGTTCGCAACAAGCGTCAAACAGCTCCCTTGCGTCGATCACTCGCCTGGCATCATCGGATAGCTTCAACGCTCCTCACCTGCCAATGCCGCCACTTCGGCCGCCGTCATGAGCCGCGTATTGCGGCCGTCTACCATGTAGACCCTGTCGCATGCAGCCAAGATGCGCGTCCTGTGCGTAGCAATAATGCACACCCTGTCGCGCCTGAACTCCTCCAGCCCTTCCAGCAGCTTTGCCTCCATATCCATGTCCAGGGCGCTGGTCGCTTCATCCATGAGCAACACAGGTGCGCCTCTAAGCAGCGCACGCGCAATTGCCAGCCTCTGCGCCTGTCCCTCCGACAGGCCTTTGCCGCGCTCTCCTACCACTGTATCAATGCCGTCCGGCAGTTCGCGCACGAAATCATGCGCCTGTGCGAGCTCAAGCACCGCCGCCAACTCGGCATCCGTTGCATCGTCCTTTGCCAGTCGCAGATTCTGCGCTATCGTGCCTGCGAAAATTGTATTCCCCTGCGGCACATATGAGAAGAGCTTGCGCGTCGCGGGTGATATATCCGCCCGTACGCCCTCTCCGCAGTCCACATACGCCTCCCCGGAATCGGGCTCCAGCAGGCCCAAGAGTATGCGAATGAGCGTGGTCTTTCCTCTGCCGGACGGCCCCACTATCGCTATGGTCTCCCCCCTCCGTGCGTACAGCGTGGAGTTGACTATGGCTTCTACGCCGTCCTTGTATGTGAAGCTTACGCCGTTGAGATACACCCCTGCGCACGCAGCGTCCCCGGCGTCCGCCGCGCCATCCTCACTGTCAAGCCCACACAACTCCATTATCCTGCCCGACGAAGTGGCAGTAGCTATGAGCGCGGGTATCAGCCCCGCGAGCGACGAGAACGCTGCGGTCAGCCGTGATGAGAGCTGTAAGAACATCGTCATAGTCCCGAACGATATCACGCCCTGCCACAGCCTGAACACGCTCCACCCGAAGCACCCTCCCGACACTATCAGGCCCACTACTCCCATAGCCGAATGCGCCATAACACTCAACCAGTTGTACTTGAGATGCGCGGCCTTGCTCTCCTCCTGAACGGCGCGCATGTTCCTGCCGAAGAGCGCCGCTATGTCAAATGCCTTTATCGTCTGCACATTTGACACGGAGTCCTCGCAAAACGCCATCAGCGCAGCGTCCGCCTCCTTCATGCGCTTGTTCGACCTCCGCATCCTGTCCACCGCGAGGCGGGTCAGCAGCGCGGTCAACGGCACACCTATAAGCGCAAGCAGCCCCATTATCCAATCGTAGTAGAATATCACCGCCAGCGAGCCCAGAAACTGCATTGCGGAGGTCACGCAAGTCGGCGCTATCGTTATCGTGTTAGTCGCCACCGTGGATACGTCCGATGTGAGCCTGTTGAGCAGGTCGCCGCTCCTGTACTCGCCTATGTCCTCCCAGTTGGCCACCATGATTCTGTCATACACGGAGGATTGTATGGAATTACGCACCTTTATGCTTATGCGGGCGGTAACGCGCGACGTAAGCGCGCCCAACAACACATTCGCCGCGAGCGCCGCCGCCATAACGCACGCCGCGCCCAGCACGGCGGTCAACTCCCGCGCCTCGACCGCGTCGATTAAGTTCTTCAGAAAAATGCTGCTTACGAGCCCAAAGCCCGCGCTAAGTATTCCCAGCAGCGTGTACAGCGCTATCGACGTCCTGTGAGTAAAGGCGCATTGGCTTGCCCACTTGAGCTCACTCCATATTTCCCGTGAGGCGAGTTTTCTCACGCCTGAGAACACAACACAGCACCGCTTTCAAACATTTTCCCACATTTTAATACATATTTCGTCTCCACGCAAGCCGCATTTGCCTGTCTCGGCATGCCGCTGCGCGGAGTCCTGTTTTAGCCTCGATATACAAAAAAAGTGTTTGACATTGTCAGCGGGCTTATGTATAATATCTCCCGTGCGACGTGAAAGGCAATCGGGGTGTAGCGCAGTCCGGTAGCGCACGTGCTTTGGGAGCATGGGGTCGTGGGTTCAAATCCCCCCACCCCGACCATGTCTCGGCCCCTTGGTCAAGCGGTTAAGACACCGCCCTTTCACGGCGGTAACAGGAGTTCGAGTCTCCTAGGGGTCACCAACTTCCGTAAGAATGGGCCTTTAGCTCAGTTGGTCAGAGCGGTCGGCTCATAACCGATTGGTCCGGGGTTCGAGTCCCTGAAGGCCCACCATTTTTACGGCCCGGTAGTTCAGTTGGTTAGAATGCCAGCCTGTCACGCTGGAGGTCAGGG
>JAUNBH010000097.1 GCA_030527165.1 Clostridia bacterium
GCCGCGAGCAGCGGGAAAGACAAAATCACGAGGGGTGCGAGCCTGACAGCGCCTGATATATTGCAAATCATTATATATTTGCGTCCGCATAGGTGGTAAAGCACGCGCCATTTTTCGTCAAAAGGCGTGCGTTCCGCTACCTCGGCATCAAGTTGTTCCGTTATGATAGGATAGCATTTTCAATACACTTCGCAGCATAGGCTGCGAGGGATGAGCCCTTTGCGCGCTTGTATGTGTTTACTGCCTTTATCAGACCGAGCATGCCCGTGGATATCAAGTCCTCGAGCTCCCTGTTGGGCGATGCGTATTTCTTCGCAATATGCGCCGCCAGACGAAGGTTGTGCTCTATCAGTTTGTTTCTCGCATCCATGTCCCCGCGCTCATAGCGGTCGACGTATTCCTGCTCCTCTGCCGCGCTCAGCGGCTCGGGATATGACTTCTTGGACGACAGGTACCCAGTTAGCAACAACATCTCGCGTATCATGGTCAGAATTGACGTAAGCATTAAATCACCCCCATGCCATAAGCCTATGCCGCCCATGCGCTGCGGTTGCGGGCATATGCGCCCACGCGCTTGTCCCAAAAATCAAGCGCACAGGTATGAGCGCGCCTAATGCGCCTACTCCAAATGAAACGCCATCGCGTCCTGCTGACAGGAAGTGCGAAAGGCGGTAAAGCGGGCGACGCAATATTTACAGGAGTCCGTTAAGCGCTATGTGAAGTGTTAATTGCGTATTTAGATGAAAAAGGCTTACCTATACACCCTAACAAAGCAATTCGACCGTCTCGCTTCGAATGCTGCAATACACGTCTCATCATCGGTAACCTTGTGCTCTTGATCATTACACAACGAACAGTATGCCAGGTGTCAATGCAGCAAGCGTTTAACTTATATCTCAATAATCCTTACTATACATAATTCCACTTACACACCCAAACTCTGCCTTATATCATTAAGCCACTCTCCGTTGTATTTGAAGAACTTCGGTCCGGCTATGGCATATTTTTTGCCAGACAGCAGCTTTGCCAGTGCAGTCAGCGACATGGTTTCGCCGTTATACTCCACGTTGCGGTCATCGACAACCTTGGCCTTCAGGCTGGCGTCATACGCATATTCAATTTGCGCGCCTATGGGTATCTGGCATTTTGAGAATGAAAAGTTCGACGCCCGCTCCGTGTGCTCCGTGTCGATTTCCTGCGCGGCTTTCTCAGCCTGAATTTCTTGCTCATTGGGCGCTATGCGCTTGAGCTTGTCTCCCAAGCCGTGCATTTCGGCAATCGCCTCCAAAATCGAGTAGGCGTCTTCGGGGGACATGGCGTAGAACTCGCGCACGCGCTTCTTGCCCTCGAAGTTTTCAATCGAGCGCAAGTCCGGGCGCAGCTTATCTATGATGGAATGAATCTTCAAATCGGATAGCCGTGAGTTGACCTCATAGGTGGCATATACGCGAAAGGCAAATGGCGTACACTCGCTGCGGTTGAGCTGTGCCAACCGCTTTTCTATGTCATCGGCATATCCTATTTTGACGTATTCCGGGAATGATGGGTTTGTCAGTATGTAAA
>JAUNBH010000098.1 GCA_030527165.1 Clostridia bacterium
CGATGAGCCGCCGACGATACACGGCGATGGCCGGCAGAGCCGGGATTTTACCTACATCGAGAATGTCGTTGAGGCGAACATGAAGGCCTGCCTCGCGCCCCATGAGGCGGCGGGGGAAGCCTATAGGTAGACTTGGCTTGCGGCGAGCGCCTGCCGTCCGATGTTCTTGCCGCACTGGATGATCCCGGCATTCACAAGTATGCCTACAACGCGGCTTTCGAGCGAGTTTGCTTATCGAAATATCTCGGTCATTGGCTCGATCCACGACAATGGCGGTGTACCGCAGTGATGGCCTCCTACCTGACGCTTCCCGCGCGCCTTGCCGACGTCGCGGTGGCGCTCAATCTGACCGAAAAGAAGATGGAAGAAGGCAAAGACCTGATCCGCTACTTCTCTGTTCCTTGCAAAGCGACAAAAACCAACGATGGCAGGACGCGCAACCTGCCTCAGCATGCCCCCGAGAAGTGGGAAACGTACAAAGCCTATAACGCCCAGGACGTGGAAACGGAACGAGCCGTCCGTAAAGCGCTGGAAGCGCACCCGCTCCCCGAATACGAGTGGGAGCTGTATGCCCTCGACCAGCGCATCAATGATCGCGGCGTCCGGGTGGACAGGCTGCTGGTGAAACAGGCGATGGCGGTCGATCAGGCGTTTTCGGCGCAAGCGTTCCAGCGGGCGCAGGAACTGACCGGTCTTGAAAACCCCGGCTCTGTGTCGCAGCTCAAAGTCTGGCTCGCCGATCAGGATATGCCGATGGAATCTCTCGCTAAACGCATTGTACAGGAAAAAGCGAAGGATGCCGACGGTATCGTTGGTGAGCTGCTCAATCTGCGACTGGAGCTATCCAAAACCTCGGTCAAAAAGTACGAGGCGATGGCGCGGACAGTGTGCCGGGATGGGCGCGTTCACGGGCTGCTGCAATTCGGCGGCGCTTCCCGCACCTTCAGATGGGCGGGCAGGCTTGTGCAGGCGCAGAATCTACCGCAGAATCACCTCCCCGACTTGTCGCTCGCCAGAGACATTGTGAAGGCTGGTGACGAGGAACAGTTGGAGCTGCTCTTTGGCTCTGTGCCGAGCACACTCTCAGAACTTATTCGCACGGCCTTCATCCCCAAGGACGGCTGCCGCTTCATCGTGGCTGACTTCAGCGCAATAGAAGCCCGCGTGCTCGCGTGGCTTGCCGGGGAGGAATGGGTGCTGGACGAGTTTCGCGGGCGCGGCAAAATCTACGAGGCCACCGCCAGCCGCATGTTTTCTGTGCCAAAGGAGAGTATCGTCAGAGGCAACCCGAACTACGAATACCGGCAGAAGGGTAAGCAGGCTACGCTGAGCTGCGGCTATGGCGGGGGCGTCGGCGCGCTGAAGGCGATGGGCGCAAAGATGCCGGAAGAGGAAATGCAGCCGCTGGTAGACGCATGGCGCGCGGCCAACCCGCACATCGTCGCTTTCTGGGGCGCGCTGGATCGCGCCGCTCGTGATGTGATCGAGGAGCACACCTCCGCACGTGTCGGCAAGGTTGCGCTTTTCTGGA
>JAUNBH010000048.1 GCA_030527165.1 Clostridia bacterium
GAGCGTCGACAGTTCATCCCCCACGGCCATGTCTGCGTAGTCCGAATACGAGAGCTTATCGCCCATTATCACGGTCACTCCGAGCCTCACCGAGCCAGAGAACGCGACGCCTTCTTTCAGCCCATCGGCACCAAAGAAGAAGAACATGCGCATACCGTTGTCCAAGTCGTACATCAAGTAGCCGTAATCCCCATCCGGTATCAGACGCACGGCGCCCTGGGGCATGTGGACCAGAGTGCCACTTGTAGCAATGCATCCCATAGGATTATCGAAGAGGTTGTAACAGTTATCAAGTCCTATCAGATTATGGCGCTTTTGGAGGTAGTCCTCGTCATCCTCCCACTCTAAGAGCATCGCGCTCTCGTATGAATACAAGGGCGGAACGAGTTCGGCCACAGAGCCGTCCGCAAGAAAAGCCGCAACTGCGTTCTCAAAATGAGCCGTGCCTTCACGCTGTCTTTCGACAAACTCAGCATGCGCCTCCTCATACCCATCAGTTCCGCTGCGTGGAATCGGCATGACTTCCAGCACTTCGCGCGGCGGCTCCGTGGTTTTTTGCGCTGCGAGCGGGTCGCCGCTTGGCGGCGTGGTCAGCGGGGCAGGCGGGGGCGTTTGCTCGACCTGTGTCGCAGGTGCACATGCCGAAACGCAGATGAGAAGGGCGATCGTCATGCACATTGCGGAAATTAGCTTTTTCATATTGACCTCCTGTTTAGTCGTTTGCGTCGGCGTGATGTCGGGCAAACACCACGACAGTTGTCCTCAATATCCTCTTCACGCTTCCTCTACTTGGTACATTCCGGTTCTATTATACAAAAATCGGATGAAAGCAACCTAACTGCGTTAACCGAGCGCGCGCAAGTCGCCAAGTTACACTTGCAGAAAAACGCATTGCATCAACCTGCACAGATATTATATACGCTTTTTAGGTGAATGTACAGTATTATTTTTGTGAAAATGTGCTTTTTTGTAAGTGTACGGCAATATCGCCGCGAGCTCGCGTAAGTATAAAAAAACAGCGCGTTTCAGTTTGATTATGCAACAAATCCGTCATTAAACTGTACCCCCTACATGACACTGACAGCGCGGCGAGAGTCGGGACTCGCCGCATAAACGCCTCATCTATTGTTGGCGCGTGCGCGCCCCCACCCACCCGCTCGCAACGTAGCTTCCCGCTGACGCGGGAAGCGGGGGCGCGGCCTGCGCGCGTACGCGCGCGGGCGTGCGCAAAGCCTTGCGCACGCTGAAACGGCTTCGCCGTTTCGGCCGCGCCGGCCCCGGGCGGAGCACCCAACCCGCATTGCCCGCCCCGCCGCAGCGGTCGGGCGGATTCCGTGTTATAATCAAGGCTGGAGCCACGACCCCGGCAAAACCGCGCGCAGAATCGTTATATGCATGAGGAGGATTCGCCTATGTCCGCGTCCCTGTCGCACGGGAGCGAAGAATTTGCGGCATTTTACTCGCGCAACTTCACATTGGTGTACAGGTTGTGCTTTGCATACATGAAGAACGCATCCGACGCGGAAGACTGCGCGGCGGACGTGTTTGTCAAGGTGCTGACGGGCGACCGCACGTTTAACGATGCCGATCACGAGCGGGCATGGCTAACAGTGACCGCTATCAACCTGTGCAAGGACAGGCTTAAGCAGTGGTGGCGGCGCAACACGGTTTCGATGGAGGCCTGCCCTGAGGTTGGCGCGGAAGCCGATTACGAAATAGACGAAACGCTCGGCGTGGTGTTGAGCCTGCCGGCCAGATACAAGGACGTCGTGTACCTTTACTACTACATGGGCTACGCCACGGACGACATAGCGCGCCTGCTCAAGCGCAACGCTTCCACCGTCCGCAACCACCTTAGCGAAGCCCGCCGCATCCTAAGAGAGAAGCTGGGAGGTGATTTCAACTGAAAGACGACAGAATCAGCCGCTCCATAGACTCGATTGCGCCGGAGCCCGGGGCGCAGCAGCGCGTGTATGCGAGCTGCGCGGAGAGGGTGGAAGCAAAGCGGCGCATTCCGCCGAAATCCCTCCGCGTGCTCATACCGGTCGCGGCGTGCCTGTGCGCAGCGGTATTCGCGCTCGCAGTGCTAAGCCCCGGCAGCGTGCCGCAGTTCCCCGACCAGGAGGGCCCTTTTGCGGGCGCGCTCTATTTGGAAGTGGAATCCCCCGACGATTTCCTCAGCATAGGCGTCGAGCTCCGCGCTCCGGACGGCGCGGAAAATGTGCGCTGCTCCATACTCGGCGGCGACGCCGCATGTATGGATTTTGAGCTGCACTCAAACGCCTACTACGTCATGGCGTCGACGCAGGACGGCGACATATCCGGCATCGCGTACGATGTCACAAGCTCGCGCGTCGTCGACACGAGCACGGGCGCCGTGCTGTACGCGCACAGCGACGGAACGAGCGTCTACTGGAAGCTGCAGTGGCGCGACGGCGAGCAGAACTGCTTTCTGTGCAACCTCGACGGCGCGTCCGAAGCCGCCGTTTTAGAGGCCTACGCGGCAGTCATATCGGCGAACGCGCGTTAGCGGCCGCCGCGCACGCAAATGCCGGAGGGAAATTTCTTCCGGCATTTTTTCGCCTGCACTCGTTATATATGCGGGCGCGTTACTGCCACTTGCGGGCAAACTCGAGCGCGCCGACAAAACAAAGGAGAATGCAATAATGAAGAGAATCGCCATTATAGTCCTGGCAGCCGCGTTGGCGCTCTGCGCCGCCTGCACGCCGGTCGAACCCGAGAATGTGAACGTCGCTCCCGCCGACATAGAGGCCGCCATCAGCTCCGCGCTGGGCGAAGGCTACCTCTGCGACACCGCCATAGACGCGGACAGGCTCGCGGACTACTACGGGCTGGACATGTCCAAAGTGGAGGGCTTTGCGGCCAAGGAGAACGCCGTCTCCAGCGTATACCTCGATACGGTAGTAATACTCGAGGTTGCGGACGGTTACGCGGACGAGGCGGTCGAGGCGTTTAACGCCGCGTTCGCGCAGTCGGCGGGCTATGTCCGGATGTATCCCTTCGACGCCGCGAAAGTGCTCGGTGCGCGCATATTCAAGAGCGGCAATTACGTTGCCTACATAATTGCCGGAGCAGCGGCGGGCGAGGACGCGACCGCCGAGGACGAAGCGCGCCTGGCAAGTGACGAGTACGCCAAAGTGGACGCCGCCTGGCAGAGCATATTCGGCGCCGCGCCCGAAAACCTCGCGGTAGTCCCTGAGGACGACGGCGGTCAAGGCGGCATGTTCGGCGGGCTCATAGGGGGCTGAGTCAAGGCGTGGTCTTCTCCAGCCTGACATTCCTGTTCCTGTTTTTGCCGGTCGTCCTGGGGTTGTACTACGCCGTGCCGCGAGCGCTCAAAAACGGGGTACTATTCGTGTTCAGCCTCGTGTTTTACGCGTGGGGAGAGCCTATATACGTCTGCCTGATGCTGTTCTCGACTGCGGTCGACTACTGCTGCGGCATGGCGGTCGAGAAGCGGCGGGGCACGCCGGGAGCGAAGCTGTGGCTGCTGCTGTCCGTCTGCGTGAACCTCGCGCTACTCGGGCTGTTCAAGTACGGCGGCTTCCTTATCGAGTCCGTAAACGGGTTGTTCGGCGCCGGCATAACCCCGCTCGATCTGCCGTTGCCCATAGGCATATCCTTCTACACGTTCCAGACCATGAGCTACACCATCGACGTGTACCGGGGCGAGGCGCGGGTGCAGCGCAACATAGTATCCTTCGGGGTCTATGTGTCGCTGTTCCCGCAGCTCATCGCGGGCCCCATCGTGCGCTACCGCACCATAGCCTATCAGCTAAACAATAGGGAGCATGGCATAGACGGATTTGGCGACGGCGCGAAGCGCTTTGCGCTGGGACTGGGCAAAAAAGTGCTGCTCGCTAACAACATAGGGCTGCTGTGGGACGCGGTGTCGGGCTCGGACATAGGTCAACTCAGTGCGCTGGGCGCCTGGCTGGGGCTGGCGGCGTTCGCGCTGCAGGTATACTTCGACTTCTCCGGCTACTCCGACATGGCGATAGGGCTCGGGAGGATGTTCGGCTTCGATTTCCTCGAGAACTTCAACTACCCATACGCGGCGAGGAGCATAACTGAATTCTGGCGCAGATGGCATATATCGCTCGGGACCTGGTTCCGCGATTATGTGTACATACCGCTCGGCGGCAACCGCGGAAGCCTGGCGCTGCAGCTGCGCAATGTGGCGATAGTGTGGCTGTTGACCGGCCTGTGGCACGGCGCGAGTTGGAACTACTTGCTGTGGGGCGCGTACTACGGCGTGCTGCTGATAGTCGAAAAGCTGTTTCTGCTCCGCCTGCTGGAGAGAGCACCCTCTTTCGTTCGGCGGCTGTACACGCTGTCGCTCGTAATGCTCAGCTGGGTGCTGTTCGCGTTTGAAGACATGGCGCAGGGCGCAGTGTTCCTCAGGGCGATGTTCGGCGGCTGCGCCGGCTTTGCCGACTCCGCGGCACTGTACCAACTGCTGAGCTATCTTCCGCTGTTTCTGATATGCGTCGCCGCTGCCACACCCCTGTTCTCAAAGCTGCGCGCGCGGCTCGAAGCGAAATGCTCCCACGTCGCCATGTGCGTGGGCGACGCTGCGGCAGTCGCGGTGGTCATGGTATTCTCCGTGGCGTACCTCATCAGCGGCTCCTACAACCCGTTCCTTTACTTCCGGTTTTGAGGTGTATCTATGGGTAAACAAAGCAGTGTGGTCATAGCATTGATATTCTGCGCAGCCATATTGGCAGGCGCACTGAGCGGTCTGCTCCTGCCCGACCGCTTCTACTCCGAAAGCGAACGGCGCACGCTGACACAGGCTCCCCGTCTCACGGGAGAGAGGGTTCTCTCGGGCCGCTTCGGCCGCGACGTGGAATCGTATCTGGCGGACCAGTTTCCCCTGCGCGACCAATGGATAGCGCTGAAGACGCTGACGGAGCTCGCGTCCGGCAAGCGCGAATCCGGCGGCGTGTACTTCTGCGACGACGGGTACCTTATCGAGGCGTTCACGCGCTGCGACGCGGCGCAGTACGAGGCGAATCTCGCCGCGCTTAAGGCGTTTTCGGACGGGCTTACGGAGAGCGGCGTCGATGTGAGGATAATGCTCGTGCCCGGCGCGGCCGAGATACTGACGGACAAGCTGCCCGCGCTCGCGCCGTGCGCAGACCAATCGAAGCTGCTCGAGAGCGCCGCCGCGGCGGGCCTGCGCCTGGTAGATGCGGCGGGCGCGCTGCGGGAGCACCGAGGCGAATACATATACTACAAGACCGACCACCACTACACGAGCCTCGGCGCGTACTACTGCTACGCCGCCTGGAAGCAGAGCAAGGGCGAAGCAGCCGCCCCGCTCGCCGAGTGGACTGCCGAGGCGCTGTGCGACGACTTCAGGGGCACCACATACTCCAAGGTCAACTACCCATTCGCGGCATATGACGTCATAACCGCGTATTACAGGGAGCAAAACCACATAGTAAACTACAATGGAGGCACATACGTCGCCGACAGCATATACGAGCGCAAATACCTCGACGGACAGGACAAGTACGCCGTGTTTCTCAACTCCAACCAGGCGGTCACGGTGGTAACGGGCAAGGGCGAGGGCAATCTGTTGATACTCAAGGACTCATATGCAAACTCGTTTGCGCAGTTCGTGGTGGACGAGTATGCGCAGACGCACCTGTTAGACCTGCGATTCTTCAACTCCTCCGCAGCGGATTACATAGCCGCGAACGATATCGCGGAGGTACTCGTTCTGTACGGCTTACCCAGTTTTGTCGCAGACACGAGCATTGCCAAACTGGTTCGAGATGTTACAATAGAAATAGAATAGACGGGCGATGGCTGCGAGGCGCGGCGCGCCCGAAGCTGTGGAAGCGGGGGCGGAGCGCCATGAAACACCTGTACATAGTCGGCGGCGCAATGGGCGTGGGCAAGACTGCCGTAGGCAGGGAGCTGTTAAAAGCGCTCCCGCACTGCGCCTTTCTCGACGGGGACTGGTGTTGGACGGCCGACCCGTTCACGGACACCCCGCAGACGCGGGAAATGGCCATGGCCAACGCGTGCTTCCTGCTAAACGGCTTTTTGCGCTGTTCGGCGTATGACAACATAGTGTTCTGCTGGGTATTGCACGAGCAGCGCATAATTGACGAACTGCTCTCACGGCTGGAGCTCGAGGGCTGCGAGGTGCGCTCCGCGTCACTCGTGTGCTCCGAGGAGGCGCTGGTGGAGCGCCTGCGGCGCGACATAGCCGCGGGCGTGCGCAGCGAGGACATAGTGCGCCGCAGCGTCGCAAGGCTGCCCATGTACGGCGCGCTCAACACACTCAAGCTCGACGTGACGCGCATGGCGCCCGCCGAAGCCGCGAGGGCGCTGATAGCCGCCTTCGACTCCGTCGCAGAGGGAGGACTCCCCGATGCGCCCCGGTGAATATGAAGGCTGTATATTGCCGCGGCTGCGTGCGCTGAGCGATGCCGGGTACGCCCAATTTACCCGCAGGCTCATCCCCACCGTGGACGGCGGACGCATACTCGGCGTGCGCACTCCGGCGCTTCGCGCGCTGGCGCGCGAGCTCTCCGGCACGCCCTGCGCCGACGCCTTTATGGAGCGATTGCCGCACGCTTGGCACGAGGAAAACAATCTGCACGCCTTTTTGATAGAGCGCATAGCCGATGCGGAGCGCGCCATGGCGGCGGTAGAGCGCTTTTTGCCGCATATCGACAACTGGGCGACCTGCGACTCCATGAATCCCAAGGCGCTGGCGGCGCGCCCCGATGCGCTGCTCGAGCGGGCGTGCGCCTGGATGGACTCCAAAGCGGTCTATACCGCGCGCTACGGCATAGGCGTGCTCATGCGGCATTTCCTGGACGAGCGCTTTGAGCCGTGGCAGCTCGAGCGCGTGGCGCAAATCGCCCCGGGAGAGTACTATGTGGACATGATGCGCGCCTGGTACGTCGCCACGGCGCTCGCCAAGCGCTACGACGCCGCGCTCGAGCTGCTGTGCAGCGGGGCGCTCGACGTGTGGACGCACAACAAGGCGATAAGCAAGGCCATCGAAAGCCGGCGCATCGACGCCGAGCGCAAGTCGGAGCTGCGGAAGCTGAAGCGTCAGAATCCGTAGCCGAGAATACAAGCCGAAGGAGTGTTGTCGTGAACGATTACAGCGGAATGCTCGCCTATATCGCCTGGCGCGGGGATCTCAGCCTGGAGCAGAGCCCGTTCTCCCCCGTCGACGGTCTGATACTCTCCACGCTCGCGTATGTGCGCTTCCAGGGCTGCATACCCGCCGACGCGGCTGCCCAAGTGAGCCTGGCGGAAGCGGTAAGCGCGTTCCTCTCCAGGCCGGCGGCAGAGCAGGGCAGGGTAAGAAGCCCTTCCGACGCGGGGCTCATGCGCAGGCTCGCCGCATCGCGCAGGTTTGCCCACATGCGCCTGACCGCGTATCAGGACGTGTTTTTGCCCGAGAAGGAGATGCAGTTTGCTGCCTATACCGCGCTATTGGAGGACGGCACGGCTTTTCTGGCGTTTAGGGGCACGGATTCCACGCTCGTCGGCTGGAAGGAGGACTTCAACATGAGCTTTCGCGACACAGTGCCCGCGCAGTCGGCCGCGCTGGAGTATGCGGAGCGCATAGCGGCGGCATTCGGGGGCGCGCTGCGGTTGGGAGGGCATTCCAAGGGCGGCAATCTGGCGATATACGCAGCGACGCAGTGTCCTCCGCAGGTTCGCGGCAGGATACTGGCCGTGTACAACAACGACGGGCCGGGCTTTACCGACAGCGTACTCTCCAGCCCCGGCTACGCGGAGCTGCTGGAGCGCATACACAGTTTTGTGCCGCAGTCGTCCATCATAGGCATGCTCTTGCAGCACGAGGACGACTACACCGTCGTGCACAGCCGCCAAAGGGGAATACTCCAGCACGACCCATACTCGTGGAGCGTGCTCGGCAACGACTTCATACGCCTGCGGCGCGTCACGGAGGGGAGCAGAATAACGGACAAAGTCGTAAAAGACTGGCTCTGCGCGCTCACCCCCGAGGAGCGCGGTAAGTTCGTGGACGTGCTCTACGAGCTGCTTTCGGCGGGCGGCGCGAGCCTGACTTCCGACCTCGTGCAGCCGCGCAGCCTCTACGCGACGCTTAAGGCATACAAGGCCGTGGACGAAGACACGCGCAGGCTGTTGAGCAGCGCGCTTAAGCACTTGCTGGATTCCGCCGTGGGCAACATCGCCGCCGCAGACGACTTGCCCATACATCCGGGGCGGCAGCGTATATCCGCGCGGCAGCGGGGGATACTACCCAAAAAGGAGGATGCTGTATGCACGGACAACACGGAATCCGAATAGAAACCCGCGACAGGCTGCTTCGGGCTTGGGAGAACTCAATGGAGCTGGTGCGGGACTTCGAGTCGTACTCGCACGAAATAGCGGACGATGCCGAAGCCGCCGCCATGTTCGCTCAATTCGCCATAGACGAGGGGCTGCACGCCTCCATGCTCCGCGACAGACTGCACGCATACCAGCGCCGGGGTAAATAAGCCGGCGCGGCCGGCGCGCAGCTGCGCGCTGGCGTGCGCCAAGCCTTGCGCACGCCCAAACGCCACCCCCGGTTCGGCCGCGCCCCCCCGCAACCAGCCTAAAAAGCCCCGGTA
>JAUNBH010000099.1 GCA_030527165.1 Clostridia bacterium
AAACTTCCACCCTGCTGATTAGGCAGTTTACAATCATTTTCCTGGCCTCAATACTGGCCGTGTCGTACATTTCCGACCATGAAATGATGTCGTCGTACTGTTCATTCAGAGATTTCAAAACTGCTTGCCCCTCGTTATAGGCCGTCTGTGCTTCGGCAAAGAGGCTTTGCAACTCGGCGCATTTCGCCTCGCTCTCGCTTATCATTGAACTCAAAAGCTCCTTTGTAAAGGCGCTTTCCCCTCGCAAGGCTTTAATGACCTCGGCTTTCAGCATATCCAACTCGGCGGTGGCTTTCGTATAGTTTGCCCGGACGGACGCAAGAAGCGCTTTTCTTTCCTCCATCTTTTCACGATAGCGGACATTGACGATTTCGCTCTTGGGAATAGCTTTCATCCGTTCAAATATTCGCCGCACGATTTTTTCAATGATACCATCAAGGATATGCACCGTGTAGCCGGTCTGCCCGTCGCACTCCGTCTGCTTGCGGGTCTTTCCATAGCAGACATACCGCACACGCTTCACAATTCGGGTTGGGTCGTCCTTGCAAGGGTAAAACCTCCCGCTTGTCGTGAGAGACAGCCTTGCTCCACAATGACCGCAGAATACATTTCCGGCAAGAAGTGAATTGCCCCTTGTATTCAGCGGAACGGTGCGCTCCTTTTCAACGGCATTTCCACGGGATGCGCGTATTCGTTGAGCAGTCTCGAACAACTCCGGCTCAATGATTTGCAAATGCGGGAGGACTTGTGAGCGGCTTTCCCCGCTCCGCAGAACGCCGGTATAGGTGAGATTGCCAATAATCCCCCGGATGCTTGCGTGATGCCACATTTTTCCCGTTCTTGCCCGGTAGCCGAGGCCGTTCAGATAGGATGTTATGCGTTGCGGCCCGTACCCCTCATGCACATACATGTCAAATATGATACGGACAACGGAGGCCTCGTCCTCATTTACAGCCAATTCGTGAACTTCGTGCTTGCGTTTGTTCAACCGTCCGCTTTTTACAAGGTCGTAGCCAAAGGGGGCTTTGCCGCCCTTAAAGCCGCCGCCCTCTACAAGCTGCCCCAGCGCCGTTTTTGTGCGGATAGAGGTTTTCTCGCTCTCGCCGTCTGCCTGCCAAAACCGTATGTAATTCGTCAGCTTGTCGGTGTGATTGTCAAACCTCTGTTCGCCCTCTTGGGTACTCCACACGCGGATGCCGTTCTTTACAAACCATTCGACCACAAACGGGGTTTCGTCAGCGATGCGCCCGATGCGGTCAAACATGAACACCAGCAAAATGTCAAACTTGCCCTGTTTGGCGTGTTCCTTAATGATTTGGAGCTTGTCGCGGTTTTCAGCCCGTACCTTATGGCCGGAAACGCCGTCCTCCTGTTCTTCGTGAATAATCGACCAGCCCTTTTCATCCGCGAAACGGTGACAGGCTTTGCGCTGCATGGGAATGTCGGCTTGACTTTTATCGTTGTAGTCCACCTGCTTGTCGGTGGAAACTCGGTATAAGCAATAAACTCGGTTTTCCATATTAAAAC